>NZ_JARIEA010000062.1 GCF_029267015.1 Sporosarcina ureae | reverse complement strand
AAATTCATATGCACGTATCACCTTTCTCTTTGACTTGTTTCTAGACAATTCAAGTATAAAAGAAATTGGTGATCACGTGCATTTTTTTGTTCAATTGTTTGAGTACCCCAACATTTATTATAGAACCAGAAAACAAAACACCCGAAACTTCAACTGAAGTTTCGGGTGTTTATAATTAATTCTTACACAAATACTCCTCTAACCACTTCAACGCATCATCCTTGGAGGCAATATCTCCATTTAGCTGACTTACTTCCAGAAGGAGCAAGATCTTCGCGAATGCTGGTCCAGGTTTGAGTCCGGCTTTCATTAAATCGCCACCCGACAAAAGGTTTTGAAGTTGGTTGCGTTCGTACAAATAATCAATGATGGATTCGGGATGCGCTACTTCGTCCGCCACTAGGATAAACAGAATTGCTTCGTCGGAAAAATCGTGAAGGAACAAGTGGTAGTCTCCAGGTTGTTCCGCGGCATTCCACTGGTCATGCCGCTGCAATGCAGTGATTTCTTCCAATAGCTTTCTTCGGTTTTTTCGCAGTGTGAATTTTTCCGCTGCATACAAGCTATCGTTACAGTAGAACGGCAACAGGAAGTAATTGAACCAGCTTGGTTTTTCACCGATTTTCAGATTCGCGATTTGACGTACTTGTTCGTTGTACAGTTTTTCTAAGGTACTAGCGGCCATTACGGCAGCACCTAACTGTTTCTCGTTGACACCAAACTGTTGCCAAACTTTTAATTCAAATAGGCGACGAATGACTTCTTGTGGTCTGCCTTCTGTAAATAAACGAATCATTTCTTCATTAATCCGCTGCGGTGACAAGTGGATGACTTTATCAATTGACTCCAGTGCCAATTTTTCTGTTTGCTCATCCATCGAGAAACCGAAACGTTCTTCAAAGCGTACCGCACGGAAAATACGTGTCGGATCTTCGATGAAACTAATATTATGGAGAATTTTGATTTTCTTCTGGCGCAAGTCTTCTTGTCCGCCGAACGGATCGATCAATTCACCGAACGCTTCCGTATTCAGACGGATTGCCATCGCATTGATCGTGAAATCACGTCGTTGCAAATCATCTTCGAGAATGGAGATTTCAACTTCAGGTAAAGCAGCTGGCTGTTCGTAGTATTCGAGCCTTGACGATACCATATCAATGGAAAGACCGGACGGGGTATTCCACGTCGCAGTGCCGAAGCTTTCATGTTCCACTACTTCGCCGCCATGGGTTTCCATCATGCTATTCGCCAGTTCGATTCCATTGCCTTCTGCCACAATGTCGATGTCATAATTCGGCTTGTCGAGTAAAATATCCCGTACAATCCCACCGATTAAGTAAGCAGGTGTATGGATGCGGCTCGCTGTTTCGCCGATGTCCTTCAGCAATTGCGAAACTTCTTCACTCATATGTTTGTCCATCTTTTCAATCAGTTCAGCGGTAGGGGACGTGTTTTCTGTTTGTTTGTCTGCTGTCATATCACTATAAAGTACTTCAATAATATTCGACCTAGTGACAATCCCGACGATTTCGCCATCGACGAGAACAGGCAAGCGACCGATATTATGCTCAATAACGAGTTCCTGTATTTCTTCAAGTGAAGCATCCGGTCCGATTGAATAGATTTTAGTCGTCATATACGCCTTCACTGGTGCATGGCCGAGTCCGTGGTGATTCGCTTTATCGAGATCACGTCTCGTTATTAAACCGACCAATTTATTGTTTTCGACGACAGGATAGCCCGAATGCCCGTACCGATACATGCGATGACCTGCTTCTTCAATCGTTGTATCCGGAGTTAGTGTTTTGACAGGCGACGTCATCAACTCTTTTGCGGTAATCGCAGGGCGCAACATCGTACTCATACTATTGTTGATTTCCTCAAGAATGGCATCTTTATCTCCTTTTTTCACAGTGGCGGAACCTGCATGCTTGTGACCTCCGCCACCTAGTTTTTTCAGGATAGGTTGCAGTGTAATACGTTCAGAATTTGCTCGCCCTACGACGCATACGGTATTTTTCATTTTGACGACAGTAATGACCGCATCCGTTCCTTTCACACCCAGTACTTTGGTGGTAATCAATGCCAAACCGTTCAAGAAACTATCCAACTCGTGCGTACTAACCGCAATTTCAAGACCATCAACTTCATGAATTTCTGTATGTGTAAGCAATTCATCCAATAAATCTTGCTGGTCTGACGTTAATGATTCCTCCGCGAAACTGCCAACCATCTCAAGGCTCATTCCTTGTTCGAGTAAATAAGCAGCAGCCTTCATGTCACGGACAGTCGTATTTGCATATGTAAAGTTTCCTGTGTCTGTATACAGGCCGAGACCGAATAAGGAAGCTTCAAAACTTGTGATCGATACGTTCTTTCTCTGGATTTCCTCAAGAAGCAATGTGACAGCAGCTCCTGTAAGTTCCACAGTCCCTTCGTCGTATGCTAGGTCCTGTTCGCCTTTTTGATGGTGGTCATACATAATGACTTTGCGTTTTGAGACATCGAAATCATCGGGGAGTCTACCAATTCTAGAAAGTGAAGCTACGTCCACGATAATCATTTCTGTTACTTGATCCCAATCAATACGAGCACTTGGCACGAAGTCGAAGACATCTCGGTAAATATTCAAGAAACGTTGTACGCGACTTTCCAACTTATCGGAAATGATCAACTGTGCGTCCGGATACAGCTTTTTCGCCGCAATCATTGAAGCGAGCGCGTCAAAGTCAGTATTGACGTGTGATGTAATAATTTGCACTGATAGTCCCCCTAGACAATATGTAAGTTATTAAAAAAATAACCACCCTCTGCTCTGCCTGAGTGGAAGGTGGTTATATTCTGTGTTAAATAGTGTAATAGGTATAGTTTATCAGTTTCATTCAAAATGTTCAATTGAGTCTAATCTATGGTGCTTTTTAACCCATATAGACACTATCACAAGTCCCTGGTTGCGGTTCGTAGAAACAGTGATTTTTAAATTGCCCTGTAAATGGCTGACCGTACCAAGTAGGCGGGCAGGGGGCGTATGGATTGAAATACCATAGCGCGTAGTGGGCAGGATGTTGACGCCAGGTTGTTAGAGTACGTTCAGCTAATCTTTTTTCAGATTCTCTTGCACGTTGATAAAACAAATTTCCTTTTTGTACGGCTTCGAATGAATAATTATTGCCTTGTATTTGGAAAATTACATCGTTGATCGAACGCACATCTCTAAAGTCGAGACAATCGGCTACTGCACGATTGACAATTACATTTCCAACATACAGCATTCCTTGATTACCTTCTGCCTCGGCTTCCGCTCTCATCATTCTTGCCATTAAGTCGACATCTGAATCTCGATATTTGACTCTCGCCATAGTTTTCACCTCATTTATAGTGTATGAGAACGGCTGGCAATGATGTGACATTTTTATAAAGATTTATAGAGTACTTCAATAAAAAAATGAAGACCGTCTACTAAGCTTATACCTTTAAATAGTAGGGTAAAGGTTAATAGATTGAAAAATCTGGACTAAGGATTTACACTGTGCGTAGTACAGTCCATTTGTATACAAATTACTGTAGAAGTGGATATTTTAGTATCTGTTAGTATTGTCGAGAGTCACATCGTGATAGCTTTACTGCATACGCATTCAATTTTCCGAAAAGCGGAAAAATATTTCGGTGTGAATCGCTCATGTACTGTTGAACTATTTACATAAAGAGGAGGAAAGTCAATGGCTGATAATAATTCAAACAACCCGAAGAATGCAAACGAAGTTTCTGATCCGGGACGTCGTAGTTTTGTCAAAAATACAGGTATTGCTGTCGGAGGTGTAGCCGGCGGTGCGTTACTTGGTGGTTTGTTTAGCAGTCGATCTAAGAACGATACGAATTCGAATACTGCTGGGGATAAAGGAAGCGGTAAAGAGAAGCGATATGAAGAAGCACGTATGTATTTCACACGTATTGCCGATTTCGCTATTTTGGAACAGGCAGTGGAGCGAATCTTCCCTGAAGATCATAACGGTCCTGGAGCAATAGAGTTAGGAGTTCCTTATTATATCGATAAACAATTGGCAGGTCCTTATGGATCCAACGTAGGCGATTTCAGACAAGGTCCTTTCATAGGTTCTAAAGCAGCAGCTTCGGACTCAAGTCTTGATCGCGGACAGATTTTCATTAATGGGTTACGAACAATGGATGTCGAAAGCCAAAAACGCTTTGATACGAATTTCGTTAAAGCGACGGAAGATCAGCAATTAGAAATTATGACGGACTTTGCAGATGACAAAGTAGAAGTCAAAGGCATTAGTTCAAAAGGATTCTTTAATTTATTGCGTTCTACTACGCTTGAAGGCGCGTATTGTGATCCGTTATACGGAGGCAATCGAGATATGAAAGGCTGGAAAATGAAAGAATATCCAGGTGCTATCGCATCGTATACCGATATGATAGAAGAAGATAAGTTTGTAAAAATGGATCAAGTCAGTTTGACGGATTATCAACCTAAATAAATGATAGGAAAGGGGAGACAAGAATGGTAAAAACATTAGAAAAAGTAGATGCAGTCGTCGTAGGTTCGGGTTGGGCAGGCGGTATTGCAGCAGCTGAATTAACGAAAAAAGGATATAAAGTAGTTGGATTAGAAAGAGGAAAAGCGCAGAAGCGAGAAGATTTCGTCGGTGCAAAAGACGAACTTCGTTATGATGTGCGAAAACTCATGTTCCAAGAATTGAACAAAGAAACGTTGACGATCCGCAATACGCTGGATGAAACGGCGACGCCTAACCGAAGTAACGATACCAATGCGATTAATGGTACAGCTACTGGCGGTTCAGGTGTTCACTGGAATGGCATGGTCTATCGTTGGCTTCCAACGGATTTTGAAATGCATACGAAGACGGTCGAAAAGTATGGAGAGAAAATCATCCCGAAAGATATGCAACTCCAAGACTGGGGTATTACATATGATGAGCTTGAGAAGTATTACGATCAGTTTGAAAAAACAGCTGGAATTTCTGGTGAGCCGGATCCATTGCGACCGGGTCAGCGTTCGGATGATTATCCAACCCCGCCGATGAAAGAAACGGATATCATTCGTACCTTTACGAAAGCTGCAAAAGATTTGGGGTATCATCCGTATCGTATAGCTTCTGCTAACATATCGGAGACGTATACGAATCCCGATGGAGAGACGATCAACGGATGTGTGTATTGCGCTTTTTGTGAATCATTCGGTTGTGACTTCGGAGCGAAAGCGGATCCAATTGCTACAGTGTTAGCTACAGCAAATAAAAGCGGTAAGTATGAGTTGCGCAATAACTCGTACGCAGTTCGGATTGTCCATGAAAATGGAAAGGCAGTCGGCATTAAATATGTAGATACGGAAACAGGGGAAGAGTTCATTCAACCGGCAGATATTGTCGTTGTGGCTGGATTCACCTTTACGAATACGCGTCTCATGTTATTATCTGAAATCGGCAAGCCGTACAATCCAACAGACGGAACCGGCGTGATCGGTAGTCACTTGACTGCACACCAACGTAACTTGACACACACACGCGTACGTGGATTCTTCGATGAGAAGAAATTCAATCGCTATGCGGGTACGGGTGCACTTGGCGTGACGATGGATGACTTTAATATTGAGCAGCTTGATCATTCAAAACTTGATTTCTTGCATGGTTTCTGTTTGCGTACATCTCAAAGAGGCGACAGACCGATCACGAATAACCATGTTCCTGCAGGTGTTCCGTCATGGGGTAAAGAATTCAAGGACAAATCCATTTTCTATGCAAACCGTCGTATAGACGTTCAGCAGCAAAATGGTGCACTCGCTTGGCGTGAAAACTATATGGATTTAGATCCGACGTATACAGATATGTTTGGTGATCCATTGCTGCGCGTCACGAGCAAGTTCCATGACCAAGACCGCAACATTGTCCGATATGCTCACCAAAGAGGAAAAGAGTTACTAGAGCAAATGGGCGCCGATCATATTACCGTGCCTGAAATTACAGAGGAAACAGAATTTGATAAGAGTTCACTATCTGACCATACAGGTGGCGGTGTAGTCATGGGAGACAATCCTGAGACATCTGCTGTCAATAACTATTCACAAGTATGGGATATGGATAATTTATTCGTAGTAGGGGCTTCTTCATTCCCACTGATGGGTAGCTCCAATCCTACAGCGACAGTTGGTGCTCTCGCGTATCGTGCTGCTGAAGGAATGATCAAGTTCCTTGAAGACGGCGGAGGCCAGTTGGTTAAAAAGGAAGAAAGCGCAAAAGCGTGAACCAATTAAAGATGTGACAAGGGGGGAGGGAGATCGAAGCCTCTCCCCTTTCTATATATAGATTATAGCGAGGAAAGATGCGTATGAATATCCGAATACTTTTTACCTTCTTGACAGCCGTATTTCTCAGTGCCTGTTCCAATCAAATCGAAACGAATATGTCCGAAGAATTGCCGGATTTCGAGTTCACTACACAAGACGAGAACACACTCGCGCTGGATGATTTGAAAGGGGATTGGTGGATTTCTTATTTTTCCTATACGCACTGTACAACGGTCTGTCCACGAACGACAGCCAATATGGTTAGTATCCAGAAGAGCTTGAAAGAAGAAGGTATAACACCGCAAATCGTTTCGTTCAGTATCGATCCGGAATTGGATTCACCTGAAGTGTTGCGAGACTATGCAAGAGATTATGGAGCGGACCTAGATACCATGACGTTTTTAACAGGCTATGATTTTGAAGAAATTCGTAAGTTGTCTGTGAATACATTCAAGGCAGTATTGGAAAAAGGAGCACTCGGTCAGCGATCGCACAGCTTTTTCTTTTATTTAATTAATCCTGACGGCGAGATTGTCAAACAGTATAACGGCATGAGCGCAACAGATCATGACTTGCTAGTGGCGGATGTGAAGACGGTTTTAGGGAAGTAGCGTTATGAAAAAACATTTATATGCATAGATCAGGCATTCTTTCGTTCTAAAAAGAGCGAAAGGATGCTTTTTCTTTTACTATACATTGTACGGTTGCCATCGATAAAAAACTTTCTAAAAAACTTTTGAAACTTTTTCTGGATTCCTCCGTCTGTAGGGTGCGCAAATGATAATAGGGGGATTCACATGAAGAAAATATATAGCTGTGTGTTGTTACTTGCGAGCTTACTCTTATTTATAATGGGAGAAGGAGCCAAGTGGAATTTGAATGAAGTGCCACTGTTCCATGAGCAGCCAGCCACGGCATTTGCGGAAACTATACAAAGCAAACCGTTCATTACAGAGAGAGAATTTGAACAGGTAGTCACACTTACACACAACCAACCAATTTATATGAAGCAAGAGAATCTTGTCCGAATTGGTGAACTGCAAGCAGATCAAGCGGTTGCGATCATTGGTGAAGATGAGGAATATTACGAGATTCGAGTAGGCAAGATGCCCGCTTTCATTCGTAAAGGGCAGGCAAAGGTAGAAAAGAACGTGATCAAAGCACCGTTACATACAGAACGTCTCGGTGCAGTAAAAACAGCAGAAGAAACACCGGTCTATTCGGAAGCAAATCGTGAAAGTGGTATCCTCATGCAATTGAGGGAAGGTTATCGCTATCCAGTTGTGCAGGAAGAAAACGATTGGTATATTATCAAAGTCGGTGAACGTGCGGGCTATATTCATAAGTCATCGGCAGAAATGGATGAAGGCTTGCCGGTACTACTGTATCACCAAGTACTGCCACGCAAACTAATGAAAACAGAAATGAGTACGATCTCACTTGAAAAATTTGAAGAGCAAATGGCGTATTTAGCCAATGAACAATTTACGACGCTGACTTCACAAGAGTTGTATGATTATCTTGAAGGTCGATTAGTCGTACCCGAAAAAGCTTTGATTATTACATTTGACGATGGATTATTATCTTCGAAGAAATATGCGTATCCCGTCTTAAAGCAGCACGGTTTTACTTCACCTCACCACATCATTTCTTCTCGTTTGGATAGAGGAAAAGGGGCACCCGCATTTGACGGGGGTGGGTTGTTGAAGTATCTTGATGCAGAAGATCTGAAAGAGATGACAGATGTCTTCCAGTTTGAAGCCCACACATGCGCATTGCATGAGCTTGGGATAGAAAGCGGAGCGGGTTTAGTTTTCGAACATTCGGAAGAGGAAATTATCGAAGATTTGAAGCTGAATTTGCACCATGTACCATCAGCTGTTTCGATCGCGTATCCATATGGCCAATATAATGATGAATTTATCGCGGCTGCTAAAGAAGTAGGATTGCTAATCGGCTATACAACAGTAGAAGGATATGCCAATATGGATCGTTCCAATTATGAAGTGAATCGATTTGGCATGACAGAAAAAAGGTCGTTTAAGGATTTTGCAACATATGTTGACGGAGACATGAGATGGCCATAGAAGAGAGTGACTAACCCAAATGAATGAAATGGATCAAATAATGAATGAGCATTCGCGTTATTTAGTAAGAATCGCTTATTTATACGTGAAAAACTGGTCAACTGCTGAAGATGTCGTGCAGGAAGTCTTCGTCACGTATTTCCAGAAGAGCGACCAATTTCGCAATGAAGCCTCTCTTAAAACGTATTTGACGAAAATGACGGCGAATCGTGCAAAAGATTATTTGCGCTCCTGGAAGCATAAAAAAGATGTCGTATTTGAAACGATTTTCGTATCAACCAAAAGCTCGGAAGAACAAATCATTGAGCGAGAGCAGCTCGCTTCACTTGAAAAGCACTTATTCCAACTGCCGCTGAAATATCGCGAGCCTCTACTTTTATATTATTATGACGAGCAATCGATTACGGAAATCGCATTATTTCTAGGGCTCAATGAAAACACGGTCAAGACTCGATTACGTAGAGCAAAATTGCAATTGAAGGGATTTTTTGAAGATGAGGAGGTGGACGACTTTGAATGATTTTAAACGAAAACTCGACCAAATGATGGGCGATACAACAGAACAGGAACGTCGAATCAAACAGCGCGTGCACGACGACCTCCAACCTTCACGAAAGAGACAGTTTTCTTGGCAAGCATTGCTCGTCACAGCGGCATTACCCGTTGTCGCCTTGTTGCTTGTGTTCAACTTGATGCCAGACAATCAAATCTCATCTGATCAAGGACCGGGAACACCGTATGATCCACTTGACGATATGGCGTTGATTTCTGCCCTGCAAAAGAAGGACCAACTATCGACCATTGATTACGAGGAATTCTCTTCGTTGCCTGAGGCGAAGGAAGTGGACGGTCTATTATACGTCGATGATGAATCTTTTTCACTGCAATTTAGTACGGACACATATCATCCAGTTCTAGAACGCAAGGCGGATCTATACGATGCTACGGTCTATGAACCGGGTGATATAGTGAAAACCTTTACGAATACGAATAGTCACTTGCCGACGTATACAGGTGTTTATTATGAAATTGTGGCGGTACCTGGAGATCGTGTTGTTTTGCAAGACGGTAAGCTGAACATTAACGGCAACAAGTTATCGTCTGAGCTGATGGATCGCTATAAAGAACAAAACGTCAAGATTGCTGGCGGATACGATCAGTTGTTAAACGCACGGGAATATTTGCTGCTGAACCACTTCCCGGCAAAGGGTACGGTTCAAGGAGCGACCGTCACGCCAGTGCATAAAATTTACGGTAAATTAATTGGCGTCGCAACGGAAGAAAGAACCGAATCAATCTACATCGATTATCTGACTGATCAAATGAAGAGTGATTATACAGCCGAAGAGTACTTCGATTTGTATTTATACGATCAGCTCACCGGTTTGAATAAACTACCTGAGTCATCGGTATTCGCAGAATCGAGCAGGATCGGGGAACTATTCCTCGAGGCTGCTTATCGTAGAGCCATTCCAATCAATGAAGACAGAGTGGAAATACGTTATCAATACGGACGCGAAGGAGTCGTGGAGCAAGCGTTCTCTATGGGAAGAGACGCTAGCTCCGGGCAGTGGATTGTGAAAAACTGATCTGTTAAGGACTTTAAAGGAGGTGATGCCAAATATAGCCTCAAAGAAACCAGGTTGGCACCTGTTCAGCACTAGCCGTCAACCAACCGCTCGCTTATAGAGCCAGCCTGGTTTTCATTATATGTAACATGAGCAAGAACAATGGGATGCACTATCGAAGCAAGAAATAGAAAACATACCAGACCGGCACTTGTTTTGCATAAGCCGTCAACCAACCGCTCGCTATATAGAACCGGTCTGGTGTGTATACATAATCGTTTAAATAGCGTGATATAAGTATTACAGACATACTAGAAATTGAAACTATGTGATGGATCAAGTACTCGTTATAGTTGATGAAAAAGACAAGAACTTCAATTTCAAGAAGTAAGAAAGAAGTGCCCGAACCCTCCCGTTTGCATTGGAAGATGTATGATGAAATACTAAACAGGTATACTCATACAAGGAGATGATACTATGGCACTCAGCAGAAAAGATTACTTACAGAAAATCATTGGATTACATGAACGCTTGATTATAGCGTCAGAAGAATACGAAGGTATTTCTGAAGAATTTATTTCTAAACAAGAACTCGATATTCCAGGGATGCAAGAACAATGGTTAGTTAAAGTAGAAGAGTTCAAGCAGATCCTCGCTGATATGAATGCATTGGAAGTTCCGAACGCATTTGAGACGGAAGGCAATGAACTAAAAGAAGCCTATACAATATTCGTCAACTGTGTAGAAGAAAAGACGAAGAAGTTCAGCGTGGAAGCGATGGAGAACGGTGAACTGGATGCCCTCCAGTCGAAGGAACTGCACGCCGCGGAGGATATGGAAGAATTGATTGAGAGTATGTTTGAGAAGTAAAACTTCCTTCATACGATAACTGAATACAAAACAATCAAACTGCAGACAAACCTCTAAGTAGAGTGGTCTGCAGTTTTTCGTTTGCAAAGAATGCACTTTTTAACCGTACCAGATATGATAAGAGTACTAGTATACGAAATCGGTTCAGAAAGGAGTTCTCATTGATGCAAAGTTTCATCGTTATGCAAGGACGTACATATCACGAAGAACGAGAAGTAGGAATCATTTGGACACCCCGAAAAGATCGTATTGGACAAGAGCAGCATTCGTGGGAGCGCGTAAGGGAAGTGCGTGCAGGGGATCGGATACTGCATTATGTAAAGGGGGATATTGTCGCAATAAGTGTGGCTACATCTGACTATGTGATCGCAGAAAAGCCTTCGAGTATGAGGACGCACCTAGAAGACAAAGAAGAAGGATATCTAGTTCACTTAGAGTATCATGAGTTAGAAGTTCCGTTAAACATTCGTGATCATTTTACTCATATCGAACCTTACCTGCCGATGAAATATTCGCCATTCCAAAAAGATTCAAATGGAAACCAAGGCTATTTATATCCGTGTAATGAAGAATTATTGATTAAGTTAGTGGAACTGATTGGTGAGTTGAATATTTTTGTGGAAGATGACGAACAGTTGGAATTTGCTATTGGGATTGTGAAAAGAACCGAACATAATACGTTCATCCCTATGTTGACTGAAACGGAATCGGAAGCTAAAACGAAAGTGCGGCTAGGCAAACAGAAGTTTAGAAATGAATTGATGGATCAATGGAATGGTACATGTGCGATTTGTGAAATTAAGCTAGCCGATTTGTTGAAAGCTAGTCATTCCAAGCCTTGGAAAGATAGCACTGAAGCGGAAAGATTAAATCGGTATAATGGCTTATTACTATGCTATAATCACGCAGCGTTATATGATGGAGGTTTCATTGCATTCGATGGTCAGGGAAAGATCCATATTTCTTCGCAGATTCCAGAAGAAGATTATGAGAAGTATGCGATACATTCAAAAGTGAAAATTGTACGTATGGAAGAAAATAAATATTATTTTAAATGGCATAAGAAGCATATTCTCAAAAAATAAAATCGTTTATTCAGTATCCCATTTACTTTCTTCACTCTATATAGAGCAAAAAAGGGTTTTTTCGTTTTATATTTTGCTCAAATAGATTGTACGAAGAGAGCAAAACAGTCCATGTAGTAGACTAATTTGCTCCGTTCCATGGGAGAGTTTTGCACCTAGCAATAACCTAAGCATTTAAGAAAACTACAAAGAAAAGAAAAAGTGCGTGTGGACAAAAGATTTCCACACGCACTATCCCTTTTGGATTTATTCTCTATATAGTGTGCAACGAGGGCGATGCTTTTCTTGAAACTTTAGCATACCGTTTGTAATTGCGTTCATTTTATTGCAAATAACGATCGACGTTTAACCCGTCATAGGTCGGCGTTAGTATAAAATTATTGTTGGTAAAATCAAAAGTTTTTCTAGGTAGTTCAACAGTTTTAACCGCATACTTGCCATTAGCAAAAACAAGCAAGAATAGATCATCTCTAAAATCAATATTTTGTATACTGCCTTTGACTGTAATATTCAAACTGTCCTCAATCATTTCTCTCGAAGTATATGGACCGAAGACCATGGCTTGATCCCAGTCGAAATTTGTTAATGTACTCAATGGGATTTTCATCACACCACCGTTGGCTTGTTCTTCAATTCGCTTGGCAAGAATCGAATCTTCAGTCGCCCTATGTAAGAAAGTCGAGG
Organism: Sporosarcina ureae; assembly: GCF_029267015.1. GTDB lineage: Bacteria > Bacillota > Bacilli > Bacillales_A > Planococcaceae > Sporosarcina > Sporosarcina ureae_D. The sequence goes on along the minus strand of NZ_JARIEA010000062.1, from coordinate 17,603 downwards.
CGAAAACTAGTAGGATCAGCAACACTAGAAAGGACCCTATAACAACTTTCTTTTTCATCCCATCACCTCTTTGATTTTTTATTATAATATATATACGATTAGGATGGATAGGAGTTCCACGAATTGAAGAGATTTGGTAAATGATTATGGTGAAGGAGATGAGTAGTATGAACTTTTTAACACGTAAGGAATTACTTCATCTACAACACGCTGGGCAACCTACACTAGGGGGCAATACAGCCAGAATAGATTAGACTTTCCTGATTTGCATATACACTAAATACAACTTAGATTACCAGGAGGCCATAATATGAGTACAACTAAAATCATGACTGAAATTAAACGATTGATAGAGCAAGATCCGTCACTCGCCATTAGTGAATGGCAGGGGACGTGTCATTATGTAGTTGGTGAAATGATATCGCTTGAAACGAAAGATCTGCACGAAATTGATTTGGGAGGATTTGCGAAGCCTGGAGAAAAGCAAGTGATGCCGATTGAGTTATTGATCGCTGCGGCAACTACGAGTTTTGGTGTTACATTCCATTTAGAAGCACATAATCAAGGTGTCATTGTGGATCGAGCGGAGATTGTCTTCAGTGGAGTATGTGATAAAGCACCATTTTTAGGAATTCAAAGTGGAAATAGCGGAATTACGAAACCAATGATCGTCTTATCGGCACAGTCTGCTACGAATAAAGGACATCTGGCAGAGATTGCAGCTATTGCGATTGAACGTTCTCCGATTCTTTCTAGTTTGAAAGAAGACGTTACGTTGCATATTAAGTGATTGTCTAGAGCCAGGTTATAAATAGGTATAAAAATACGCCATCATTTGTCTTTTTAGACGAATAGATGGCGTGTTTTTTCATTCAAATCAAGCATTTTTCTCAAGTGATGCAGCTGCAACATTGCCGCCTTCTGCTCATATCTTTTAGAGTGGCGTAATTCATCTTTCGTTCCGATGAAGACTTCATGCTATTTGTTTTTACCTCGTTCTAATATGACTACGTTTTATCCTGCTTTTGTTAGTTCTGGATCCGCTATTTTTTTGATATAACTAATAAATAACACTACATTTGGCTCATAGAATAGTTTCAACAAAAATAGCTCATTCACATTGAACAAGGAAATGATGATACAATCATTTCTAGACCGGGGTAAGACAATGAGTAAACTGCAATTATAATTAGATGTCGAATGTGGTATACTTACTTTCTTTATTGGGATAGACCAAAAGTGGGAGGATCTTCATGAAAATTAAAGTAGCTATTCTTTTATGCGCGACCATTTTATTTCTGAGCGCATGTAATAAGAAAATCGAAACAAATATGTCTGAAAAAATACCTGATTTTACATTTACTACACAAGATGAAAAACCTCTTGGGTTGGATGATTTAAAAGGGGACTGGTGGATTGCGTATTTCTCCTATACGAACTGCATTACAGTATGCCCAAGAACAACAGCGAATATGGTCGATGTTCAAGAAAAATTAAAAGAAGAGGGTCTGCAACCTCAAATTGTATCATTCGGTATAGATCCTGATTATGATACACCGGAAGTGCTGAGGAAGTATGCTGCGGACTTTGGAGCAGATCTGAGTACGATGAGTTTTTTGACAGGCTATGATTTTGAAACGATCCAAGACATTTCAAAAAATACTTTCCTTTCTATATTGGAAAAGGGAGCGCTAGATCAACGCGCCCATAGCTATTACTTTTATTTAGTAAACCCTGACGGTGAGATTGTGAAAAGATACGATGGGCTGACAGCGACTGAGAATGAATTGTTAATAGAAGACGTCAAGACGGTACTCGGCGCGTAAGTCGAAAAGATGTAACTAGTTGAAAAAGCCTTTCTAATCCGGAGATTAGAAAGGCTTTTGAGTGTTCGGGGAGGTTACCATTTTGGCACGCCTACATGGTTTTCAACCCATTCATCATTATATGTAATTGTTGGGTTGGCTGTACTCAGCGGAACCACTTTGAAACGTCTATCTTGATCTCGAATGACGCCAGTTGGGAAAAATCGTGGATCTTCGATAGTTACCGTTTTGTCATCGCCAGTTTGTTCTTTTGTCACCGTTAGCTTAGCGATTCCGCCAAAGTTCGTATAGTCGAATGGTTGAGCGGAATAGAAGTTGCCAAGTGAGAAGAATACCTTCGTATTATCCACTTCTCCATAGCGCTGCAAGACGTGTGGGTGATGTCCAAATAGTACATCTGCACCCGCATCTGAAACGAATTGTGCGAGCTCGGCTTGATCTTCAGATGTTTCGAGATGATATTCAGGCCCCCAATGCAACGATACGATTGTAACGTCTACCATGGGTTTCATTTGTTTGATTTCATTTTCCATCCGTTCACGGTCGATGTAGTTGACCAAGTACTCTTTGTCATGCAAGTCTAGCTCCACATTTGTGCCATACGTATAGGCAAGTACTCCAATTTTGATGCCGTTGACTTCGACAATCCGTTGCGTCTTGCGATCTTTAAATGATTCATAGGCGCCAACATACTGAAGCCCATATTCATTTGCATGCTCGATGGACTTTCGTACACCGATTTCTCCTTTATCGAATGTATGGTTGTTCGCGAAGGTAACCATATCGACACCAATGTTTTGCAAAGCCGGAAGTATGTGTTTGGGGCTATTAAATTTTGGATACGTAGACAATCCAAGTTCGGCACCACCTGGCATAGATTCCTGATTCGCTAATAGAAAATCAATACTTGCCGTTTTATCTTTTATTGCTTCGAATGCAAAATCAAAGTTCGGATATGTATAGATGGGATTATGTAAAAGCACATCCCCGATCATTCCAATCGTAGCTGTATTACTAATTGTTTCTTCCACCTTTTGTTCTGCTTTCACTTCCGTTACTTTTTCAGTCGTGTCCTTTTTTTCCGTACTTGTCACTGTACTTTTCTTTTCTGAAGTTAGTCCATACTCTCTACTATTCCAATCATTCCATAAAATAACGCCGCCAATGGTCCAGACAAAGACCAATGAAGCCACAAGCCATTTCCTCGTCAAGTTAATCTCTCCAAATCTATAATCGCTATTTCTCTGTAGTTTTCCAAAGTTAACGATAGCACATTAGTAGATTAGTAAACAATCAAAAAATGGAATTGTAATAAAAACATTATATTTTTTACCATTATGTTAAAGAAACCGCCAGCCTTCGACAAAAAGATCGAGGTCTGGCGGTTTCTTTTTTTTATGAATGTACTTTCACTTGGTTAATTACTTGATCTTGTTGGGTATCGCCAGTCGGTTTTTTTGACCAAATGGTTGCTAGAATCGGGCCAGAGATATTATGCCAGATGGCACCCCAAACACTTGGGAGGGCTGCGAGTGGCCCGAAGTGAGCGGTAGCGAGTGCTACGCCAAGCCCCGAGTTTTGCATCCCGACTTCAAGTGAGATAGCGCGTCTGTCGTTTTCATTTAATCCGAGTCCAAGCGCGATTAGATAGCCGAGTAGTAATCCGATGCCGTTATGCAAGAACACCGCGATAAATACGATGAAACCTGAACTCGCTACATTGCCTGCATTCGCGGAAGTAACCGCAGCGACAATGATAAGGATGGCAACAACTGAAATAATCGGTACGACGGATACACTTTTCGCAACGGCTCCAGGGAAGAATCGTTGAATGAGTAACCCTAGAACGATTGGAATGATAATCACTTGTACGATCGACTTAAACATCGACACCGCATCTACCGGAAGCCATTGACCTGCTAACAATAATAACAATAGCGGTGTGACGAGTGGTGCCAATAATGTGGAAAGGGACGTCATCGCCACAGATAACGCAAGATTTCCTTTTGCTAGATAGACCATAACGTTTGAAGCGGTACCGCCTGGAACAGATCCAAGTAATACAAGACCGGCGGCTAATTCAGGTGGCAACTTCAATAAATAGGCTAAACCGAAAGCAACCAATGGCATAACCACAAATTGTGCGGCAACCCCGATGATCACGGGTAGCGGATTAGTCAAAATGATTTTGAAGTCCACAGCGCGTAACGTCAGTCCCATTCCAAACATGACGACGCCTAGTAAAATCGTAATATAGGCACCTAATCCAAGAAATGGACTGGGGAACATGAATGCAATAATCGCAACAATGATGACCCAAAATGCAAAGAACTTTCCTGCTATAGAACTAATGGCTTCGAGTGCTTTCATGGCTTCGTCACCTCTAAATCAAGGTGGAAGATTTTATTTGGATTGAGTAAATGATCCGGATCGAGAGCTTGTTTGATTTTTTGCATGACTAGAAGTGCAGCGCCATGTTCTTGTTGCTGGTATTTCTGTTTGCCGATTCCTACGCCATGCTCTCCTGTACATGTACCGCCACGCTCGAGTGCATACAGAACAATTTTTTCATTCAACTCATCCGCTTTGGCGATTTCAGCTGGATCGTTGACGTCCATCATCAATAGTACGTGGAAGTTACCGTCACCAACGTGGCCAACAATTCCGGCTGGCATATTCAATGATTCAACGACTTCACGCGCATGATTGACTGCATCTGCTAATTCTGAAATAGGCAAGCAGACGTCTGTCACCATTAGCTTCTTGCCCGGGTTGCCGTGAATGAAAGCATACGCCAAGTTGTGTCGAGCTTCCCATAATCGATGGCGTTCGGCGTTGTCCGTTTCAAATTCAATATTTTCACAGTGATGATCCGCCACAATTTCTTTCGTGAACTCGACGTCTTGTTGAAGTCCTGCTTCATTGCCGTGGAATTCTAGGAAGAGTGTTGGCTGTTCTCTATAATTCGTTTCACTGAAAATATTTACTTGACGCATCGATGGTTCGTCGACCAATTCCACGCGCGCGATCGGAATACCAGCTTGCAGAATAGATACTACAGCTTCTACCGCATCTTTTACAGAAGGGAAGGATGCGCGGGCTGCCGTTGTGAATTCAGGAATACCATAGACGCGCAATGTCAGCTCAGTGAAGCAGCCCAGAGTCCCTTCAGAGCCGACGAATAATCCGTTCAAGTGGAGACCCGACGCAGATTTAGCTGCTTTATTACCAGTATGTATAACAGTTCCGTCAGCCATAACGACTTCAAGATCACGTACTTGATCGCGCATGACGCCGTATTTGACAGAAGTCGTACCGCTAGCATTCGTTGCAGCCATTCCACCAAGTGTCGCGTCTGCTCCTGGATCGACAGAGAAGAATAACCCATGTTTCTTTAGTTCTTTATTTAATTGGGTACGCGTAACGCCTGGTTGTACAGTAACGAGGAAATCTTCTGCGCGCACATCTAGAATCGCGTTCATGTTTGAAAAGTCTATTGTGATCCCACCGTTATCTGGAATGACACTACCTTCTAGACTTGAGCCAAGTCCGAATGGAATGACCGCAACGTTCAGTTCTTTTGAGACGCGCATGATGTTGCTGACGTCTTCAGTACACGAAGGGAACGCCACAATATCCGGAAGTTTCATCGTATGGTAAGACTCATCTTTACCATGAAGCTCGCGCACAGTTTCATTGATCGTCACTTGTTCATCGGTTAATACCTCTTTCAGGGCTTGGACGATATTCTCAGTAGTTGTTGTCATAGTTGTTCTCTCCTTAAATGTTGAATTCATTTTGTTGAAAGTAGTTCCATTGATTAGAATTTTATAACTATTCTAACGAACATTATACTATTATACTTGCTAATCTGAACAATTCAATGGAAGTTTCCTTATTATTCTTTTTATATTCAATGTTTCACAGATGCAAAAACTATATTTGCGCATGTTCGAAGGCCTATCCGACTAGCTGTATTCTTTCATATGAATAAAAGAACGCCAAAATAAGTGACTGTTTTGTTTGTATTTTCATTAACACATACAAATGAATAACAGGCTTTGACGAAGGAGAGTGTGAAATGGAGGTTATTTTGTTTGTGGAAACCACGAAGAGTGGTTCGAGCAGAGAGGCTATAAAGGCCGCGAAAAGGATAGGCTATGTAACGGTCTTGCTAACTGAAAATAGTAAGTATCTCGAGCAAAGGGAAGAGTTCCCCGAAGTTACACATATGATTCATGTTGACAGCCTAACGGAAGTAGTGATTCGTCAACAGATTCATTCACTACAGAAGTCCGGAATGAAGTTGAAAGGAATGTTCAGTTTCGTAGATCCATTTGTTTCGATGACTGCCCATTTAGCGAATGAATTTTGTCATTCGAAAATATCCGCTGATGCCTATCTAAAAATGGAGGACAAAGTATTAACTAGAACGGCATTAGCTACAAACGATGCAACACCTAAGTTTATGATTTATGAAACATCGGCAAATATGGAGCATTTCATCATCGAACAGGAAGTATTTCCCCTCATCATCAAGTCGCCACTTTCCAAAGCATCCAGAGACGTATATCTCGTTGAAAATCAAAAAGAAATGATGCGTGTCATGAAGAATATGTTGAATGTCTACCCTCACCAGCAAATTGTCGTTGAAGAATATTTGGATGGACCTCAATATTTAGTTGAACTTGTAGTGGTTGACGGCGTGCACCACCTAGTTGCAGTGATTAAACAAGACATTCAAAAAGACGTGAAGTTCATCATTACCGGTTATGATTTTCAATTATCACTGGAGAAAAGTTTATACGATAAGCTTTTCAAAACAATAGAATCTATTTGTGAGGATTTAGGTGCGAAAAACGTAGCCTGTCACCTAGAACTACGATATGTCAAAGATACCTGGAAGTTGATTGAATTGAACCCAAGAATTTCGGGTGGTGCTATGAATCGCATGATAGAAGAGGCATATGGAATTAATTTAATGGAAGAGACATTGAAGCTTTTTATTGGGGAAGAAATGAATTTGAAGAGAAGGCACGAAAATTATATTTATACACATTATATTACCGTGAATGCTTACGGTACATTATTGAAAGTGACAGGAAAAAACAATGCAATGATGCATGAAGGTGTGCGTGAAGTTTACGTGAAGCCACGTAAAGGAACGTTCATGACTCCACCCACTTCGATGGGAAATCGATATGGTTACGTCATCGCTTCAGGCGATTCAGCTTCAAAAGCGAAACAAAATGCCTTGCAAGCAGCGAAGAATATCAAGTTCTATATAGAAAAGAATGAGGAGTGAGCGCAGATGATTACAGTAGGAATGTTGCATTCAAATAAACACCCAAGCAAAGTAGATAGAGCTTTCGCCTGGGCAGCTGTTGCTAAAATGGAAGGAATAAATTTTTACTACTTTTCACCACGTGATGTTAATTTCACGACAAACGTAATTTCAGGCTATGTTTATGAACAGGGCGAATGGATTCAAAAAGAATTGTTGTTCCCGGATGTCATTTTCAATTCATACTGGATGAAAACCGATGAAGATACTGCCGTCTACGATAAATTAAGTGAAATGATTCCTTTCACTTCACAACCGGTTGGTAATAAAATGAGTGTCTATAAGAGAATTAGTAAAATGGCAGGATTTGAAAAGTATTTGATCCCTTCTATTCGGGTGGATCAACCGAAAGATGTATTGGAGGCTTTGACGAAATATAAAAAAGTGATTATCAAACCAGTATCCGGCAGTCAAGGGAAGGGGGTTTGGTTTATAGAGCAAGATGGAGAGCAGTTTCAGAAAGTAGTCGATACAGAAAAGACAACTACGAATCGAAAACAACTTATTTCCGAACTTCAAGACTTAATCAGTGAGGAAGACTATTTGGTTCAGCCATATATTTTATGCCGAACAAAAGATGGGAATCCGTATGATTTAAGACTGCATGTTCAAAAGGACAGAGAGGGTAAATGGATAATTCCCATCATTTTCCCTAGGATAGGTACGATGGATCGAGTGACTAGCAACATCTCACGCGGCGGTAGTAAGGGAGAGTTAAAAACATTTTTACAAAGAGAATTTGACGATGAGTGGATGAATATGAAAAAAACTTTAGAGGAATTTGCTGAGCATTTCACGATTGAATTCGAAAGTACTTATGACGTGGAATTCGATGAGCTGGGTATTGATATAGGTATCGATGAAAATAATAAACTATGGATCTTCGAAGTGAATTGGAGACCGGGATGTGTAGATTTCATATTCACTATAGCAAAGAACCATATTCCTTATGCCATGTATGTTGCCAAGAAAAATGCATCATCTTCATAAGGTTTTAAATGATTATCCATTCATGCTTGACCAAACCTAACCAGTTATTCTACTAAGGCATATATATAAGAGATACGTATATATGAAGGGAAGGAAAATGATGAATGAACCTAGTGTAATTTGTCTAGCAATGAAAAAATTACTGGAAGAACAAGAGATGATCGAGAAATTCGGCCCTGGATTACAATTTGTCTGTTCACTACCTGTCTACGATACAATCCCCTTTACACTGCATGACTGTACATTACAAAAACCATTCAGCGCTCACTATCAATGTATAAAGACTCCATATTTCAGATTGGAAAAAATCGATATGGATACATGTTGCGCGACTCTGACCTTACTAGAGCCAGTCGATATGGAAGGAAATCCAGTGGAAGACTGCGAAGAACTTTACTCCCTCAAGAAGACAAAAAGCTGTATCATAGTCAATATCAATTGCTTTTGCACCATTACACCCCTACCTCCTAAACTAGTCAATAAACCACTACCTATTATTGAACCGAAAAAATAACGTAAAAGGTGATACTTTATGCAAGACACGATCAGAAAACAAATTTTTGAACTACAAGAGGCTAGCTATCAGAAGTTTATATCCGCGCTAATACCGAATATCGATAATGTACTCGGAGTGCGCATGCCGGACCTCCGTAAACTCGCAAAGGAGATTGCAAAAGGCGACTGGCGAACATATTTGCAAACTGCGAATGATGAGTACTTTGAAGAAGTGATGTTACAAGGTTTAGTCATTGGATATGCAAAAGCGGATGTAGAGGAGCTTTTGACGTATATAGAGACATTTGTACCCAAAATGGATAACTGGTCTGTTTGCGACAGTTTTTGTACAGGGTTAAAATTCACCAAGCAAAATCAACAACCTGTATGGTCATTCCTTCAACCGTATCTGATTTCAAACAAGGAGTATGAACTTCGCTTCGGTATAGTTATGTTGCTTGATTATTATATTGAACCTAACTATATCGACAGAGTTCTTGATTTACTAGATGATGTACAACATGAGGGATACTATGCGAAAATGGCGGTTGCATGGGCGCTATCTATTTGTTTTGTGAAGTTGCCTGATCAGACGATGAAGTATTTAACAGGGGATCACTCATTGGATTTGTTTACGTATAATAAAGCATTGCAGAAAATCACGGAATCGACACGGGTAGAGGCAGACGTGAAGGAGATCATTCGTGGTATGAAAAGGAAATGACAAAAAACCTGACGAATCGTCAGGTTTTTTGTTGAGATGTTATATCTGTTCAAATTTCATGTCATGTACATCTAAACGAATCGATTTTCTGTAAGTCTAATCCATAATACTCCCAGCGGTAATGGCGTGGATCCCATCGGTAGCCAGCAATTGAAGTTCTGCCCACAAATGTTGGATAGTACCAGAATCCATTATGCCGCGAAGTCCATACATACGTGTAACGGTACAAGCATCCCGCTATTCCACCTGGGTCAACTGCGCGTAAATGGGCATCGGGATAACTCGGTGTTTGGCTTGGCGGAGCAAAAGTCGGTGCACTTTGTTGTGGTTGACCACCTTGCTGTCCATGCTGATGACCTGGTTGCTGTCCAGGATAGTGCTGTTGATGATGTCCTGGTTGACTAGGATACCCTGGATATGAAGGGTGTTGAGGGTAACCGGGATATCCTGGCGGTTGTGTATGCCCGTGATGTTGCCCAGGATATCCTGGCTGCTGTCCTGGATAACCAGGTGGCCATTGAGGATTCTGTTGATTGGGTGGCGGATAACCAGGTGTATTTCCACCTTGCCACCCGTGTTGTTGATATTGACCATGTTGCGGTTGATGCTGTTGATGCGTCTCTTGCTGTCGCCCTGGATAACCATCAGGCAACTTCGGATACCACATACCTTCATTCTGCTGACTCAAACTATCACTCCTTCATTTCTACTTGTTTCAGACACAACGAAACTGATCGATACGTTGTAAGTCAATACCGATATACTCCCAGCGGAATCTTCGCGCATTCCATTGAAAACCTGCCACGGATTGTCTGCCGACGAATGTTGGGTAGAACCAGAATCCATTGCGTCGAGATGTCCATACATACGTAAAGCGATACAAGCAACCTGCAATGGCACCTGGGTCTACCGCAAATGTTTGGAATTCCGGGTAGCTTGGTACTTGATTCGGTGGCGGAGTAGTAGGAGCGGCTGCCTGCCCACCTTGATTGCCTCCTGGTCTACCGGGTTGCTGTCCAGGGAAATTGGGTTGCTGCGGAAAACCAGATGATCCCGGGAATCCTGGCATACCTGGGAACCACTGCATACCTGGAAAACCTTGTGATCCTGAAAACCAAGGTTGCCAAGGGGAAAATGATTGCGCCGTAGAGAAGCTTTGTGGACCAGCACCTTGCCAATATGGATCTGTGTATTGTGGATACCACATAAATTCATCTTGTGGATTCAACTCATTACGCCTCCTTTTTCTATTCGTTGTATCATATGCAACTTGATAATCATTTGACCTTATTCTCTCTTCGTTCGACAGCTGTGCTAAACTATAGGTGAAGGAAGTGGACTATAATGAATGAAAATAAACCGCATATTTTAGTAGTAGACGGAATGGCGCTCTTGTTCCGTTCGTTTTTTGCGACGGCATATAGTGGTCAGTTTTTCCGCAATGCAAAGGATGTACCGACGAATGGGGTACAAGGATTTGCACGTCACACGATGAGCGCCATCTCGATTTTCCAACCGACACATTTGGCAGTGTGCTGGGATATGGGATCGAAAACATTTCGTAATGAATTATTCGCAGACTATAAAGCGCATCGCCCAGCACCTGCACCCGAATTAATTCCACAGTTTGATATGGCACGTGAAGTATCAGAAACGCTAGGATGGAAGAGTTATGGAATTAAGAACATGGAAGCGGATGATCTAATTGGTTCGCTAGTTGAAACGTGGAAAGACGAAGCCAAATTGACTGTAGTATCGGGGGATAAAGATTTACTCCAGCTGTTGAAGCCGGATGTGTCGATTGCGCTAACGAAAAAAGGCTTCACGCAGTATGATGAATACACGGAAGCTCGTTTTATAGAAGAGTATGGCATTACGCCGAAGCAATTCATTGATATGAAAGCATTTACTGGAGATTCGAGCGACGGATATCCGGGAGTGAAGGGGATTGGACCGAAAACGGCATTGAAGCTCATACAGGAGTATGGTTCGGTCGATGGCGTGCTCGCAGCGAGAGAAAACTTAACGGCAGGCTTGCAAAAGAAGCTAAACGCAGAAGAAGAGATGTTGATGATTTCAAGAGATCTCGCAACGATTCATTGTGAAATCAAGCTGGATGATCCGCTAGAAGAATTGATCATTCCCGAGTTCACGTTAGAAACCGCCAAAGTAATGGAAGAACAGGGCTATTCTATGATTGCAAAACAAGGCCTACCGATTTCACCGTTTTAACGGTTCGATCTTAACAAACGTCAAAATCTTTTTATTCGGCTCATAAGGAATGGAGCGTACACGGCTCGCGCAATTTCTGCCACCGTGATCATGAACGAGTACATGCAGTTGATTGTCTACATATTCATAGCCAACCATCACGACCCAGTGGTAATTGAATGAAAAACGACTACGCCATTTGAATTTGAACCATTTATCAAATTTCAACGCAACAGGACGGTCTTCATCGATCTGTTCAATTGCCTGCTGTACAGTACAAACTTTCACATTCCATTGCGAGCCGAGCATTTGGTCCAGCCTGCCAACAAACCGCCAAGTAGGCAAACCAATCTTCGTACTACCTAATGTTCGATACAGCTCATTAATAGAAGGAGTTTGTTCGGTAGGAAAGAAATGGCGCAACAATACATACGCTGTAACAGGCCCGCAAGCCGATGGACGGTAGCGTGGTTCAATGTCGTAATCGTATTGTGATTTGCCTTTCACTTCTATGTATTTTGACATGCTGAACGCCTCCTTTTTGGATAGGGTGTGGGTTGAAAAGGGATGACACGCATACTTGCCGCTTAAGCGCTCAATGAAACCCGTTATCCGCTCAATGTAGCTCGCTGAGTGCTCTATCAGGTCAGTCATACGCTCAATAAAGTGTGCTAAGCGCTCTATGCAGCGGGGCAAACGCTCATACAAGCTACACAACCGCTCTAACCACCTCAATAAAACAAATGCTGAGAACCTAGTGGCTCTCAGCATTTTCAATACCATCTTTAGATCTTTACTTCATCTAAGAACGCCATAACTTGTTCAGGTGACTTTGCAAACGCACTATGCAAGTGTGCATGCTTCTCGCCATCTTTGAAGACTAACAAGCTTGGAATTCCCATGACTTCATACTTTTCGGCAATTTCAGGAATAACGTCGCGATCCGCTTCATACCATGTGTATGTATCGTATTTTTCAACGATTGGATCGATGAACATATCCATACGTTTACAGTCAGGGCACCAGCCTGCTTCGAACTTCACTAGTACTGGTTGGTCACTCGCAATGATTTCTTCAAACTCACTTGCTGTTTTAATTTCTTTCATTTTTATCGCCTCCATTCAATGAATAGTGTACAATGATTCTAAGGCATTGGGAATTAAAGTGCTTATTTTAAAAAGTCAGATTAAATATGAAATAAATATTGCGAAATAGTTTCAAATGATTTATACTAGCAATTATAGGCAATGCGTATTTTTTTTACGCTATAAATGAATGAGTGTTCATTCAAAGAACATAAGGGGAGGATTGCACGTGACTTATCAAATTAGAAAAGCGGCAGTTTTAGGATCTGGAGTTATGGGTTCTGGCATTGCAGCACACTTAGCGAATATTGGCATTCCCGTACTTTTATTAGATATCGTACCACCGAAATTAGGTGCAGATGACGAGGCAAAAGGATTAACGTATGACGATCCAAAGTTCCGTAATAAGTTTGCGGCTACAGCATTGGAGAAATTACAAAAACAAAAGCCGGCACCTCTGACAACGAAGAAAAGCTTGGCATTACTTACACCAGGAAACTTCGAGGATCATTTGGATCAATTGAAAGACGTAGATTGGATCATTGAAGTCGTCGTTGAAAACCTTGAAATTAAAAAGAGTTTATATGAAAAGATTGAACATGTGCGAAAGCCGGGCACCATCATTTCATCCAATACATCGGGTATTAGTATTGAAGCGATGACAGAAGGGCGTTCGGAAGATTTCCAGAAACACTTCCTTGGCACACACTTCTTCAATCCTCCAAGATACTTGAAATTGCTTGAGATTATTCCTACAAAAACCACATCACCTGAAGTTGTAGAGTTCATGACAGTGTTCGGTGAGGATCGTTTAGGTAAGGGAGTCGTTATTGCGAAAGATACACCAAACTTTATCGCCAACCGAATTGGTACGTATGGTCTACAAGTGACATTGCATGAAATGCTAGAACGCGGTTATACAATCGGAGAAATCGATTCGATTACAGGTACATTGATCGGCCGTCCGAAATCCGCAACATTCCGTACATTGGATGTAGTGGGACTAGACACGTATATGCACGTTGCGAAAAACGTCTATGATCAAACGACAGGTGAAGAGCAAAAAATCTTCGAACTGCCAGACGTCGTTACGAAAATGATTGATAATGGCTGGATCGGTGCGAAGGCGAAACAAGGCTTCTACGTTAAAGAAGGCCGAGATATTCTTGAACTCGATATGAAGACGTTGGAATATATTCCTACACAGAAAATGAAAGCGCCTTCAATCGAAATGGCAAAACAGCAAAAAGGACTAGCTAACAAAGTGAAAACATTGCTGTATGCAAAAGATCGTGCAGGCGAAATTTTGTGGAATACATTAACACCGACGATGCTATATGCCGCACAACTTCATGGAGAAATTGCAGACGATATCGTTTCGATCGACAACGCAATGAAATGGGGCTTCGGCTGGACGCAAGGACCGTTTGAAATTTGGGATGCAATCGGTGTGAAAAAGTCTGTTGATATGCTAAAAGAAGAAGGCAAGGAAATCCCTGAATTCGTTCAGTCATTGCTCGATAAAGGCTATGAAACTTTCTATAAAGAAGAGGATGGCGACACGTACTACTTCGACGGCTCGGACTATCAGGCTGTGCAAGTAAATGAGAAAGCTATCAACTTGAAGCAGTATAAGAAGAAGCACGGTGTGATCAAGAAGAACTCTGGAGCAAGCTTGATCGATCTTGGCGATGGCGTAGCTTTACTAGAATTCCATTCACAATCAAATGCTATCGGTCTAGACATCATTCAGATGATCAACTTCGCGGTAGATGAAGTGGAGAAGAACTTCAAAGGGCTTGTGATCGGGAATCAAGGGAAAAACTTCTGTGTCGGCGCAAACTTAGGCATGATTTTAATGGAAGCACAAGATGATAATATCTTTGAACTCGACTTTGTCATCCGTTCATTCCAGAACGCGATGTTGAAGATCAAATATAGTGGCAAGCCAGTTGTTGCGGCACCATTCCAGATGACGCTAGGTGGCGGGGCAGAAGTTTGTCTTCCAGCTGCACATATTCAGGCATCTATGGAAACGTATATGGGACTTGTTGAAGTAGGGGTAGGCTTGATTCCTGGAGGTGGCGGAAACGTCAACTTGTATCAGAAGCATCTGAAAGGTTTACCGAACGGTGTACCTACTGATTATCAACATATTGCGAATAAAGTATTCGAGTCGATCGCGATGGCGAAAGTTTCAACATCGGCTGACGAAGCAAGAGAGAATAACTTCCTCGACTTTGCAGATGGCATAAGTGTCAATCCGGATCACCAGATTTATGATGCGAAGCAAGCGGCACTAGCTTTATTTGAAGCAGGCTACGTTGCACCAAAGCGAGCGAAAGTTCCCGTAACAGGCGATTCGGGCTATGCGACATTATTGCTAGCAGCTGAAGGTATGTACGGTTCTGGATTCATTAGCGAACATGATTTGAAGATTGCGAAGAAACTCGCGTACGTGCTAGCAGGCGGAAAAATTCCGTACGGTACACGTGTTGATGAGCAGTACTTACTAGATTTAGAACGCGAAGCATTTTTAAGTTTAGTAGCAGAACCGAAATCACAGCAGCGTATGCAGCATATGCTGGTCAAGGGTAAGCCGTTACGTAACTGATGAGAGATAGTTAAAGGAGGAAACAGAATGCGCGAAGCAGTAATTGTAGCCGGTGCTCGAACACCGATTGGAAAAGCAGGAAGAGGTTCTTTGGCAACTGTCCGTCCGGATGATCTTGGGGCGTTGACTATAAAGGAAACATTGAAGCGTGCAGGGAATTATGATGGACCGATTGATGATTTAATTATCGGTTGTGCCATGCCCGAAGCGGAACAAGGAATGAACGTAGCGCGTAATATTGGCGCATTGGCCGGGTTACCGGATACGACACCAGCCGTAACGGTCAACCGATTTTGTTCATCTGGCTTACAGTCGATCGCTTATGCGGCAGAGCGGATCATGCTCGGCCATTCGGAAGCTGTCTTAGCAGGTGGCGTTGAATCGATGAGTATGGTTCCGATGATGGGAAACACGATTCGTCCAAACTTTAAATTAGCAGAAGAAGCGCCTGAATATTATATGGGAATGGGACATACAGCGGAGCAAGTGGCGCAAAAGTATGGTATCTCACGTGAAGATCAGGACGCGTTCGCAGTTGAATCACATAAACGTACGGAAGCGGCAATCAAAGAAGATAAATTTGTCGATGAGATTGTACCCGTTGAAGTAACGAAGCGTTTTGTTGATGCAGACGGCAAGTATCAGGAAAAAACGGTTTTATTCGAAATGGATGAAGGTGTGCGTCCTGGCACAACGACAGAAGTACTGGGGAAATTACGTCCGGCTTTCGCAGCGAAAGGTTCCGTAACAGCTGGTAACGCGTCACAAACATCTGACGGTGCAGGAATGGTCTTATTAATGGATCGAGAAGTTGCTGAACAGCGCGGCTTGAAGCCAATGGCAAAATTCCTTTCATTCGCAGTAGGCGGCGTTCCACCAGAAGTAATGGGGATTGGACCGATTGTAGCTGTGCCAAAAGCTTTGAAGCTTGCAGGTTTATCTATTGAAGACATCGATCTTTTCGAGCTCAATGAAGCATTTGCCTCTCAATCGCTCGCAGTTATTCGCGAACTAGGACTCGATACAGATAAAGTGAACGTCAATGGTGGCGCGATTTCATCAGGTCATCCACTAGGCGCAACAGGAACTATTTTGACGTTGAAATTAATTAATGAATTGAAACGCCAAGGCAAAAAGTACGGTGTCGTCACGATGTGTATCGGTGGCGGAATGGGAGCAGCTGGAGTGTTCGAAGTTCTATAAAAATTAAACAGACAAACAATAGGGGGAAATTATATGACTAAAGCTATGGAGGGAACTACTATGACTGAATTCGTAAAAGGTGGAGCATTTTTAACTGAGGATATGGACGCAAGTCGCGTATTTACACCAGAAGACTTCACAGATGAGCAAAAGATGATTGCCAAAACAACGGAGGAGTACGTAAAAAACGACGTAACACCGTTGATTGAAAAGCTAGAAAACCATGAATTTGAAAACTCTGTCACATTGCTAAAGAAAGCTGGAGATCTAGGTCTTCTAGCAGCAGATATTCCAGAGGAGTATGAAGGTCTAGGACTAGATAAGATTTCATCTGCATTGATTGCGGAGAAACTTTCGGTAGCTGGCGGATTCTCGATCACTCATGGAGCGCACGTGGGAATCGGTACACTACCCATCGTTCTATTCGGTAACCATGAGCAAAAAATGAAATACTTGCCGAACTCCGCAAGTGGTTCAAAAATCTCCGCTTATGCATTGACAGAGCCAAGCTCAGGATCAGACGCATTAGGCGCGAAGACGACTGCTAAATTAAACGCTGCAGGTACACACTATGTACTGAACGGTGAAAAACAGTGGATCACAAACTCTGCATTTGCTGATGTATTCGTAGTTTACGCAAAAGTAGATGGCGACAAGTTCACAGCGTTTATCGTGGAAAAAGAATATCCAGGCGTTTCAGTAGGCCCGGAAGAGAAGAAAATGGGTATCAAATCATCTTCAACACGTACATTGATCCTCGAAGATGCAGAAGTACCTGTAGAAAACTTATTAGGTGAAATTGGCCGCGGACACATTATCGCGTTCAACATTCTAAACATCGGTCGGTACAAACTTGGAGTAGGTACAATCGGCGGATCGAAGCGTGCACTTGAATTGGCTATCAAATATGCGAATCAGCGCAAGCAGTTCGACACACCGATTTCTTCATTCAACTTAACGAAAGAAAAATTTGGTACGATGGCTTCTATGTTGTATGCAACAGAAAGCTTGATCTATCGTACAGTTGGATACTTCGAAGAGCGTAACGCGGCGATGAGCCCTGAAGAGCAAAAAGACGGCGCAAAAGTAGCAGCTTCCATTGCTGAATACG
>NZ_JARIEA010000027.1 GCF_029267015.1 Sporosarcina ureae | reverse complement strand
TATGTCTATCAACCATCATTTTGACATGCTTGAACAATTACTTTCATTGATCCATCCTGAAAGAGTGGATGCTTTGGCTAAGGAAACCGGTTTTATCAAGCGTAAAAGACAAATCACTGCTGGTGATTTTCTTATGCTCCTCTTTAAAAATCACGGAAATTTACTAGACTCCTCCCTTCAAGAACTTTGTGTAAAGTTGAGTCTGGATCAAGACATTTCTGTCAGTCGAACTGCTATTGACAAGAAATTCACGCCTGAAGCAGCGGAGTTTTTACTTCGATTGATTCATGAGGTAGTCATTGTACAGAATCAACTGGATTTGTCATCACTACTAAGTCAAGACACACTTCCATTTACTAGTATACGCGTTATGGATTCTACATTCGTGAGTGTGCCAGATCATTTGAAATCGCGTGCTAAAAATACACATCAACAATCAGCGAAGGTGCATTTTGAATTCGATCTACTTTCAGGTCAATCAACATTCCTTAAAGTGGATTTCATCCATATCAACGATGCCAAAATGGGAAGTGAGAGGCTTCCTTATGTAGTCGAAAACGAGCTTTGCATGCAAGATTTAGGCTATTTTAGTTTTGAACAATTTAAAAGAATGGATCAATCGGGTGTGTTTTTTATATCAAAAACACGAAATGATATGTATCTGGCCTACAAAAATCCCTATCCTACTTATCATAAGAATGGAAAGCCGATAAAAAGTAGTCAATATCATCGAATTGATCTAGTCGAGCTGTGTAGAAATTTACAACCTGGAGAGTATTTAGAGTTAGAGGATGTGTATTTTGGAGGTGAGGCCCACTTTCCTGCACGTTGTATTATTTTTTCCCATGGGGAAAAGCAAATAGAAAACAGATTAAAAAAGATTGACAGAAGAACAACGAAGTCAGGAAAAGAACCCAAACAGGTAATACGTGATTTGGCAGGGATCACGGTATATATGACGAATCTACCTATATCAATTTCTGAAAAACAGGTGACGCTGTTATATCGGCTTCGTTGGCAAGTCGAACTTCAATTCAAAGTATGGAAATCTTATATAAAAATTGATCATTTTAAATTGGTAAAAAACCCACGTTGGTTGTGCCATTTATATGCCACTCTTCTCGTGTGTATAATAAGTCAATTCATTGCCTATCAAATAAGGAACATCATTTGGGAGGAAAAAGAGATGGAAATTAGTGAGATGATTGCCGTACGTACAATCTCGAATGAAGTGTTACCTAAGTTATACGGAATTTTCCACAGAAAAAAGAAGGGATGTATAGTGATCTTCCAAGCAGTGATCCAATTACTTTGTAAAACTGCTAGAAAACCCAGATCCGCCAATGGAACTGCCATACATCACCTTCTATTTAACTGAAAAAAATTAATTTTTTACGACACGAGAGCGTCGTTTATTTAGCGTGCTTACAAAGATCTTACCCTTTTAATCACGCTAGTAAACCATGGATAGTGCATGGGATGCGGGTTATAAATTTACTGTGAATTCTTAAGTTGACAGCTATGATGGCTTGAGCCTCCTCGGCGCTTCGCTTCTGCGGGGTCTCAAGGCTCATGCTTATCCCGCGGGAGTCGCCGCTCGGAACGAAAATCCCTGCAAAGTATGGGGTAGCCACTTATTGTTATCCCCTAAAGCTAGGATTGTAAATAGTCTCTACCTAATGCGAGACATAATCTGCGATTTTATTTGTCATTGAACTTAATATAGTTCAATGACAACAATAATTCACAAACTATCGACAGTGTGTGATATACATATATCCACTTTATATGTAAGGATTGCAACGGAAGATGGGTGCGACTCTGGGAGGATCAAGCCGACAGGTGAGACAATTAAAGGAACGAAGTGACTAGTTGGCTCAACGCGGCCCCTCCAGAAAGCGTCCCCCAGCTGCAGTGGAAATCCCTTGACGTTACAATTGCCACACTTCCCACTTTCCACTTACATAAAAAACCAGCCTTCCCTGTTTGCAGGAAGACTGGCACTTTTATGATTTAGAACGATAATTTCTTTTGTTGCTGAAGAATCCACTTCTCCATACTTCTATATAACATCAACGTGATGACCAATAAAATGACACCCTTGACTAGGTTGAACGGCAAGATTCCTAAGATAATCATCTGATACAATGAGTCGCCAGTAACTGCTGGCATACCAAGGAAGTATGTGTACATCGGCAAGAACACTAAGTAATTCAACAAGCTCATACCTACTGCCATTGCTACTGTACCTGCGAACAATCCTGTCATCAGACCTTTAGCTGAACGATACTTCATGAAGATCCAGTAGATTGGCATAATGAATAATACACCTGTCGCAAAGT
The DNA here is from genome assembly GCF_029267015.1 of Sporosarcina ureae. Lineage (GTDB taxonomy): Bacteria > Bacillota > Bacilli > Bacillales_A > Planococcaceae > Sporosarcina > Sporosarcina ureae_D. The sequence goes on along the minus strand of NZ_JARIEA010000027.1, from coordinate 36,026 downwards.
TTGCGATTTCTCCTACCGGTACTCCTGTCGGGCTTCCTGATAAGAACCAGTGCATGACGTTTTTCAATAACTCTACGCCAATACCTGCGACAGGTCCCATCGTCATGATTGCCATAACAGCAGGAATCTCACTGAAGTCGATCTTTAAAAATCCGGGCATTGCCGGGATGGGAAAGTTAAACTGCATCAACACCGTTGAAATACTCCCCAATATTGCCACCAAAATTAGCTTACGTAACTTCTTGTTATTCACTTGTTCCTCTCTCCTTTTGCGATTCACTTCAAAAGAGGAAAGGCTTGCACATCTACTGTTCCGCGAAAAATCCCTAAAGCAAAATATGCCTTAGGGAGAGTAAAATGCACTGTTAAGAGCAGATAAATTTAATGAATTTATCCGTCAGAAAACAAGCACCATTTTTGCGTACACAAAAAGATGGCTGCACCTTCACCTTCTCCCATCCAGACTATACTGTCGGCTCCGGAATCACACCAGAATCAGCTGTTAAGCTCGCGGGCTAAAAGTAGAAAACTACTCCATTTCCGCCGGTCGGGAATTACACCCTGCCCCGAAGATGAATCAATATTTAATTATGACTCTATTGTAGCGTAAAAAAACTGTTTTGTAAACTTTACGAGTTTACAAAACAGAATTATTCGTTAATCAGAAACTTAGGGTTTGCACCGATCGGTTTTTCGATCGCTTGTGTAAAATCAAAGCGCCCCCACTGATCTTGCACAACTTGATCAAATTCTACTTGCTTATCAAAGCTAGCCGCTGTTAGTAAAATCCCCTCAATCAGTTGCATAGCTTCTTCATATGGTAGATTATCTAAGTCCAGCATTTCACTAAATTTCACGCGTACTTTCTTCTTTTCATCCGTAACCGTGAAGTTTACTCCATCAGGAACAACAGTCGAGTAGATATCGTTTGGTGTCTCTTTCACCGCATTTAACGCTTCTTCTACTGTAGCGTAAGCCTTACCAAAATTCGTCGAAAGTACTACTTCACCATCCGATTTCTCAAATCGATAGTATGCCTGACGCGAATTATTACCTGTTATGATAAGAGGTTCTTCAACTTTCCCTACTTCATCAAACGTAACGGGTGATGCGTCTTCTTGTAGAAATTGGATTTCATCAAAACCGTAGAATGTATCTTGTATAGACAGATTGAGCATCTCAAGTGTCGCACTGGATCTATCATAGGGATGGTCAGCTGAAAACTTCATTTGAACTTGCTTTCCAACTGATGAAACTGTCGCCATATAAGGGTGATACTCTGTGAAGCCAAGTGACACTTCATCTATTGTATTCGCATACTCATTATAGAGTGCCACTGCGTCTGGGGATGTCCCTAGACCTTCAGGAAGGCGTTCATTTGGGATCAAGAACGTCATAGGAACAATAGTCGCCTGATCGGTAGCCAGTCCAATACGGAAAGCTGTGTGATCGATGAGATCATCTGGATAAGCAGCATGGGTAAGTGGCGCTGCAACCTGTTTGGTATAGACAGAGGGTTCACTCGAATCTTCAGACTGCATTTCTTCACTATTTTCCATCTCGGTAGGGCTTGCTGATTCGCTTGTAGTTGCTTTATCCATCGATACTTCATTGTTCTGTTGAAGGAAAGTTGGTATGAGTATAGTGAGCAACAGGACCGCTGCTATTGCTGCAATAATTGATGGCCATTTAGATTTTGACGGAATTTTCTTCGGCTCTTCATGTTCTGTAAGCCTGGCATCGTTTTTCAATCGTTGCAAGATTTCTTCTTTAGACCGTCCATCTTCCACAACTGGCATACCACGTAAACGTTTCTCCATATCGTCTTCATTCCACTTATCGTTACTCATCTCATCCCCCCTCCTTCACAGAACGTACGTCAAATTTCGTTTTCAAAGCTTTTATTGCACGATGCTGTGTTGTTTTCACTTTACTTTCGGTCCATTCCAAAACTTCTGCAGTTTCAGCAACCGAAAGATCTTGGAAAAACCGCATGAGGATGACCATCTTTTGATCACCCGTACAAGTGTGCAATACTTCAAGCAATTGTTTCTGTTGTTCATCTGCTTCGATGAATTCCTCAGGTAGTTTATCAGTTGCGGTCAATTGCTGTGTTTCCCAATCAAAATGAATATTAATATGCTTTTTGATAGTTGATTGTTTTCGGAAATAATCAATAGACACATTTTTCGCTATCGCAAATAGCCATGTTTTCTCGGAGCTTTTTCCTTCGAAACGGCCGTATGATTTAAGAACACGCACATATACTTCATGCATTAGATCTTCCGCTACCTCCCGATTGCGAGTTAGATAAATCAGGAAGTTAAATACATCACGGTTATAGTCTTCATACAAACGTTGGAAAGCAGAGTCATCCATTCAATCCCCTCGCTCTGTAATAGTAGTCGTTTCAGTACAGGAAAAGTTTCATTTATTTATTGCGTTAAATGGGAGCGAACAAATAAAAATTGTTCCTCTTTCATCACCACGTGTCGCTAAAATCGACCCATCATGAGCTTCCATAATATTTTTTGCAATAGCTAAACCAAGTCCCGTTCCGCCTTTTCCTCTAGTTCTTGCTTTATCGGCTTTATAGAAACGTTCAAAGACGAACGGCAAGTCTTTTTCAGGGATACCGACGCCTGTATCGGCTACTGTAATATCGAGCATACCAGCAGATTTGTAGACACCTAACTTCACAGCTCCACCATCCGGGGTGTGACGGATAGCATTGTCAATCAGATTGGTGAATACTTGTTCTAGACGGTCTTCGTCAGCTGTCACGAGTAGAGTGATCGTTTCCTCAGTTTCTAGCGATAAATCTACCTCTGCATCTTTTGCAACTTGTGAAAACTTTGTTACCATGCGGTCCAAAAACTCTACAATCGATAAAGGTTCTTTATGAAGTTGAATGTAGCCAGACTCCATTCTTGCTAAATTCAGCAAATCTGTGACTAGACGACTCATACGTTTTGACTCATCATGAATGATCTGTACCATTTCCATACGCTCTTCTTCACTGCTCACTACGTCATCAATGATTGCTTCACTGTACCCTTGCAACATCGAAATCGGCGTCCGTAGTTCATGCGATACGTTAGCAATGAAATCCGAACGTAACTTATCCAATTTATGCTGTTCAGTCATATCTCGGAATACCGCCACAGCTCCACGTATACTGTTCTCACTGTACAATGGGCTAATAGAAATCACATAAAACTGACCACCTAATTCCAATTCATCTTCCACTTCCTCAGCAAACGATATAGCATGCTCCAACATATGAAAGACTTCTTTAGGCAATGGATGATTCTTTTTCTCATTAAAGCCATACCACTTTTTCAACAGTAATTCGGCTTGAGGATTTTTCAGCAGAATAGAGTAATCTTGATTAAACGTCACCACTGCGTCTGTCATTGAGGTGAGAATGCTCGAAAGCTGTTCTTTCTCTTGCTTAATCAATTCGATATTATACTTCAATTGGCGTCCCATCTGATTAAAAGCCGTAGCCAACTGACCAATTTCATCTTTTTGCGCAACCGGCAAATGCGTATCGAAATTGCCTTTAGACAACTCAAACGCCGCTTGCTTCATTTTACGTAATGGCAACGTGATTCGCGTAGATAGGAAAAATGCAAAGAATGTAGTCAAAAGAAAGGCAATAAAAGCAGACAAGAATACGATATTCGTTGTACTTTTTGTTGTCCGGTGCACAGCATCTAAACTTTGATACATGAGTACACTCGCTTCTTCACCACTTGCTTGTTTAAATGGATAGGATAAAATTAAAAATTGCTCCATGACATTTTTTTCTGTCAATGAAGGCAATATCATTTCTTTCATTTTTTGTTTACCTAGTTCAGGCGACTCGAATAAAACGCTTTCAGAAAGAAGCTTCTCTTCAATTTCATCCTTACTTGAGGACGTATGGAATGAATATAAGATATCGCCCTGTCGATCAACTACAATTGCATTCGTCTCCAAATCAAGGATATCTTCTATAATCTGGTGAATGGAATCATTCGTTTGTCCGTTGCGATCGTTCACAATCTTGCTGATGGTGGCAGCTTCCCTCTGCAAGGACTCTTCTGCTTGTTTCGTATGGAAGTTATCCAGAAACTCAAGCAAGAACAGTGTGACAATAAACAGGACAAACGAAACGAGAAGCAATATGGTTGCCCATAGCTTCCCGACAATTGAATTCCATATTCGCATCACTCGTTCGGAACCTCGAACTTATAACCGACACCCCAAACAGTGACAATCATTTTTGCTGCCCGTTCTGAAACTCGGCTCAATTTTTCACGGAGTCTTTTGACGTGTGTATCCACTGTACGTAAATCTCCAAAGAATTCGTAATGCCATACTTCCTTCAGCAATTGTTCACGATCAAATACTTTGTCTGGTGATTTCGCTAGGAAATATAATAATTCATATTCTTTCGGCGTTAAATTTACTTCTTTCCCTTCAGCTGTCACACGATGTGCGTCATGGTCGATCGTTAGTTGTGGGAACACCACTAAATCTTTAGACGTCGTGTTAGACGACACATTAGGGAATGCAACCGAACGTCGGAGCATAGCCTTGACGCGTAAAACTACTTCTCTTGGGCTGAATGGCTTGACGATGTAATCATCTGCACCACTTTCAAACCCGCTTACACGATCCGCTTCTTCACCTTTTGCTGTCAATAAAATAACAGGCGTCATAATTTTATTTTCACGCAGTTCAGCTAATACTTCCATGCCATCTTTTTCAGGCATCATCACGTCGAGCAATATACAATCATATTGTCCAGCAAACACTTTTTCTAACGCATCTGCTCCATCGACTGCTTCTTCAATTTCATAACCTTCTCTAGATAAATACATATTCAATAGGCGACGAATGCGATCCTCGTCATCCACCACTAAGAGCTTCACTGTTTCTTCCACAATTCATTACCCCTTTCGACAACCTTCTATCTCCATTGTACAATTACTACCCTATAAAAAGAAATAAAAAGACTGCATGACAATTATTGTCATACAGTCTGATTTTATGCATAGGAGTGTAAACCTGCAATAATTAAGTTTACGGCAATTAGGTTGAACATGATGATAACAAATCCGATGACAGCAAGCCATGCAGACTTTTTGCCTTCCCAACCTTTTGATAAACGCAAGTGAAGGAATGCAGCGTAGAACAACCATGTAATGAGTGCCCACACTTCTTTTGGATCCCAACCCCAGAATCGTGACCAAGCTTCATGTGCCCAAATCATAGCGAAAATTAAAGCACCGAGCGTGAAGACTGGGAAACCGATCAACACAGCACGATAGCCGATTTCATCCATCAATTGAGAATTCGCCTTCCGCGCTAGCGGTTGGAATACGGCAGCGAGTGGTTTGCGTGCAATTAAGCGTAATAGTACGTAAAGCACTGAACCTACTGCAATAGACCAAACTAGAGAAGACATTTTTTGAGCGTTGATGATCGGAGGCAACTCCACCCAAGGTGTCATTTTATCCGGCGTCATTGCTTCATACTCATTCATTCCGAATAACGGAGGAACGTGATATGTGATTTCAGCTGGCACTTGATCTTTATTGATATATGTGAATTCAGCTTGATAATCCATTACTTTAAATGTTGTAGATGCCACAACAAATCCAAGTACTAAAACTAGCGTATACATAACCGCTTCAATCCAAAAACGCGATTTGGATTTCTTTGTCATGTCAATATTTTTCACCAAATATACAAGCCCTGCTATCGCACTGATTGCAAGTATAGATTCACCAATAACCGTCGTGATTACGTGGATGAACAACCATTTACTCTGCAATGCAGGGATTAGCGGAGTTACGTCAGTCGGGAACATAGTTGCATACGAGATAATAATAATCGCAACAGGTAATGCAAACAATCCGAGTGATGGTGTTCGGTATATTAGATACAACATGATGAATGCTCCAACAAGCATCATACCGAACGCAGTCGTAAATTCAAACATATTACTTAATGGAGCGTGACCTGACGCAGCCCATCTAGTAAAGAAATAGCCTAGGTGAGTAAGGAAACCGATGATTGTAATTACAATACCAATTGTTCCCCACTTACTATTATGATAAGCCTTTTCAGATTTCGATTTTTTAATTGCCCCACCAAAGAACATTGTTGCCACTAAATACGCAACAAACGAAACTAATAATAAATTACTACTAATGGTAACTAAGTCCATATTTCCTCGTCCCCTTCCTGTTCTGGCTTGTCCAACTCAGGATCCTGACGATCTATATAAGCAGGCAAGTCTGCAGTTTCTCGTAATGTGTCTAGCTCTTTACGCAAAGAGAACCAGTTTTTATTCGTATGTGCAGCAATCAATAGATGTCCTTCTGTATCTTCTTGAATCCATACTCTGCGGTGTTGCCAGTACATACCTTGAATAACACCAATCATAAATACTAAACCACCGAATAAGAGGATATATAATGTCTTATCTTTACGGATTGTTAAACCAGAAATATTTCGTGTCTCGGCAGCTGCGAACTTAATCGCGTAATCGTTCTCTTCTACTTCAAGCGTTTGACGAATAGCAACGAAACTCTTTTCACCTTCTGGCTTATCAGGTGTGTTCATTTGGAAAATGAACGCTGGGTTATTTGGAACAGGTGACTTCGAGAATGGTTCTCCATCTTTAATTCCATCATAGTCGGGATAAAAACCAAGCATATTCACGCTTGAGCCGTTTCCAAGATCATATTCCTTCTCAGGGTCACTTAAATCTACAGTAAATTCTCCTAGTGAATCTTCAGTAGATTTATTTACCAAATTAAATGTCATGCTTTTAAGCTCATCCAGTTTATAATCCATCTGGAATACATTATACCCATCAAATTTCAACGGCTTGTTGACATTGATAGAGTAATCCTCTACCTTTTTTAAACTTTCACTACCAGGTAATGCTCCCTCTTCTTGTTTATACAAAGCAACGTCGGTTGTATACGATTTAGCGATAGCGCCATTTTTCTCCAACGCCTTACCAAATACTTCTTCCGCTTCTTCTTTTGTATAATTCTCAAGAGTGAATTTTTTATTTTCAAGTACATAACCTGGTGCTCCAACGATATTACGTGTTTCTCCTTCACGGAGCCACATCGCCTCGTCCACATAAAAACCAGGTATTCCTCTAAGCAGAACGCCTGAAATGAAAATAATTAATCCGACGTGATTGACATATGGGCCCCAGCGTGAAAACCGATACTTTTCAGCTAAAATTGCACCGTCTTCTGTTTTTACATTGTAGCGCATAGCTTTTAGTTTCTCAGCTGCTTTTGCAAGGGACTCTTCGGTATTTTGGACATCGCCTTCTCCGAAAATCCGCTGACGCTTCATAAAGGATGGGTGACGACGTGTACGTTGCTTTTTAAGTGATTTATAAAGCGGAATAACCCGGTCGATACTTGCGATAATAATAGAAGTTGCGAGCATACCGACTAATACTTTAAACCACCAGCTATTATACATATCATAAAAGCCGAATTGGTAATACAGTTTTCCTACCGTACCATACAGGCGCTCGTAGTACTCCAAATAGCCTTCAGGCGTAGTAGCAGGTACATAAAACTTCTGCGGAAAGATTGTTCCAATTGCTGAAGCGATTAATACCGCTGCAATAATACTGACGCCAATCTTGACACTGGAGAAGAAGTTCCATATTTTATCTACAATGGAACTCTTATAGGTTTGAGATCTTCTAGAAGACCCCTCGTAACGCATATCTACAACATCACTTTTTTTTGCTTTCTCAGATAAGGGACGACCACACTTCTCACAAAGCTCTGTACCATAAGGATTTTCATGCCCACATTGGCATTTGATTTTGCTCATTGAGTAACAATCTCCTTACTTTGGTTGAATGCTTTCCAAATACTCATAAATTTGTTGATCTGTCATACCCTGTTTAATGACTTTCGTTATCTTTCCTTCTGGATTGATGAGGAAAGTTGTAGGTAATGGTTTGATATTATACAAATCCATCACAGTTTTATTCTTATCCCATAACATCGGGAATGAAAGGTTCATATCATCTCTAAAGAGCTCTATTTTCACTTTGGGTTCTCCTACGTTGACTGTCAGGATATGTACACCCTTCGCTTCAAAGTCTTTATAGAGATTCTCCATATGAGGCATTTCCTTTTTACAAGGTGGACACCATGTTCCCCAGAAATTCAAGAATACGCCTTGCCCTTTGTAATCCGACAAGCGATGTTCATTTCCTTCTAAATCTACAAGCTCAAAATCAGGCGCCATATCACCTTCCGCCAATACTTTTACTTTATCTTTTGAAGTAATTGCGTAGATCAAAATTGCAGCTAAAATTAATAGAAGGGCTGTTCTACTAATTAGCCTGATAGTCTTTTTGTTTTTCTTTTTGGCCAATCATGTAACCTCCTGTCTAATTTGCGTTCCAATTGCTATTATAGCAAAACGTAAAATCAGTTGGGACTGCACTAGTGATAGGTTTGTGAACATTCAACGCTTTCTTAGCCGATCTTTCCTGTTTCTGCCAAGACGCGTAGTTGTTTCAATTCATGTCTAGTTAACTCACGTGCCTCTCCAGCATTCAATCCGCGTGTAGTCAAGTTCGCAAACTCTTCACGCTTCAATTTTTGCACGGGACAATTAATTGCGTCGAACATTCTTCGTACTTGACGGTTACGCCCTTCATGGATTGTGATCTCGACAATCGCTGAATTGGTTTTTTTATCCGAACTTGTCATTTTCACACGAGCAGGAGCCGTACTGCCATCATCTAATTCAATTCCTGTCTCCAGCTTTTTAAGATCATCGCGGGAAGGAATTCCTTTTACTTTTGCTACATATTTCTTTTTGATTTCAAACTTTGGATGAGTCATTAAGTAAGAGAAGTCCCCGTCGTTCGTCATCAACAACACGCCTGATGTATCATAATCCAATCTGCCAACCGGGAAAATACGCTGGCTGACTTCTGGCACTAAATCCATAACTGTTTTGCGACCCTTTTCGTCATCTACTGTTGAGATATAACCACGTGGTTTATAAAGCAGATAATAGACAGGAGTTTCTTTTGTTAACTGAACGCCTTCTACCTCAATTGTGTCCATTCTAGTAACTTTAGTGCCTAGTTCTGTCACAACTTTACCATTTACTTTAACCAAGCCATCCAATATAAGTTTTTCTGACTTTCTTCTTGACGCTACGCCGGCTTGTGCCAATACCTTTTGTAATCTTTCCATGGGTTCCTCCTTGATGTTACATACTGAAAAAATTATGTCATACTTTCGGCTAAATGAAAAGAAGACTGACCTATGTAGGTCAATCTTCGAAATAGTATGTTTTCTACTCACTTTTCGGACTCGATCTCGACTGCCACCGTCTTAATTGGTTCTGTACCTAAATAAATAGACCAATAGCCTTTTTTCTGTAGTTCATCTGCTTGTGGAATCTGTAACACATTGGACAACATTTTCTTCTCTTCTTTCGTTACAAGCAACTTTACAGATTGATCTAGCTTTGCAACCAGATGTGGAAATACTTGATACTTCCCTTTTTTCACTGCAGTATACGATTGATATTCAGAGAACACCCGCTCTGATAACTGTTTATGAACTTGCCAATCATCTCCGTTATTTAATGTAACAACAATGACGGACTTTCCATCCTTTTCGAAGTAGGTAGCCAATGTACGTCCTGCTGCTTTTGTGAAGCCTGTTTTACCTGCAATAGCAGTTGGTTCAGATATCACTAGACGATGTTTGTTTTGCCAACTATTTTTTCCGTGTTCTGTTTCAAAAGGATAGTTCTTTGTAGAAGCTATTTTACGAAACTCTGGATTCTTCATGGCGAAATATAACATTCTAGCTGTATCATACGCAGAAGAGAGGTGATGCTCGCCGTGCAAACCGGATGGATTCATAAAATGCGTTTGCTCCAAGCCATGACTTTGCGCTACTTCATTCATCAAGTAGACGAACCCTTCAAGTGAGCCACCCGCATGTTCAGCGAGCGCCTGGGCTGCATCATTACCTGAACGAAGCATTAAGCCATACAGTAAATCTTTCGTCTTCATTACTTGACCCGTTTCTAGATAAATGGATGATCCTTCTGCCGTCGCGGCTTGTGAGGAAATGACTGTTTCCTCTTCACTCGGCTTTAACTCCAAAAACGTATAAGCCGTCCACATTTTAGTCAAACTGGCTATGGGTAGCGGTTCATGCTCATTTGATCCCATCAGCAATCTTCCATTTTCCCCGTCTATTACTGCATATGACGCGCCTGCCGCTTGACTACTTGCAGGACTCATCACTAATCCGACTACTAGTAGAACGATGAACGAAATCTTTCTCAAGCATCATGTCCTCCTTCTTCTGTATTGGAAAACGCTTCTTGGAATTTTGTCATGAACAAATCTGTCTCTTCGGATGTTTCTTGTTCTTCGTCAATTGATAGCGGTGGCATATCTTCGAGTGAAGCCAGTCCAAAACGATCTAAGAAGAAAGCTGTCGTACCATATAAAATCGGCCTACCAGGACCATCCATACGGCCTACTTCCTCTACAAAGCCTTTAGCGGCCAACGAAGACAATGCACGCTCAGACTTCACTCCACGCAAGTCATCGATCTCTACGCGCGTCACAGGCTGCTTGTAGGCGATGATCGCTAACACTTCAAGTGCAGCTTGTGTAAATGTAGACGGCTTCGGATCTTCCAGCATTCTCTTAATATCGTTTGCCCATTCACTCTTCGTCACTAAGCGGTAGCTTCCACCATAACTTTTTAGCGTAATCCCCCTTGTATCATCGTCGTCATATGCGGCTTGCAACGAAATCAGCACTTGTTCTGCTTTTCGCTCTTCGCATTCCAACAACGTAGCTAACTGCGCAAGGGTTAATCCTTCTTCACCTGCTACGAATAAAAAGCTTTCCGTCATACCGATGAAACGTGTTTCAATATCCATACCTCTCATCCCTTCACATCAACGAGATTCGTAATTCTTCAAAGTTATTGCTTTGGCGTACTGTAACTTCTTGCAATTTCATCAGTTCGAGCAACGATAGAAATGTCAAAACGAGTTCAGTCACAGTTGCCGTTTCAAAAAGAGCATGAAAATCACATTCACCGCCACATAGTTCAAGTTTACTCATGATCGAAGACATCTTATCGCCGACAGATTGCTCTGACTTTGTTATACTCGCTGTAAGAGGCAGTTTTAGCTTTTTTCTGTGTAACATTTTTTGAAACGCACCGATTAAATCAAAGACATTCAGTTGCTCTTCCGTTTCCGTTACAAGTGGGACACCGTAGTCCGTTAAGTCTTCAGGTTCTTTTGTGAAGTGTTCATCACGATTCGCTGCGGATTCACGTAGTGAATGTGCCGCTTCCTTAAATTTCCGATATTCCATCAAACGGGCAATCAATTCTTCACGTGGATCCTCCTCATAACCGAATTCTTCGATAAACGCTTCTTCTTCATTAACCGGCAACAGCATTTTACTTTTCACTTCTAGAAGTGTCGCTGCTAGTACGAGGTATTCGCTTAATTCATCCAAACGAAGAACACGCATGGCGTGCAAATGTTCTATGTACTGCTGTGTCAGCTCCGCCATGGGAATGTCATAAATATCAATTTCGAGCCGATTGATCAAATGTAGTAATAGATCAAGTGGACCTTCGAAAACTTCGAGTTTTACACTATAACTCATTTTACCAACCTACCTAACTAGAAAGGAATGATTTGGATGCACCCTTACTATCATCCTCTTTTTCTACAGTTTATTGTGTATTTCAATGACAATCAAGATTATTTCGAATGTCATGAAGTGCTAGAAGAATATTGGAAAGAACAAGAGAACTTTTCAAAAGATCATCCACTAACAGGCTATATTCTCATGGCTACAGGATTATACCACTGGCGCAGAGGCAATACAGCTGGCGCTTCCCGCACTTTGAACAAAGCCATCACACGTTTCCGACAAATGCCTGTACAATTTGGCGACTATCTGGAAGAAGTGGCCATTGATGACATCATTAGCAAGCTAGAGCACTGTTTGGAGAGCATTAAATCAAATGACGAATTCCATGCATTCCAACTCCCCATCTCCCCACGCTTGCAAGTTGCCGCGGATCAAACTAAACCCTCGATTGCATTATTGCCAAAAAATAGCGCGTCAGTTATTCATAAGCATATGCAGCGGGACAGGTCGGATATTCTTTTACAACGTGAAGAAAAGAAGAAGGGCAGTCATTAAAGATCTGCGCCTTCTTCTTTTCGTAAGCAACTTTGTATAAAGGGTTTGGTAAAATCAGTGCCTTCACAGCTGTATCCCGGATAAATCTCCTGCAATTCCTTCATCATCTTGTACGCAATTCCTTCTCCACGAAACGATGGATTAACCGAAATATGCTGGACAGTATACGTCTTAGCCTCATCATTTATTTCTACACCTATTAAACCAATGAAATCCTCTGCTTCTTTATAAAGAAATAACTGCCACTGTTCTTCGCAAATATACTGCTGAACAGTTTCTTGTAATTTACATAACATTTTCTCACTAGGGATATATGATAAAAAACCCATAGCAATTTTCTCTTGTGCCTTCTTAAAGCGAATAAGATTCAATAGTAACCCCTTCTTTTCAGAAATCCTCTGTATAGTTTACACCAATACGCCGTTTTCTTCAACTTACGCATTATTTATAGCGCGGATCGATCACCGGAACAACTAAATACCAATAGATGACACCCCAAACAATCGCCATCACAACAATGGAAGCGAAGAGAATGATGTTTTTCTTTTTCATCAGATATTCTCCTTCTCATTGGATTGTAACGGAAGATCCAATTTAATAATGTCTTCGTAAGTTTCGCGTCTTACTACTAACTGATGCTCGCCCTCTTCAGCAAACACAACAGCGGGTCGTGGCAATCGATTATAGTTGCTAGCCATGGAGTACGTGTAGGCTCCTGTACAAAAGACAGCTAGTAGATCGCCTGTTTCCACTTTCGGTAAAGCGGCTTGTTCTATTAATTTATCGCCTGACTCACAGCATTTACCTGCTACAGTCCATTGCTGATCATGTGGTTCGTTCATTCGATTGGCGATCGCACTAGAATAATGTGCGTCATATAAAGCAGGACGTATATTATCAGACATTCCGCCATCTACTGCTACGTATGTACGGACACCCGGCACAACTTTCGTACTGCCTGTGGAATAAATGGTCGTTCCTGCATCTCCAACAAGCGAGCGGCCGGGTTCAATCCAGATTTCAGGAATAGGATACTGACATTCCTCTGCCATCTTCTTCACTACATCTGCCATTTCTTCTACATATACGGCTGGTTCTAGCGGCGTATCTTCTTCTGTATAACGAATACCAAATCCGCCGCCAAGATTTAAGACTGGACAGATAAACTGGTAGTTCTTCCGCCATTCCACCATTCTTTCCATCAGCACTTCCGCTGCAAACTTGAATGCATCGGTTTCAAAAATCTGAGACCCAATATGGCAATGCATACCGAGAAACTGAATATATTCATGATCATACAGCGAACGGAATGCGTCATCAGTTTGACCATTTTTCAAGTCAAAGCCAAATTTCGAATCTTCCTGTCCCGTCGTAATATAGTCATGTGTATGTGCTTCAACGCCTGGTGTTACGCGAATCAGAACGTTCATTATTTGCTTGCGCTCTTGCGCAACATCTTTAATCATGTCGATCTCCAAGAAGTTATCGACTACGATACAGCCAATGCCCTCTTCAAATGCATACAAGATTTCTTCTCTACTTTTATTATTTCCATGGAAATGAATACGTTCACGGGGAAAACCTGCCGCTACAGCTGTATGCAATTCTCCACCCGAAACTACGTCAAGAGACAATCCTTCTTGTTCTGCCAACTGATAGATCGCAATGGATGAGAAAGCTTTACTTGCATAAGCAACCTGAGCGTTAATATTTTTGCGTTCAAACGTTTCTTTAAATGCACGCGCGCGCTTTTTGAATAACTCCGTGTCATACACCATAACCGGCGTTCCATACTGTGAAGCTAATTCTGAAACGTCTACTCCACCGATTGTCAGATGACCACTTTCATTCACTGCCTGTGTTCCATAAAGATGCATATCCCATACCCCTCCCGAATTCTCTCAGATAACTTTATCACAAGAAGACGGAAAGTAGCAACGAACGATAGAAGGTCTACTTATTTTTACGACATTCTGTCACGGTTTGGTGATTTCGTGATAAACGGCCGTGGGTCATCGATTGTCATAGGGAAGCGAATCAATACACGTAGTAAAGCTTTCGGGAAGAAGGGCGTGAACGGCCACAAATATGGCACATTCATTGGCTTCAATGAACATAGGTAATAATAAATGACAGCAAGCGCTATGAAGAAGCCTGGTGCGCCTAATAAGGCAGCAGAGACCAATAAGAAAATCCTGAATACCTTAGTCGTAATACTTAATTCGAATGAAGGTATCGCAAATGTTAAGATGGCACTTACTGCCACATATAGCACAACTTCCGAAGAGAATAAGCCAACGTCAATCGCCACTTGTCCAATCACAATAGCAGCAACGAGCCCCATGGCGGTCGATAGCGGGGTTGGAGTATGAATTGCGGCCATACGTAATATTTCAATACCTACATCCGCAATCATCAACTGAACAAATAAGGGCACTTCTCCCCATTCATTCGGACCGATGTACTTGATCGCTTCGGGAACGAATTGTTTTTCTACTGACATCAAATACCAGAATGGCAGCATCACTAAACTTAAAAACGTCCCAGCGAAGCGTACCATCCGGATGAATGTACCGATTAAAGGCGCTTGCCTGTATTCTTCGGCGTGTTGTAAATGATGCACTAGCGTGACAGGAACTAAAATGACGGAGGGAGACGTATCCACAATAATCGCGATATGTCCCTCGAGTAAATGCGCTGCACAAATATCAGCGCGTTCCGTATACCGAACGAACGGCATCGGATGAAAACCTTGTTTAAAAAGGAATTCCTCAAGTGATTTATCGGTCATCGTCAAGCCATCTGTTTCTAAAGCATCCAGTCGTTCCCTTACAAAGTTTAAATGTCCCTCATTTGCGGCGCCCTTCAAAAAGGTGATCGCAATATCCGTCTTACCTTTTACTGACGTTTCATGCATTTCAAATCGTAGATCCGTTGTACGTAAACGTCTTCGAATTAACGCTGTATTTGTCAAAATATTTTCCGTAAACCCGTCCCTTGAGCCGCGTATGACTTTTTCAGTATCCGGTTCTTCGGGATTTCTGCCTGGATAGGACCGCACATCAAGTGCGAATGTGAAACCATCTTTCATGACGAATACCGCTAACCCACTTAAGATCACTTTCGCGAGTTGATCTTCATCTTTCACAACTTCCAGCGAATGATACGGAAAATAATCGACCATGGCGCGATCAATATTCTCAACAGATTCACTTGTAAATAATTCATTACGGTCTTGCATTTCTGTCATTAAGGTAGTTAAGACCTCGCCATCCACTAACCCGTTCATATACAGAAGAAGTATTTCTTTATCCCATAGGTGGATCAATCGTTTAGTCGCATCGAATGTTTCATCTTCGCCAAACTGATTGATGAACCACCTTTCCCCTTCTCTTATGGACGTAAATAGTGTATCGGTCAAATTATGGTCTCCTCACCTTTTCGAGCGCTTCTTCGGCATC
Organism: Sporosarcina ureae; assembly: GCF_029267015.1. Lineage (GTDB taxonomy): Bacteria > Bacillota > Bacilli > Bacillales_A > Planococcaceae > Sporosarcina > Sporosarcina ureae_D. Next base: position 20,294 of record NZ_JARIEA010000027.1, on the reverse strand, counting down.
TGCGCCCATCCATGTTTTCATTTGTGTCAAAATCTTTTTCTCCAACCGTGATACTTGAACCTGTGATATGCCGATTCGTTTCGCAATATCACTTTGTGTGTAATCTAAATAATAGCGCATATAAATGATTGTTTGATCCCGCTTGTTCAAACGGGTAATGACATCTCGTAACGGAATATGATCGAATACCCTCTCTGACCTATCGTCGCGAAGCTGATCCATCAGCGTCAAACTGTCACCTTCACTCTCATATAATTGTTCATGTAAGGAAGCGGGATCCCTGAGCGCGTCAGAAGCGAGAATAATATCTTCCTGCTTCACTTCTAATATCTCCGCCATTTCTGAAATAGAAGGTGAACGTCCATGTTTCTTGAAAAAGTCATCGGTTGCGTGACGAATTTTATAACTCAATTCTCGAATCGTACGCCCGACTTTTACCATTCCATCGTCACGTAGATACCGTTGGATTTCTCCAACGATCATCGGCACCGCGTACGTTGAAAACTTTACCTCATATGTTAGATCGAACTTATCTATAGATTTCATCAAGCCAATACAGCCAATTTGAAATAAATCCTCTAAATCCGCACCACGCGAAGCAAAGCGTTGAACGATAGACCATACGAGTCTTGTATTGCCTTCTACCATCATTCGTCTAGCTTCTTTGTCACCCGCTTGTGATTCTTTGATGAGTTCTCGCATTTTTTCTTGTGACAATAGAGCGTGTTGCTTCTCAACAGATGCTTCCATACGTCACCTCATTCTACTTACTTCTGTGACCGGAGAAAAACTTTTCTCAAATGTCACGATTGTCCCATTTCCAAGGGTAGAATCTACACGGATACCGTCCGAGAAACTTTCCATGATAGTAAAGCCCATACCGGAGCGTTCCATTTGTGGTTTGGTCGTGAACATCGGCTCCATTGCTTGCTCTATGTCGAAGATCCCCATTCCTTCATCTGAAACCGTCATTTTTACCGAACGGTCATCTATCGTGGCGTGGATCTTCACCATACTTTTACCATCGCATTCGTAGCCGTGGATGATGGCATTGGTGACAGCTTCCGAAACAATTGTTTTAAATTCCGAAAGTTCTTCCAATGTCGGATCCAGCGGTGCGATAAAACAGGTCAGTGCCATTCTGGCAAGTGCTTCATTTTGTTCTATCGCCAGAAACGACAAGGTCAATTCATTTTTCATGTACAACCCCTCCGATTTCGTCGATTGCTTCTTCGACTGTACAAATTCTGACGACATCTCCGAGACCTGAAAATTGGAATAGCTTTTCCATTGTTGGAGATGGATTCAATATGAGTGTTTCTCCATTAACAGGGACTAGATCACGCATTCTTCCGAGTATAAGTCCGATCCCTGCGCTGTCCATGAATCCTAGATTGAAGAGGTCCCAGATAATTGCGCGTGTTTTTCCTGTGAATATAGCAGTAGATACTTCTTCTCTAATTTGGTTGGCTTCATGGTTGTCAAGTTCTCCTGCTAGCGTGATCAGGACTATGCCGTTTTCCAGTTGTGTAATAGTTGCCATGTGTAGATACGCCTCCTTCATGAAGGCATTGTCGCACATTTAGAACCGGTATCCTTTAGTTTTGACAAAACTAGTCAGCCATCTCCAAAACTTCTTACGCAGTGACAAAAATTTAAAGAAACAAGAAGGCATCTTTGATCTGCTTTCTGGTCGGACGATTTCTTGCGAGAGTCACCGTTGTGTATTTACTAACGTCACTTCATCACTCTTCACGAGCTACAACAGAGTCTGTACAGTTGGAAGCACTTTTACACATGAACGACAAAAAAACCATATACTCTGAAGAAGTCCAATTTCTGGAGACCTTCAGGTACATGGCTTTTAATAGCTTATAAAGAGTGAATCAGGGATGGTGCTTGAATTTTTTCTTTCGAGATATGCATATGAGATTGCAACAGTTTGATTGAATCATCTACTTGTTCGGTGTTTGTATGGAGTATCGCGAGCGCTTCTCCTTTTTCTACATAGTCACCTATTTTCTTGCGTAGCACAATTCCGACTGCGAGATCGATGACATCTTCTTTTGTTGCACGGCCTGCTCCTAGAAGCATCGCAGCTACACCTATTTCATCCGCGTCGATCATGGACACGTAGCCGCTTTCGATAGCAGGCACTTCTATTTGATACTGTGCTTGTGGCAATAGATTTGTATCCTCTATGACCTTTTCGTTGCCACCTTGCGCTTTGATTAACTGTCCGAATAAACGTAGCGCATCACCGTTTTCCATGACATTTTGTAATTGTTTGCGTGCGTCTTCTTGCGTTGTGGCTTGTTTCGCTGCGAGCAACATCTTGCTTCCAAGTACTAAACATAGCTCAGTTAAATCAGCCGGTCCTTTTCCTTGTAGCGTGTCAATCGCTTCTTTTACTTCTAGCGCATTGCCAATCGCAAGTCCAAGCGGCTGACTCATGTCTGAAATAACGGCACTTGTGTTTCTCCCCACTTCATTTCCAATAGCTGTCATGGCATCCGCCAATTGCTTGGAATCTTCCAATGTTTTCATGAAAGCTCCTGCACCCGTCTTGACGTCCAATACGATGGCATCTGCACCGGCCGCGAGCTTTTTACTCATGATAGAACTTGCGATCAACGGAATGCTGTTAACGGTCGCTGTAACGTCTCGGAGCGCATAAAGTTTTTTATCAGCTGGGGTCAAGTTCCCGCTTTGACCAATGACAGCGATCTTCAAATCATTGACTTGCTGAATGAATTGATCTGTGGAGATTTCCACGTGGAAGCCATCAATCGCTTCAAGTTTATCTAGCGTACCTCCTGTATGACCTAGGCCACGACCGCTCATCTTCGCGACCGGCACACCGCATGCAGCAACCAATGGAGCCAGAATGAGTGTTGTTGTGTCCCCCACTCCACCTGTTGAGTGTTTATCCACTTTTATACCTTCAATAGCCGATAAATCAATTTGATCGCCAGAGTTCGCCATAGCCATTGTTAAATAGCCTTGCTCCTCCGTCGTCATACCTTGAAAGTAAATTGCCATAAGAAAAGCACTGGCTTGATAATCAGGGATCGAATCATTCGTGTAACCTGTCACAAAAAACTCAATTTCTTCTTTAGTCAGCTCTTCCCCGTCTCGCTTGTTTTCAATAATATCTACCATACGCAACATAAGATTAATCCTCCTTTGCTAATGAAGACAAGAAACTTTCACCGTGCTCAGGCATATCTACTTGGAAGTTCTCGGCAATTGTCGCACCGACATCAGAGAAAGTTTTACGGATTGGCAGTTGGCCCGTACCTGTGTTTGAAGGTGAATAAACGAGTAACGGTACATATTCTCTAGTATGATCCGTTCCTTCATGAATTGGGTCATTGCCGTGATCTGCTGTAATAATCAATAAATCATCCGGTCGTAGCGCATCCATAATCTCAGGCATGCGTGCATCAAACTCTTCAAGTGCATTACCGTATCCAATCGGATCACGTCGGTGGCCATATAACGCATCAAAATCTACTAGATTGACGAAGCTAAGTCCTTCAAAATCTTTTTGCATAACCGTGACGAGCTTATCCACGCCATCCATGTTACTTGTTGTGCGGACTGCTTCCGTTACGCCTTCGCCATTATAGATATCAGCAATTTTGCCAATTGCAATGACGTCATAGCCTTTATCCTGTAACTCGTTCATTACGGTTTTACCAAATGGTTTAAGTGCATAATCATGACGATTTGTTGTGCGTGAAAACGCTCCCGGTTCTCCAATAAACGGACGTGCAATAACACGTCCAACTAAAAACTCAGGTTGCAGCGTTAGTTCTCTTGCGATTTCACAAATACGATATTGCTCTTCAATAGGAATAATTTCCTCGTGCGCTGCAATTTGTAGCACTGGATCGCCAGACGTGTAAACGATGAGAGCACCTGTCTTCATATGCTCTTCGCCAAGTTCTTCGATAATCTCCGTACCACTTGCCGGTTTATTTCCGATAACTTTTCTGCCTGTTTTTAATTCTAGCTCATCAATTAATTCTTTTGGAAAACCATTTGGGTACACTTTGAACGCATCATCGATTCGCAAACCCATGATTTCCCAATGTCCTGTCATCGTATCTTTACCGACAGACGCTTCTTGCATTTTTGTATAATATCCTTGCGCTTCTTTTTGTGGCACTAGACCTTTGATGGGTGCAATGTTTGCAAGACCTAAGCGTTCCAAGTTCGGTAGTTTAAGCCCATCCATCTCTTCACCAATATGTCCAAGTGTATTGGAGCCAACGTCACCAAATGCTTTAGCATCCGGCGCTTCACCGATTCCTACAGAGTCGAGCACGATTAAATGAATGCGATTATAACGAAATTCTTTCATGTGAAAACCTCCAGTAATAGTAATTTACGCTCTCGGATGAAATTGACTATAGACATCTTTCAAGCGCTTTTTGCTGACATGCGTGTAAAGTTGTGTCGTGGAAATATCGGCATGACCGAGCATTTCCTGAACCGCACGCAAATCGGCTCCGTTTTCGATTAAATGTGTGGCAAATGAATGGCGTAGTAAATGTGGCGAAATAACTTTCTGAATTCCCGCCTTCACTCCAGTATCTTTCAGGATTTTCCAACATCCCTGCCTCGTCAGCCTTCTGCCATGCATATTTAAAAACACAGCTTCCGTATCCCGAATGAACTGCGGACGCCCTTCATTCAAATACTTTGTACAAGCATCGATTGCGGATCGTCCTAGCGGCACAATCCGTTCTTTACTGCCTTTTCCGAACACGCGCACAAAGCCCATTGTCAAATGAAGGTCAGCTAAATCGATCGCTATCAATTCACTTACCCTCATTCCGGTCCCATATAACAATTCAAGCAATGCAGTATCACGCATTCCTTGTGGAGTGTTGCCATCCACTGCATTAATCAGCCGCTCTATTTCAGGAATTGAGAGCACATCTGGCAATTTTTGTTCGATTTTAGGTAATTCAATATGTATCGTACAATCATGTGTCGTCACTTGCTCTCTTACTAAAAATTGATGAAATGAACGAATAGAAGAAATATGCCGGGAAAGTGTACGACTGGATTTACCACTATCTTTTAACATCTGCAAATAGTGTAGAACGGTTGCACGTTCAATCGAATTAAGTGTTTCCAAAGACAAGCTTTCAATGAAATGCAAATAGGCCATAAGATCCCGCCGGTAAGACTTTACCGTGTTTTGCGATAGCTGCCTTTCAACTACCAAGAAATGCACATAATCTTCTAATGCAAACTGTGCATCTTTCATAGACCTTCCTCCTTTCTAACATGAAAGTAAAAAAGGATAGCGCTTAGGCCATCCCATTGTCTTCTTGTTCTTTCTCTTCGTCCTTCACTTTACAACGTTTACAAATCCCATGGAACGTTAGCCAATGATCTTTGACCGTAAAACCATAACGACCTTCTACGACTTTTTCTACTTCGCCAAGTAGGTCTTCCTGAATTTCATCAACTGTTCCACATTCTAAACAAATTAAGTGATGGTGGAACCGCGCAGCGCCTTCTTCGCGCAAATCATAACGTGCGACACCATCGCCAAAGTTAATTTTATCAACAACTTTTAGTTCAGTTAATAATTCTAATGTACGATATACAGTCGCTAGACCAATATCTGGTGCTTTTTCTTTTACTAGTAAAAATACATCTTCTGCACTTAAATGGTCTTCTTCATTTTCTAGAAGAACTGCTACAGTCGCTTCACGCTGAGGCGTCAACTTGTAGCTGGCCCCGTGCAATTGCTTCTTGATTCGTTCAATTCGGCTTTCCATACGACGCCCCCCTCAAATTGTTTCCATTATACCAAACTGTCGTTCCAGATGACAATAGAAAGGAAAGGTTCAGTTCATTATAGTGTGTAGTGGACATTACTTTATAAAATGAAAGATCGATAGTTCCAATATTTGCGTGATCAACAATAAAGCAATTAATGGTGGCACGGCAGTTAATGGGCGATCTTTCTTATTTGCTGGTGCAGCGAAAAAAGGCGGGTTCAACACCGAGCATAAAATCAAGAACAACAAACAGCTGATTAATTGAAATGGGAACCACCAAATCGTATAGGATACCAATTTTAAGCCTGTCGATAATAAGTAGGTAGATGACAAGCCAAAGAAGGCACATTTAATTGCACCGAGAAACATAGTGATAAAACGGAGTCTTTTATACTTAGACAGAATGATGGCGACTAGAATAAAGCTCAATGTCACCACAACAGGTGACCACAAAGCTGCTTCAGATCCATTCACTATGCGCTGATCATATAAACCGATGATCTGCTCTAGCGACGTGACCGGCCACTCTCTGAATAATAAAGCCCCTCCTATATAACTGATTGCGAGTATAACGAATAAATACACAAAAGACAATGATCGAGCCATAAATAGGACACCTCCGCATCGTTTCTATAACATATGCTTGTCCGTCCAGAAATAGCTCAATCCTTTATAGGTTTTTTACATACCAGACAGCAGCAACCGTCTTGGCATCATAAATCCTTTCATTTGCAATGAATTCCTCTGCCTCTTCAACAGTTACTTCTAGTACTTCAATGAATTCATCCTCATCCCCTACAGCAGGCTGTTCCACTTTCTCCAGCTCTTTAGCTACATATAAGTGAATGATTTCATCCGCGAAGCCAGGTGAAGTGGAGAACGTCTGCAAATATTCGAATGAATTCGCACGGTACCCCGTCTCTTCCTCAAGCTCACGAATTGCCGTCAGTTTCGGTTCTTCACCAAGCTCAATTTTGCCAGCAGGTATTTCTAGCATCGTTCGTTCCAAAGGCTTTCTGTACTGTTCAACTAACACGATTTTTTTATCTTTAGTTAAGGCGATAACCGCCACGGCACCTGGATGTTTTACTAATTCTCTTTTGGCTAGTTTTCCATCAGGCAATTCTACTTCGTCTACTTGCACCGAAATGATTTTACCTGTAAAGATGTGCTCTGTTGAGAGGGTTCTTTCTTCAAACTTCATGCAGCACTCAACCCTTTCCATTGGTTTTATATCCCGCATTCATTGTACCATGAAACGAAAGGAGTGAGGCACATGAAGAAGCGTACAATTGGTTCTAGTAATTTATTAGTTTCCGAACTCGGATTGGGCTGTATGTCATTACCAACTGAACTCGAAGCGGCTCGTTCTGTACTAGATGAAGCAGTAAATCACGGCATCAACTACTTCGATACAGCAGATCTTTACGATAAAGGAACAAATGAAGAACTCGTAGGAAAAGTGTTGAAAGAAAAACGTCAAGATTTGATCATTGCGACGAAAGCCGGTAACAAGTGGATTTCAGGAGAATATTCTTGGACTTGGGATCCTTCAAAAGCACATATTATGGACGCTGTTAAACAAAGTTTACGACGTTTACAACTCGACTATATCGACTTGTATCAACTTCACGGCGGGACGATGGAAGATGATGCTGAAGAAACAATCGAGGCGTTTGAAACATTAAAAAGAGAAGGCGTCATACGTGAATACGGTATCTCAAGTATTCGACCTACTGTAATTGATCGTTTTCTGAGTACTAGCAACGCCGTTTCTGTCATGATGCAGTATAACTTGCTAGATCGACGTCCTGAAGAATACTTTTCTATGATTGTAGAAAAAGGGGCATCCGTTGTCACTAGAGGAACGCTAGCAAAAGGTTTGCTTACACATGAAAGTATGGAACGCGTCAAGAAAGTAAATGGTTTCGTATCCTATCCACAATCCGAGTTGCAGCAGACAGTTCAAGCCCTTTCTAAAGAAACAAATGACTTACAGGCATACGCTCTTGCTTTCGCCCTTAAAGAGCCTGCTGTCGCGTCGGCCTTGATAGGTTCTAGAACACAAGCACAACTTCGTGAGTCGTTAGCAGCTTATGACACGCAAATAGATCCACATATACTAAAGAAATTAGTAAACATAACAAAACAACATCAATATGAACAGCATCGACTGTGAAATACAAAAAGAGCAACTGCATTTTGGCAGTCGCTCTTTTCTTATTTATGATCCGCTGTACTTACTAAGACCGAAGAAGGTCCTTCTTTTATGCTAAGCGGCATAGCTTTTGCTTCGTTTACCAGTTTAGCCATTTGTTTTTTCTTTGAAGGGATCATATTAAAAATGATATTCAAGAATATAGCCATGATACTTCCTAGCACAATTCCATTATTCGTTAAGATTTGCACGTTTTTAGGCAGTTGTTGGAATAGGTCAGGCACTGCTGCAACTCCTAGACCGAGTCCGACTGAACATGCAACGATCATTGCATTATCCTGAGTTTTTGAGATAACAGGAATTAACATTTTAATACCTTGTGAAACGACCATTCCGAACATTGCAACCATTGCTCCACCAAGAACGGCTGGTGGAATGATCGTTGCTAAAGCTGCTACTTTCGGCAAGAAGCCTAAGGATATCAACATAATTGCAGTAACGAATACTACTCGACGTGATTTCACACCTGATAACTGCATCAAACCAACATTTTGAGAAAATGTCGTGTATGGAAATGCGTTAAAGATACCGCCTATAACAGAAGCCAATCCTTCCGCACGATATCCTTTTTCTAACATTTTCTGATCAATTTCTTGCTCACAAATGTCACCAAGCGCGAAGTATACCCCCGTTGATTCTACAAGTGAAACCATCGCAACCAAAGTCATGATCACAATCGGTAACAAGTGGAACGTAGGTGTCGCTAAAAAGAATGGTGTAACAATATGAACGTACGATGCTTCTTGGACATTTGAAAAGTCTACCATGCCAAGCATTACAGCAGCCACTGTACCTACAACCAATCCCATTAGAATGGCTATAGATTGTAAGAATCCTGTAGTGAAGCGGAACATCAAAATAATGAACAATAATGTTCCGAATGATAAACCAATATTGATCATCGAGCCAAAGTCTTCAGCCCCTTGTCCGCCACCCATATTCGTGATAGCGACCGGAATTAGCGTAAGGCCAATGATTGTCACAACAGAACCCGTGACGATTGGAGGGAAGAACTTCACAAGACTTCCAAAGAAACGGCTGATGAAGAAAATAATTGCACCCGATGCAATGACTGCACCGTAAATAGCTGAAATACCGTAATCATTACCTATCAAAATCATCGGACCTACTGCAGTAAATGTACAACCAAGAACTACAGGTAGACCGATACCGAAATATTTATTACGGGAAATCTGTAATATTGTCGCGATTCCGCACATTAGAATGTCAATTGAAACTAGATACGTCAATTGTGTCGGTGTTAAACCAATCGCATTTCCGACAATAAGTGGAACCAACACTGCGCCTGCATACATAGCTAGTAAATGCTGAAAACCTAGCAGCGTAGTTTTCATCGTTCCATTTCCTCCCCAACAAACTGAACTTGACCATTTTGTAATGACTGAAGTTCAGCCAACGACTCCAAACGCACGCCTTCTTTTCGGATTAAATCTCCACCCGGTTGGAAGCATTTTTCAATGACAATTCCAACACCTGCGATCGTTGCACCTGCTTGTTTTGCGATATCTATTAATCCAAGCGCGGCTTGTCCGTTTGCAAGGAAATCGTCAATTAGCAATACCGTATCTTCACTTGATATAAAATCTTTCGAAACCGAAATATCATTCGATTCCTTCTTCGTGAAAGAATATACTTCCGCGGAGTAGAGGTGATCCGTCAATGTAAGAGATTTGCGTTTTCTGGCGAATACTACCGGAACACCTAATATCATTCCTGCCATCGTCGCTGGAGCAATACCCGAAGATTCAATCGTGATGATTTTCGTGATGTTTTGATCGCTAAATCGGCTTACAAACTCTTTCCCGATTTCTTGCATCAATAATGGATCAATTTGATGATTCAAAAACGAATCCACTTTCAATACCTCTTCTGATAATACTTTACCTTCTTGTCGAATCTTGTTTTTTAGCAACTCCACGCTGTTATGCTCCCTTCATTTTTCCGAATAAAAAAAGCGCATATGCCATACTCCCATATAATAACTATGAGAGAGCGGCATGTACGCTTTTAAAAATGAAAAAGCAATTTCTTGTCGAACGACAAAGAAAGCTGCTTTTCATTCTCCCCATAGGCGGTCTATTTTCGGTAGACCGGTAGAAACTTACGGGCCATATCCCCGTGATTATATGAGTCTTATTTAACTGAATGCTAACAGTATAGCACGATTCGACATTTTTTCAATACGAATATTTGACGATTTGCTTGCTAGCTTTAACTTAGCAAGCATATAGACATATTCTCGACAAAAAGTTGGGCTGAATTGGAATGAGATGTTGTTTTGAGAGAGAATTAATAGTGAGTGGTTCGGGATGGAAGCTCCAATTGGGGGACGCTTTCCCATGGGCTCGCGGTGAGCCAACCAGTTCGCTACGCTCTCTTTGGTTGTCTCACCTGATCGAGCTGATCCATCGGGAGTCGCCCCCAACTTCCGCTTCCATCCTACGTTGAGAGTACGAGTACTTGGGTCACTCACTGTAGCTAGTATCTCAATCATTGTTTTGTCTTAACTTATTTTAAGTTCAAGTACTGAAGTTCAAAACCTTTTACAACACTTATTTCAATGAGCAACAACAAGTAACTTCTACTTACTTTGCAAGGGATTGTAGCGTAAGAGGGTCGACTCCTGGAAGATCAGTGAGGCGCCCGATCGTAGCGCTGGGATGTGGTTCACCGCCCACCCGTAGGACACGCGTCCCCTCTGAAGTACCAATCCCCACCCCAATACAACGAACACTCTCTCTCATACGTTGATTAAAACAAGATAGATGAAAGATAAATCACTACGCCTACTGTGAAACTGCTAGCTACGTTGTTGAACAAGACAATTTGGGCTGCTAGCTCGGACTCTACGTCGTATTCCAATGCCAGTGTTGAGCTATTTCTCGATGTTGGAAATGAGCTGGCGATCCACAGTGACTGAGCCGTGACCCCGTCTATTTTTAACAGTAAGATCAACAGCAACGCGACGGCTGGTGAGATGATAAGTCGCCCGATAGCGCTGAGGTAGATCAAACGATTCCAAAGTGTCTTTACTTTAATCTGCGCTAACTGTGCGCCAAGTGTGATGAGTGCGATGGCGATAAAAGCATCCGATAAATGACCGATCGGTAGCTCGATAAACTGCGGCAACTGGATATTAGCCAAGTTAAGCAAAGCACCTAGCCACAAAGCATGGATAATCGGCATCCGAAGAAACTGTTTTGCAATGTCTTTTCCCGACTGCGTGGAAGATACGAGATTATACAATCCATATGAATACGTCAGTAAGTTCTGATAGACGATCAAAACGATCTGAATCGACACTCCAAGCGGATTCGCATGAAAGACTAGCTGACTGACAGGTAATCCATAGTTTCCTGAGTTGATTAGCACAATACTATTCTTCATTACGGCGGTTTGCTGGCGATTCAGACGCAAAAGTTTACTAAATAAATGGCCAGTAATTATTAAAGTGGTCGTGAATAATACAACAAACATGAATACGTCAAGCAAGATTTCTACATCAATAACGGTATGATATAAGTTCATGAACACGGCAGCGGGTATCAAACAATATGTCAGAATATTTCCTAGTGCCTTAACATTAAAAGTAAACTTTATTTGTAAAACAACGCCAATTCCTAATAAAATCAGCATGGGTGTGATAACATTTACAAAGACTATGAGTAAGTACTCCACAAAGGAATCTCCTTTCTGCTGCTTCGGCTACATACTTCTCAGAACAATCTTCAAGGAATACAGGAGGCTTCACAATGGAAAAAGATCGACCAAGTAAACATTTACATTTCCCGAAGAGTCAGTGGGTGTTATTAGCAGGTATTTTATTTTTAGCCGCTACTATCCGTTCTCCGCTAACTTCTGTCGGGCCTATTATCAGTAACATTCGTGATCAACTACAAATTTCTAACTCATTAGCAGGATTTCTAACAACCATACCACTACTGGCATTTGCTATTGTATCACCTTTTACACCACGGATTGCAAAACGATTCGGCATGTCTAGAACGCTTTTCTATGCAATGATTATTTTATTACTAGGAATCATCATGCGTTCTGTCGGTACTAGCACATTGCTACTAATCGGTACATTTTTAATTGGAGTAGGAATCGCATTTGCAAACGTCCTATTGCCAAGTCTTCTTAAACTGAGCTTCCCCTTACATATCGGATTGATGACGGGATTGTACTCAGTGTCTATGAGTATATCTGCAACACTTGCTTCTGGTATCGCTTCTCCCATTGCCAATGAAACAGTGTATGGCTGGCAAGGCGCACTTGGAATTTGGGGAGTCATTACATTACTAGCCATCATCGTATGGATTCCGCAAGTTAGCAAAAAGAAAGAAGTTATCAAATCTGTTCAACAAAACACGAAGTTGAAACCTGCCCTTCCTATTTGGCGTTCACCACTAGCTTGGAGCATAACGGTATTCATGGGACTGCAATCTTTCTTATTTTATACGACAGCATCATGGATTCCCGTTGTGTTGCAAACGAATGGTATGACCGCTGATGCTGCTGGATGGATGTTAGCGCTTGTCCAGCTCGCACAATTGCCTATGATGTTTATCATACCGGTGGTTGCTGATAAAGTACGTGATCAACGTATCCTTGTCGTAGCTGTTTTCGCTTGTTATTTAATTGGTTACGGCGGTGTACAGTTCGGAAGCGAAAGCCTGACTGCACTTTGGATGATTTTCATTGGTCTTGGAGGCGGTTCAGCATTTGGACTCGCTATGATGTTCTTCACTTTACGTACCAACACACCAGACCAAGCGGCTTCTATTTCCGGGATGGCGCAATCGATCGGATACTTACTCGCGTCCGTAGGTCCTGTACTGTTTGGTATGCTTCATGACTTCACTGGTTCATGGAATGCGCCACTCTATACATTCACCATTGTTGCGACCATCTTATTCATCAGTGGGATGTATGCAGGAAAAAGACGTGTAATTTTCCCTGCCACAGAATGAAATCTTTATAATTAAAAGAGCAAGTGCTATATGCACTTGCTCTTTTACATTTTATAGAGATAGCTCCGCCGAAATCGGACAATGATCACTGCCCATAATTTCTGAATGAATGGCTGTCGCTTCTAAAGCTGACTGAAGGCGTTCTGAAATGATAATATAATCAATCCGCCAGCCGATATTTCGTGCACGTACATCGCGCATATAAGACCACCACGTATAACTTCCTTCTAGATCCGGATTCATAAAGCGAAATGTATCAATGAATCCAGCCTCTAACAACCGAGTCATTTTCCCACGCTCTTCATTCGTAAATCCTGAATTGCCAATATTGGATTTCACGTTACGAATATCGATTTCTTCATGCGCTACGTTCAAATCTCCGCAATAGATGACGGGCTTGATGGCATCAAGCAACTGTAAATGCTGAAGTAATTCATCTTCCCATCCTAGTCGAAATGATAATCGTGCCAAGTCCCGTTGTGAATTGGGCGTATAGCAATTGACGAGAAAGAACTCTTCAAATTCTAGCGTCAATACTCGTCCCTCTACTTCGTGATCTAGATCATTCAATCCATAGCGTATAGACAGTGGTGTTTTCTTCGTAAACACTGCAGTACCCGAATATCCTTTTTTCTCTGCATAATTCCAGTAAGATTCATAGCCATCGAAAGAAAGATCGATTTGTCCTTCTTGGCATTTGATTTCCTGGACACAAAATATATCTGCTTGTGCCTGTTCAAAAAAGTCACTGAAGCCTTTTTTCACACATGCTCTAATACCATTCACGTTCCAAGATACTACTTTCAATGCTACACAACCTATCCTTATTAATTACCGTTAAAACTCACTGCCAATTTTGCAGCCAGTTCTGCGTTTGACTTCACCAACGCGATATTGGCTTCGAGGCTTTTACCGCCTGTCATTTCCTGAACTCTTTTTAACATATGTGGCGTGAGATTTTTTCCGCTAATGCCCAATTCTTCAGCTTCTTTAAGCGCATCTGAAACCAATCCATCCATATACTCTTGATCCATAGAATATTTTTCAGGTATCGGATTGGCGATAATTGCACTACCTTCCAAGCCTAGATTCCATTTAACACGTAACATCTCTGCCATCATATCGATTTCGTCTACTCGATAGTCTACATGATGTGCACTGCTTCTTGTATAGAATGCAGGGAAAATATCCGTTTGATACCCCATCACAGGTACACCTTTCGTTTCCAAGTATTCAAGTGTCTTGCCAAGATCCAAAATAGATTTCGCTCCGGAACAAACAACTGCAACACTGGTGCGTGCGAATTCTTCTAAATCAGCAGAAATATCCATCGTTTGTTCTACGTTTCTATGCACGCCACCAATGGCTCCCGTCGTGAACACGCGGATTCGCGCCAAGTCTGCAAAAAACATTGATGCAGCAACCGTTGTTGCCCCCGGCTTTTTAGTCGCAATCAAATAACTAATATCGCGTCTGGACGCTTTAACTACACCTTTGCTATCACCGAAACGTTCCAGTTCTTCATCGGATAGCCCTATTTTAATTTTCCCATCCATAATGGCAATAGTTGCCGGAACCGCTCCGTGATCACGCACAATCTGCTGAACTTCGCGTGCAGCTTTTACATTTTCCGGATATGGCATACCATACGTAATTATTGTGGATTCCAATGCGACTAACGGCTTGCCGTATTTCATCGCTTCTTTTACTTCCTCCGAATATGAAACATATCTTCTCATAAAAATCTTCCCCCTGACCGATCAATCGCTATATATTCATAATAGTCATTATACGCACTTTATTCAATGCTCTTCAGCAATTATTTGGTCAATGGAGTAGCTTTCCAAATCCCATCCTGTTTCTTGATTCAGTACTAGCTGGGATAAAAGCCTGCCGAGAAACGGGCCGACTGTTAAGCCAGATGATCCAAGACCATTAGCAATCCAAATTTGCGGGTGGTCTGGCAATTGGCCAATCACTGGCATAAAATTCGGTGTATGCGGACGTATACCCACTCGGACTTCAGTCAATTCCGCTTCGCTCAGTGCAGGTGCAATAGGTAAAACATGCGTCAATACCCCAAGTATACCGCCAGCTGTCTGCTGTATATTAAAGTCGTCTGTCTCTTCGTGTGTCGCACCTGCCACGAATTTTCCGTCTTGGAATGGTACAAGGTACTGAGTGTTCGGTGGCATAATGACCGGCCATTCGCCCGACGTATTTTGATTGGATTGTAAATGAAGGATTTGCGCTTTCTGTCCAGCTACTTGTAGATTCTTACCTAAAGGTTTTATAAATTCACTTGCCCATGCACCTGCTGCCAAGATGATTTGATCGCCTTCTATAATTTCTCCATCCACTCTGACACCACAGACTTTCCCTTCTTTTATATAAGGTGTTGCGGAGCCTTTTATACTTTGCACACCACGTTTGACTGAAACACGTTCCAATGCATCGCGAAGTTTATCCCCTTCTACTTTGGCTGCGCCTGTAATACGAACTGCTGAATACTCTCTAGACAGAACAGGAAAATAATTTGCTGTCTGCTCTGCGTCTAGTAATTCCACTTCACCGATCTCGGGTGAGAGTTCTTTTCTTTTATTCAGCAATTCGACTTTCTTCTCTAACCGCTTTATATCTGTGTGAATCGCCAAGGCCCCTACTTTCTTATACCCTGTATCGGTCTCACCATGGTTTTCCAATGAACGAATGAATTCAGGATAATATGCAGCACCAGCTGATGCCAATGCATACCATGCTTTATTTCGCCGCTGGGATGCCCAAGGACAAATAATGCCTGCCGCGGCTTTCGTCGCCTGACCTGGTTCTTGTCTATCGATCAATACAACTTCTGCATGTTGCCCAGATAAATGATACGCAGCAGAAGTACCGACGATTCCAGAGCCGATAATCAATATTTTTTTCATAAGATCATGATCCTTTCTTAAATTATTTTACTATTCGTCAAACTTTTTGCTTTATTTTTCTTGAAAAAGCAGTATAATTACATTATTCGGACTTAAATATTCGGAATATTCTACATTTTAAGGAGATTTGATGATTATGACGAGATTACCAATGCAAATTCAACTTGCACAAAATAAAAAAGAAAAGCCAGACCCTAGCACTTTAGTTTTCGGTAAGACATTTACAGACCACATGCTTATTATAGACTATGAGGAAGGCAAAGGTTGGCATAATCATCGCATTACTCCTTACGCTCCATTAGCACTTGATCCTGCTGCAATCGTTCTGCATTACGGACAAACGGTCTTTGAAGGAATGAAGGCATATCGTTCCAAGGAAGGAACTATTCGTTTATTCCGTCCCGATCAAAACATGAAGCGCTTGAATTACTCACTTGACCGTTTATGCATGCCGCGGATCGATGAAGAAAACGCATTATACGCTCTTAATCAGTTATTGCAAATCGAGCAGGATTGGATTCCTACACTAGAAGGAACGTCATTGTATATCCGTCCATTCGTCATTGCAACTGAAGCTTTCCTAGGCGTAGCACCCGCAAAGAAATATCAATTTTACATGATTTTGTCTCCTGTTGGTTCTTACTACAAAGAAGGAATTCATCCAGTCAAAATCCTTGTGGAAAATGAATTCGTGCGAGCTTCAAAAGGTGGAACTGGTAGCGCCAAAACAGCTGGTAATTATGCATCCGCTTTAAAGGCTCAGGAGACAGCAGATAAACAAGGTTACTCACAAGTTTTATGGCTCGATAGCACAGAGCGTAAATACGTTGAAGAAGTAGGAAGCATGAATATCTTCTTCAAAATAAACGGTGAAGTTGTGACACCCGCAATCAACGGCAGCATCCTCGAGGGTATTACACGAAAATCAATCTTGCAATTGCTACGACACTGGGGTGTACCCGTGGCAGAGCGCAAAATCTCGATGGATGAAATCCGATCTGCTTACGAAAGCGGTGAACTAGAAGAAGTCTTCGGTACAGGTACAGCTGCTGTTATTTCCCCGGTCGGTGAACTGAATTGGGACGGTTATAAAATGATTATCGGTAACGGTGAAACGGGTGATCTTTCCACTCGACTGTATAACACATTAACAAATATCCAAACAGGTAAAGAAAAAGATCCGTTCGATTGGGTATATGAAATCAAGAAACATATTGCAAAGCTTGCCTAACACAAAAATGGCCCCTGTTTCCAAACCGGAAACAGGGGCTTTCTTTTATACAGAAAGTAGTGCGGCATCACTAGTAAGTTGTTCACCACGTATGCGCTGGAATTCATCCATCAATTTTGCAATCGTTAAGTGCTTCTTCTGTTCTTCTTCCACTTCTAGGATGATCTGTCCCTTATCCATCATAATCAAACGATTTCCAAGGTCAAGCGCCTGCTGCATATTATGCGTTACCATCAATGTTGTTAGTTGATCTTTCTCAACTAATCTCTTGGTTAAATCCGTGATAAGCTCTGCACGCGATGGATCGAGTGCAGCCGTGTGCTCGTCGAGTAAAAGAATAGATGGTTGTGTGAAAGTCGCCATAAGCAATGACAGCGCTTGACGCTCACCGCCTGACAGCAATCCTACATTAGCCGTCATTCGATCTTCAAGATTCAAATGCAACGTCTCAAGGGATGTCCGGAATAAATCTTTCCGTTTCTTATCCACTCCTCGATGCAAAGAACGGCGTCTATTACGTGAATAGGCCATTGCCAGATTTTCTTCGATCGTCATAGTAGGTGCTGTACCTGACATCGGATCTTGGAATACTCGTCCAATCATTTTGGAACGTTTATATTCTGCCAAACGGGTGACATCTTTATTATCAATATAAATGGAACCGAAATCCGGTGATAATGCACCTGAGATCATATTCATCATCGTTGACTTGCCCGCACCGTTACTGCCTATTACTGTAACGAAATCTCCAGGCTTTAGATGCAGATTAATCTGGTCCAGCGCTACTTTTTCATCCGGAGTCGACTCATTAAACACTTTATTGATGTGATCCAGTTTCAACAACGCTATGACCTCCTCGTAACGATTTCTTCGCTATCCGTTCAGCTTGCCTTTTCGCTTTACGCTTCTTTTCTCGTCTTTTCTCAAGAACTTGTGGAATAATCAATGCGGCAATTACGATAACGGCTGTGATCAATTTCATATCACCAGAATCTAGAATTTTCACACGCAGTGATAATCCTAGTACAATACGGTAAATCACGGCACCAATCACTACCGCTAATGTTGTACGGAAGATGGTTTTTGTTCCGAAGATTGCCTCACCTATAATAACAGATGCCAACCCGATGATAATCATACCAATTCCCATTCCGTTATCGGCAAATTTCCCGTATTGTGCAATCAATGAACCTGAGAAAGCTACTAATGCGTTAGAAATTCCTAATCCGAGAATAACGAGTGTATCCGTATTTGCAGAGAAACTGCGAATCATCTTTTTGTTGTCGCCCGTTGCACGGATTGCCAAACCAACTTCGGTTTGCAAGAACCAGTCCGCAATAAACTTAATAATAACCACAACTAAAATCATCAAAATCAATGTTCCCCAAGTTGAAGGTAAATGTTCAATACCAAGTCCCGACAAGAAGCCATTGATTGCGTCATCAACTCCAAGACTACTCCAGAAAACTTGGAACTTGCTAAAAACCGTTTCTGAATTTAAAAGCGGAATATTTGGGCGGCCTACTGAATTTTCGGTAGTCAGTCCCATTATCCGAAGGTTTATCGAGTAAAGAGCTATCATCATGAGAATTCCGGATAAAAGTGGATTGATTTTTCCTTTGGTATGTAATAAACCGGTTATACATCCAGCAAAAAAGCCGACCACAATCGCGGTAAGTGTTGCAACAAGTGGATGATAGTCAAAAACAATCATCGTAGCCGCTACGGCTGCACCTGTTACAAAACTTCCGTCCACTGTTAAATCTGGAAAATCAAGCACCCGAAATGTTAGTTACACTCCGAGTGCCATGATCGCATAGATGATACCCTGCTCAACTGAGCCAAATACAGCTGAAAACATGCAAGATCATCTCCTAGTTGAATTTATTCTACAACTTCTGCATTCCAATCTTCTTGAATCTTCAAGCCGATTGCATTTGCTGTTTCTTCATTCATTACTAATTTCAAATTTTGGGGTAACTGGACAGGCATTGAATCAGGAGTTTCTTCTCCCTTTAGAATCTTAACTGCCATTTCACCAGCTTCATAGCCGATATCATAGTATTCAAAGCCGTATGCTCCAAGCCCGCCACGTTTCACTGAATCGAATTCACCAACCATCATTGGAATTCTATTGTCATTCGCAACAGAAATAACTGATTCAAGTGCTGATACCACAGTATTATCTGTAATGATATAAAACGAGTCTACTGAACCAATCAAAGATTCAGCTGCTTGTTTTACGTCTGCTGAAGTTGCAACAGATGCTTCTACCACTTCCATATCCATATCTTTAAGAATTTCTTTCACGTGGTCTACTTGTAAACGGGAATTTTGTTCTCCTGAGTTGAAGATCATTCCTACTTTTTTCGCACTTAGATTTTCTTTCAAAAATTTCATTGTGTTTGGAATTGCATCCGGATGATTATCCGTCGTGCCCGTAACATTACCGCCAGGCTCTTCATTCGATGCAACAAGTTCTGCAGCTACTGCATCAGTTACAGATGTGAAGATGATCGGAATATCTTGAGTCGCGCTAGCTGCTGCTTGAGCACTTGGTGTAGAGTTAGCAAAAACCAAGTCCACTCCTGCACCCGCTAAGTTATTTGCAATCGTTGAGTTGGAACTATTATCATTTTGTGCATTTTGTTTGTCATACTCGACATTTAATCCTGCATCTTCAATTGCTTTTTGGAACCCTTCAAATGCAGCATCCAAAGATGGGTGTTCTACAATTTGTGTAACACCAATTGTGTATTTTTCTTCAGTACTTGTTTTGTCGTCATTTTTATCATCTGCTGCTGAATCAGATGACTCCTCTTTTCCACCACATGCAGCCAAAATGAGCAAAATACTGAATAGTGCTGCTGCATAAGTCATCCAACGTTTCTTCATTTAAATCCCCCTATACTATGTTCTATCACTTTTTCGCTATATTCAGAAAAGGTAATAATTATACGTAATCGTACCCTTTACTACGTTATTCGTCAATGGATTATTCAATATTTTGTGTGAATTCACATAAGTTTATGAACGATTCATCCAAATCTTTCATATACTACAATAATTCCAAGAAAAATGATAAATTAGATATAAAAAAAGTCATGCGGTTATTTT
>NZ_JARIEA010000041.1 GCF_029267015.1 Sporosarcina ureae | reverse complement strand
CATTATGTTACTCAAACCAGAAGAAAGAAAAACTATTTTATTGAAAATAGATGAAAGATGGCGATTGGGATTACTTTTAAAGATGAAAAATGTCTACACATTTACGCTCAGGAATTTCCGCACGATGGGGCATTGATTGTAGGAAATAAATTAGCACTATTAGAATTGAGACGAGCGATTGATGAGGCCTTGAAGGGACGCGAATCTAAAGGGCATCTCACTGCGTCTGATGGAGAAGGTTATAGGGCTTACGTATTTAGGATTGAAGATGATGAGAGGGAACTATTTGAGTCTTTAGAAATGCCATATATTACGCAGTATGGTGATGTTAATTCGCATATGTATTTTGTGAATGGTGGAAAAGAAAACAAACCACCTAATCCTATCGGGATTTTGTGGGAAAGGAAATAATAACTATTCCTCAAATGGGCGCGATTGTGGCACAAGGTTTACCTATTTACTTAAATGGTCTTCGCGAGAGCCGTAACGAAGAATGGCTTTTGCGAGCGAAGCGTAGTGAGAAGAAGCACATCTTTGCTTTGACAGGTGAAACACCGCCCACCCCTGGATCAAAGGCTTCCAAGTAAAAACACTGTCTTTCGTAATGAAAGACAGTGTTTTTATATTAAAAAAGAACTTTATCCCCACTCCATTACATCTCCCATCAAACGTTGCGGTTCTCAAATTTTCTACTGCGCGTGGTAAAATTGAAATGCATCGAGTACTTGTTTCTTGATCTGTTCAGTCTGTGTTCCCAATTGAATCACTCCCTCAGTAAATACATATTCTTCTATCTTACGAATAGGGGAGAGCAAACTCAACTTACTAGATTACAGACAAAAAACCGATTGGAGTAAAATATCCAACCGGTTGAAATAAATTAAAATACTTTATCGCCATTGAAAATAGAATTCTTTACAATCACATAGTCGACGGTGCGGATCGAGCTTAATGTCTTACCGCCAGAATAGGAAATAGCAGACTGAAGATCTTGCTCCATTTCAATCAATGTGTCTTTCAATGGTCCCTTATATTCCACGAACATTTTCTTGCCTTCAACATTCTTCTTTTCGCCTTTTTGGAATTCAGAAGCCGAACCAAAGTATTCTTTATACAATTGACCATCTTGCTCTACAGTCTGTCCGGGAGATTCCTCGTGACCTGCGAATAATGAGCCAACCATGACCATGCTTGCGCCAAAACGTACAGATTTAGCGATGTCGCCGTGTGTGCGAATCCCGCCGTCTGCGATAATTGGTTTAGATGCAGCTTTTGCACATAAGCGAACAGCCGCTAGTTGCCAACCACCTGTACCAAATCCTGTCTTGATTTTCGTAATGCACACTTTCCCTGGCCCGATCCCGACTTTCGTTGCGTCAGCCCCTGCATTCTCCAATTCACGTACAGCTTCGGGTGTGCCGACGTTACCTGCAATGACAAAGCTCATCGGTAAATGCTTTTTGATGTGCTGGATCATGCGAATGACTTGATTGGAATGACCGTGTGCGATATCGATAGTGATGAATTCAGGGACTTGCGCATCAATCGCCAATTGCTCAACGAATCCGTACTCTTCTTCTTTAACACCGACACTGATCGACGCGATTAAACCGCGAGCGTGCATATCTTTGATGAAATCTACTCGTGTTTCAGGATTGAAACGATGCATTATATAGAAATAGCCTTCTTCTGCTAATTGAATCGCAATTTTTTCGTCAATAATCGTTTGCATGTTAGCAGGAACGACCGGTAAACGAAACGTGTGACCACCTAACATAACGGATGTATCACATTCTGAGCGGCTTTCTACCACACATTTTGCTGGAACTAGCTGTATATCTTCATAGTCAAATACGGTTTCCATTACAATCACCTCTATAAACGAATGTTTTTATAAAATCATGTTGGATTGTTCGTCCTTTTGTAATTTACATGATTTTTAATTCGATGTCAACGCTTTCATAGCAATTTCCTCTTGAAATGTGACACAGTCAGTAAGACGACTAGGGTTGTGATAAACAAAGTAATAGCATAAGGAATCCATAAATCTAATGGTGTCAATTCACCAGTTAATAGTTTGTGTGAAGCCGTCAATAATTCAAGGGGATTCCATTTAGCTGAATTCGGAAATATAGCTACAATAAATAAGAAAATCACGACAAGTAATGTGACTAGTGTTCCGCCATAAGGTGTAGCGAATAAAGTGTTGCCCCATAATGTAACCGCTAGTAAAAGTATGCCGAATACATAGAGGCAACTAGCTGCAAATAGAAGATGGTGCAGTTGACTTTGATCCCAGTAATAAGCGGTGTAAGCGTATGTGATAGTGAATGCCAGCGCGATAGCTAGCGTCCAATAACAAAGTGCCATAAAGAACTTTGCCGTAATGACGGTGCTGCGACGTAATCCTTTCGTCAGCAAAATCACTAGCGTACCTTTCTCCAGCTCCTTCGACATCATCGTACTGAATAATAGAATAAACACGATCAATCCCATTTGTGGAACGTTTTTATAGAATTGCATCCAAGAGTCAAGTGCGCTAGGTTCAGGCAGATTGACCAATGCACCTTCAGGCATGAATTGTTCAAACAAAAGGGGAGTAATTTTTGCCGTGAAAGGGTTCAATATACCAAGAATCGAGAAAATGACTATAATCAGCAATAGCTTATATGACTTTACACTTTCGAACCATTCTTTCTTTAAAAAGCCGAGCCACTGATTCATCCCAGCACCTCCAATACTAATTGCTCAAGTAAACGTGTTCGGGGATACATCGATTGGATGAGTATATTTTGGTTGATGAGTGCTTGCATGAAAGCTATCCGTAAACTATCGTCATGTAAACTTACAATTAATTGGTTGTTCTCTACCTTCATGTCAAAGGCAGTGTGTTGCAAGCGTTCCTTCACTTTGTCTGCACATATAGAAAAAGTAAAGACGAATTGTCCTGTGGATTGTTGTTTCAGATGAGCCAACTCATCTTGAAATATAATAGTACCTTCATGTAGCATGGCGACGTGATCACAGATTTGTTCTGCGTCAGAAACGATATGCGTCGAGAAGAAAACCGTCGTTTCCGCTTTCGCCTTTTGTAGAATAGAAAGAATCTGCGCACGACCAGCTGGGTCCAAGGCGGAAGTCGGTTCATCGCAAATAAGAAGTTTCGGTTTGTTTAGAAGTGCTTGTGCGATTCCCAGTCGCTGTTTCATTCCTCTTGAATAAGTGCTAATTAAAGAATGAGTTCCTGCTAACCCTACCAGTTCAAGTAATTCAGCAATTCTTTCTTGACGTTCTTTTACAGCTATATTTGTAATGACTGCACATAACTCTAAATACTGCGTTGCGGTATAGAATGGATAGAATTCAGGAACGTCCGGCAAGTAGCCGACATATTGATTGGACTTGGT
>NZ_JARIEA010000074.1 GCF_029267015.1 Sporosarcina ureae | reverse complement strand
ACTATCGTTTTGATCAGTCATTTCGATACTGTACAAACAGACGAATATGGAGCACTTGAACCACTCGCATTCTATCCCGAAGAACTAACAAAGAAGCTATTGGAAGACAAAGATACGTTGCCTGAAGCTGCGCGTATTGATTTGGAATCAGGAAATTATTTATTTGGCAGAGGTACGATGGATATGAAAATGGGCTTGGCTTTACATATTCAGTTGATTGAGCGAGCGAGTCTAGAGCAGTGGCCGATAAATTTATTGCTATGTACAGTTCCAGATGAGGAAGTGAATTCAGCGGGAATGCGAGCTGCTGTAAAGGAACTGGTGCGTCTGCAAGAACAAGAAGGACGCCACTATAAATTATTCTTAAATGGAGAGCCTTCATTTTCACAAGGACCCGCGGATACGAAGGAATATATATATTCGGGTACAATCGGAAAAATCATGCCGTCCGCTTTGTTCTATGGGAAAGAAACGCATGTTGGCGAACCGTTAAAAGGTATTACTGCAGATTATATGGCTTCGTTTTTAACGCATCGGATGGAATGGAATCCACTATTCCGTGAAGTGCATCAGGAGGAATCTACACCACTTCCTGTCACGCTGCATCAAAAGGATTTAAAGATCCAGTACTCTACACAAACACCACAGCGGGCGGCCGCGCTATACAATGTCTTTTTGTTCAAGCAGACAGCTGCAGAAATCATGGATTTATTCGAACAAGTGGCGAATGAAGCGATGGAGCAATGCAATGAACATTATAAAGCGATTTGTGACCGTGAATCAGCCGAGCCGTTAGGGGACATTCGTGTATTACGTTTTGAAGAGTTATTAAAATACGCCGAGGGTAAATTAGGAACGAATGAAGTGCGCAGATTGAAACAAGAAGTGCTATTGCAGGAAGAATGGGATGACCGTGAACAATGTATTCGTATTGTAGATACGTTGATGATGGAGTGCCAAGAACTTGGACCGGCAACGGTGCTGTTCTATGCGCCGCCTTATTATCCTGCAGTTAACTCGTCGGACGATCCGCTTGTCATCGAGTCTATCGAGTTTCTGCAAGAACGTGCGAAGGTGTTTGATCTGACGCTCGATCAGGTGCATTATTTCAATGGGATTTGTGATTTGAGTTATGTGCATTACAAGGATGAGGAGAATCATTGGATGGCGTTTGCGGACAATACACCGGTCTATGGGGATACGTATTCGATTCCGTTTGAGGATATGCGGAAGCTGACTGCTCCTGTGTTGAATGTGGGGCCGTTTGGTAAGGATGCGCATCAGAAGACGGAGCGTTTGCATATTAATAGTGCGTTCAAGGAGATGCCGGTGTTGTTGGAGCAGTTGGTGAAGAGGCTGGCTGGTATGGATCAGCAGTCTAAGTCTAGATGATGTAAGGTTTTGGGGTCGTTGCTCGAGTTTGGCTTGTTCATTGAAAGTAGTGAGGGTCATGCTTTGGACTCGCGCAGGCACGTGGGGGATTGCCTCCAGCCATGAGCCAACTAGCGGTGGGGCTGCTAGCTGTCTCATGGCCACGGCCGACCCCGCAGTTGTGCCTGCGCTACTAAGTGGTTGACAAGTTAGATTGTGGTTTATAAAAGATGAAGACAGTGGAACGGTGATACTTATCTTTGGTTCTGGAAAAGTACGTAACAGATAGATTGGATCGTTGCTCGAGATTGGATTGTGCATGGAAGGTAGTTAGGGTCATGCTTTGGACCCGCGCAGGCACGTGGGGGATTGCCTCCAGCCATGAGCCAGCTGGCGGTGGAGCTGCCAGTTGTCTCATGGCCACGGCCTACCCCGCAGTTGTGCCTGCTCTACTAAGTACTTACCACGTTTGGTTGTGGTTTATAGAAGATGAAAACCAGTGACTTCGCGCAACATGTCTTCTATGTTGTAAAAGTAAATAACGTTTAGATTGGATCGCGGCTCGACATTGGCTTGTGCATGGAAAGTAGTGAGTGTCGCGCTTAGGACCCGCACAGGCACTTGGGGGATTGCCTCCAGCCATGAGCCAACTAGCGGTGGAGCTGCTAGCTGTCTCATGGCCACGGCCTACCCCGCAGTTGTGCCTGCGCTACTAAGTATTTACCAAGTTTGGTTGTGGTTTATAGTAGATAAAACCAGTGACTGGGTGGTACTAGTTACTATTCTTGCAAAACAAGTATCCGAACTGCCCTACACATTATCTAACGAAGGCGGCTGCACGTGGTAGGCGTAGTAATGAGACAGCCAGGCGCACTTCCTGTCTGGCTCATTGCGGAAGCCATCCACCACCGCCGAAGTGGGGCCAATGCCCGCCCCACTTACTCTGCCAGTCAAACTACTACCTTTGCATAAAACAAGGAAGAGTAAGGGGTTGCAAAAACCACTACCCAACATCGTATCCTACTTACTAGTGCGAACAAAAAACCGTGTACTCGAAAAACAAGTACCTGAACTGCCCTACACCCAATCTAACGCAGGCGGCTGCCAGTGGTAGGCGTAGTAATGAGACAGCCAGGCGCACTTCCTGTCTGGCTCATTGCGGAAGCCATCCACCACCGCCGAAGTGGGGCCAATGATCGCCCCACTTACATTGCCAGACAACCCACTACCTCTGCACAAAACAACGAAAAGAAAAGCACTCGTAAAACAACAACTCATGCCGACTCCTACTTACTATGGACTACCGCCACATCATCAAACCCCAACACAAGAAAACTGAAGACCATACCCACTTTCCAAGGGCATGTCTTCAGTCACTTGCAGTTATTTAGTTCTGATAATCAATAGCCGCTGCGCCCAATGTCTTAGCCGCTGCCATCATAGCCTGTTCATCAAAATCAAAACGTGGGTGATGATGTGGATAAGCATCTGCTGGTTGTGCACCCGTGAAGAAGAACGTACCTGGAATCTTTTCAAGATAGTAAGCAAAATCTTCGCCGCCCATTTGAGGTTGCATTTCTTCTACGCCTTTTAAACCAAGAATAGATTCAGCCACTGCTTTTAGATAGTCCGTTTCCTTTTCGTGATTGACGACTGCTGGATAGCCACGGAAGTATTCCACGGTGATTTCGCAATCGTTTGCAATCGCTGTACCTTCAGCTACGCGCTTGATTTCTTTTTCCATCAAGTCACGTACGTCGTTTGTGAATGTACGAACGGTACCGCCTAGAACTGCCTGATCCGCAATGACGTTAAAGGCATTTTCTGAAACGAATGAACCGACGGATAGAACAGCTGATTCGATTGGATCAACGCGTCTTGAGACGATTTGTTGAAGATTCGTTACTAACTGTGAACTGATTACGATCGCATCTTTTGTTTGATGTGGAGCAGCGCCATGTCCGCCAGCCCCTTGAACGGTAATGTTAAATCGATCTGCCGCAGCCATGACTGGACCTGCACAGTAATGGATTACGCCTGATTCGAGTAGTGACCAAAGATGCGTACCGAAAATCACATCGACGCCTTCTAGACAACCGTCTTCGATCATCGCAATAGCGCCACCTGGAGCTAGTTCTTCTGCGTGTTGATGAATAAATACATATTCTCCTGATAGCTCATCGCGCATTTCATTCATCGCTTTTGCTAGTTGAAGGAGAGTGGCAGTATGGCCATCATGCCCACAAGCGTGCATAACGCCTGGCACAGTGGAGGCGTAAGGTGTATCTTTTTGGTCTTGAATAGGCAATGCATCAAAGTCTGCTCGCAAAGCCACTGTTTTTCCAGGCTTCGCACCTTTGATTCGTGCTACGACACCGTTGCCGCCAACACCAGTACGTACTTCTACGCCAAGTTGTTTATAAAAGTCAGCGATATAGGCAGCAGTCTTCGTTTCTTTATATGAAACCTCTGGATTCATATGCAAATATCGACGTATCTCTACCATATCGTCGTACGATTGTTCTAATTTCTGAAATAATTGTTCTCTCATTATAAGTCCCCTCTCAAATATACAAATAAATCAATCATCTCGTTTAGTATAACAAGCGAACAGACGCATCGCAAACTTCGGGTGTCGAAACATATTGCAGTAGAATTGAATGAAATGATAGATCTAGAGGACTGACCATAAAAAAAGATTTGACGTAAAAACGTCAAACCTCTTCAGTAGGTGTTTTATAATGCGTTGTGTATGGAGCACTTGTGAAAATATGTTGTGCAGCACCGCCAGCATCTTTGAAGTCCGTTTTGTCGGATAACTGATTACCCGGGGAGTTATACCAAATTTCATACAGACGTCGATCCGTCCATTCTGTTAGCAATGTATACGTATCATTGCCGATAGGACGCAATAAACGGAATGCGATGAAACCAGGCATGTTTTGAAGTTTTTCTCCCATATGCTTGTACTGATGTTCGAAAATTGGTTTACCTTCATCTGTCACCGCGACATTATCCATTGCAAAGAATCCTGGTTCTGTCAGTTGTCCGAAAGATCCTACTACTTCAAACTTCCTCGGTGTTTGAAACACGCTCTTGCCATTTGTTTCATGTAGCAACAGTGTAGTGCCGGCACCATTCATTAAGTGAATGGTTTCATCTACGTACTGATCTTTTACCTTTTCCATAAAGTCCATAGTTCCAGTTGTCATATAAATATTCATGTAATTTTCCTCCTTTGGCTAGTAACAATCGTCAGAGTGTAATGAGGACACTCTTATCCAGTGTATGATTCTACACTTAGTAATTCCCTAAAATCTCTTGTATCAAACACATTAAAAGCAAGCAAGTTAGGAATGATTGTCGGAAAAATGACAGAAGTCCCTCTAGTCTAAGCACAAAATTATGACAAAGGCGCAATTCACTATACATTGACTTGTCAACGGTTTATCATGAGAACGTATATGAGTTTCGCGAACGAAATTATAAAAATGGAAAGAGGTATCTCTGAATATGTCAACTTTTAATGATACGTTATTACGCGCTGCGAGAGGCGAGCAAATAGATCACACGCCCGTTTGGTTCATGCGTCAAGCAGGACGTTCACAGCCGGAATATCTTAAAATCAAAGAGAAATACTCCTTGGAAGAAATTACGCATCAGCCTGAATTATGTGCGTATGTAACAAAGCTTCCAGTAGATCAATATGATGTAGATGCAGCTATTTTATATAAAGATATTGTAACACCACTTGTAGGAATCGGAGTAGACGTAAAAATCAAATCAGGCGTAGGCCCTGTTATCTCAAATCCCATCCGTTCAGCACAAGACATCGCAAACTTAGGGGAGTTTTCAGCAGAAGAGCAAGTTCCTTACGTTTTGGATACGATAAAAATGCTGACTCAAGAGCAATTGAATGTCCCACTGATTGGTTTCGCGGGCGCACCGTTTACACTAGCGAGTTATATGATCGAAGGCGGTCCTTCAAAGAGCTATAACCTGACAAAGTCCTTCATGGTATCTGAGCCACAAGCGTGGTTTGCATTGATGGATAAGCTAGCTGATATGACGATTAGTTATATTACAGCACAAGTTAACGCAGGTGTGAAAGCCGTGCAAATATTCGATTCATGGGTTGGCGCATTGAATGTATCCGATTACCGTATCTTCATTAAACCTACAATGACTCGTATTTTCACGGAACTACGTAAGTTAAACATTCCGTTGATTACATTCGGAGTTGGCGCAAGTCATTTGGCGAATGAATGGCATGACCTACCAGTTGATGTAGTCGGACTGGATTGGCGCTTGTCTATTAAAGAAGCGGGCGAACGCGGTATGACAAAACCTTTGCAAGGAAACTTGGATCCCTCCATGTTACTGGCAGACTGGTCCGTCATCGAAGAACGTGCGAAGGTTATTGTTGAACAAGGTGTAGAACACGGAAGCCATATCTTCAACTTGGGCCATGGCGTATTCCCTGACGTAAAACCTGCAACATTGAAGCGTTTAACAGCTTTCGTACATGAATATAGTAAAGAATTACGTTCGAAATAACAATCCAACCATGAGGTGAAAATGATGACGAAAAAGAAAATGGGCTTACTCGTTATGGCGTACGGAACACCAAACTCCTATGACGATCTATTACCGTATTACACACACATCCGTAGAGGCCGTCCACCGGCTCCGGAACAAGTAGAAGATCTACGTAATCGCTATGAAGCAATCGGAGGCATTTCACCACTTGCGAAGATTACGGACGATCAAGCAAACGCATTAGGCGCTCGCATGAATGAAGTACAAGATGAAATCGAATTCAAAGTATATATTGGCTTAAAGCATATTGCGCCATTCGTTGAGGATGCTGTGCAAGAAATGCATAAAGACGGCATTACAGAAGCTGTATCGATTGTCTTGGCGCCACATTTCTCTACGTTCTCCGTTAAATCATACAACGGTCGTGCGAAAGAGGAAGCGGACAAGCACGGTATCCATCTGACTTCAGTTGAAAGCTGGTACAAGCAGCCGAAATTCATTGAATACTGGACGAATCAATTGCGTCAAACATACGATGCAATGGATGAAGCAGAACGTGAGAATACATGCTTGATTGTTTCAGCACACTCGTTACCTGAAAAGATTTTGGCTAACGGTGACCCATATGCTGATCAATTAAAAGAGACAGCGGAAATGATTACAGACGCAGCAGGCATTAAAACATACGCAATCGGTTGGCAAAGTGAAGGGCAAACGCCTGATCCTTGGCTAGGTCCTGACGTTCAGGATTTAACACGTGAATTGCATGAAACAAAAGGATATACGTCATTCGTTTACACACCAGTAGGTTTTGTATGCGATCACTTGGAAGTTTTATTTGATAACGACTACGAGTGTAAAGTTGTATGTGACGATATCGGCGCAGCGTACCACAGACCTGCTATGCCGAACATCGATCCTTTATTCATTGATGCAATGGCGGATGCTGTAATGGATCAATTACACGCAACGAAATGAATTCAAATGGATCGGAGTGAAAAAAGGACATGAGTGAACGAAAAAGAGTAGTCATTATCGGTGGCGGCATCACAGGTCTCGCTGCAGCGTACTATATGCAAAAAGACGCTCGTGAACAAGGACTTCCTATAGACATCACCATGATTGAAGCTTCAACAGAACTAGGTGGAAAAATCCAAACAGTCCGTCGAGATGGCTACGTAATCGAACGCGGTCCCGACTCCTTCTTGATCCGTAAACAAAGTGTAGACCAATTAGCGGCTGATTTAGGTATAGCGGATCAACTCGTCCGTAATGCGACAGGGCAAGCGTATATTTTCCTCCATAATCAAATGCATAAAATTCCAGCGGGTGCTGTCATGGGAATCCCGACAGAAGTCAAACCGTTTATCGCATCAGGCTTATTCAGCTTAAGTGGTAAATTACGGGCGGCAGGCGATTTGGTCTTGCCGCGATCTGGAGTAATAGGTGATCAACCACTCGGGAAGTTTTTCCGACGTCGCTTCGGCACTGAAGTAGTGGAGAACTTGATTGAACCTTTATTGTCTGGTGTTTTTGCAGGAGATATCGATCATATGAGCTTGGAATCTACATTCCCACAGTTTTATGAAGTGGAGAAAAAACACCGTAGTCTGATTTTAGGGATGAAGAAAAGCCAACCTAAGCAACTGCCACAAAAGAACAGTCACAGTTCGAAAAAGGTAGGCGTGTTCCATACGTTCAAGTATGGACTGGAAACTTTGGTTGAAGCGCTTGAACAACAACTGACCGATGTGACGATTATGAAAGGCACGCGCGTTACCAAGATAAAAAAACATGGTGAACAAGCGGTCCTCACATTAAATGATCAGCGACAAATTGAAGCTGATGCGGTCATTATGGCGACAAGCCACACCGTAGCGAGTCGATTGTTTGAGCCGCATGGTTTGTTGAAAGAATTGGGAACGATTTTAACGACTTCAGTTGCAACGGTAGCTCTAGGGTACCCGAAAGACGCCATGAAGAAGGATATAGACGGTACGGGGTTCTTAGTTCCGCGCAGTAGCAATCATTCGATCACGGCATGTACACTTCTCAATCGCAAGTGGCCGACGACGACGCCAGACGATAAAGTGATGGTGCGAGCATTCGTCGGACGGGTTGGGGAAGAAGCGATCGTGGACTTACCCGATGCTGAGATAGAGAAGATTGTCCGTAAAGACTTAGGAGACATTCTGCAGCTTAAAGGCGAACCGGAATTCTGTATCATCACACGCTGGAAAGACGATCGACCGCAATACCGCGTAGGCCATAAAGAGAAGGTTTTGCGTGCGAGGGAAGAATTGCACGATGAATTCCCAATGGTCCAACTTGCGGGAGCTTCTTATAAAGGAGTCGGCTTGCCTGATTGTATCGATCAAGGAGTCGTAGCGAAAGATCAAGTAATCGCGAGTTTGTTCAAATAAAATAGTAGAAGCCGTACACCAAGTTCATCGACTTGTTGTACGGCTTTTTAGTTGTACAGAGAGTACGCAGTGTCGTTTATCTATGTATTTTCCGCATAAAAAAAGCGAATATAGGAATATCCGCCGAATAGAAGTTTTGTTTTATTTTAGGTTGCAGTGATCACAGTGATTAGAGTAACACTCATGCTGTTCTTCAATTTCAGTTCCACAAGTCGCACAAACCTTCGCCGGCAAGTTCTTGAAAAATTCTACAATGCTTTCTACCATATTCAATCAATTCCCTTCTGTTTGTTGTATAACTCTTTGGTATATACACAGTGTATTATAACAGGTGCTGAAAGTCAACATTTCATTTATAGTTCTGTTAAAATGGATTCAAGCCTTTTGTGGCGTGCTTTCAAGTGGTTTTAAACGTTCTGAATTGAAAGAATATACTAAAAATAAATGTGACAATTTTGTGAGGAGAGAAGAAAGTATGAAATTTATCGATAATCAAGGCGTTACAGACCCACGTATTAACCTAGCCATTGAAGAATATGTGCTCAATACGATGGATGTAGACGAAGATTCGTATTTACTGTTCTATATCAATGAACCTTCTATCATTATCGGGAAAAATCAAAACACCGTAGAAGAAATCAATACGGAGTTCGTAGATCGTCAAGGCATTCATGTAGTGCGTAGACTTTCTGGCGGTGGGGCTGTGTACCATGACAAAGGAAACTTGAACTTCAGCTTTATTACGAAAGACAATGGAGAATCATTCCGTAACTTTAAAAAGTTTACGGAGCCTGTAACAGACGCGCTGGCAAAAATGGGTATCAAAGCGGAATTGCTTGGGCGCAATGATATTTTGATTGATGGCCGTAAAATTTCAGGCAATGCACAATTCGCAACAGGAGATCGCATGTTCAGTCACGGCACATTGCTGTTTGATACAGATATGGAAGGTGTCGTGAATTCACTTAAAGTGAAAAAGGACAAGATCGAATCAAAAGGCATTAAATCTATTCGCAGTCGTGTCGCGAATATTTCCGAGTTTCTCGAAGAACCTATTTCAATTGAACAGTTTAGACAAGAAATCTTGAATTCTATGTTCGATGGAGAAGAAAACATTGAATACCGCGTGTTGACTGATGAAGACTGGACGAAGATCCGTGAATTATCTGCTCAGCGCTATGGTAACTGGGAGTGGAACTACGGTCGTTCACCGAAGTTCAACTTGCAGCAGTCAAAACGTTTCCCAGTTGGCGGCATTGATGTTCGCCTGCAAGTAGAAAAAGGGTTGATCGAAAACGTCAGTATTTACGGAGACTTTTTCGGCGTTGGGGAAGTAAAGGAAATTGAAAATCGTTTAATTGGCTTGAAATATGAGCGTCAGGCGATTACGGAAGCACTTAAATCAATGGACGTCGAGAAGATTCTAGGCGGAATTCAGCTAGAAGAATTCGTCAATGTTATTTATTAAGGAACAGCGCATGTCTTACGGGGCATGCGTTTTTTGAATACGAGAGATTCATTTATGTGCGTTCGGAAATACGGTATACTAGGCATAACGAGAAAGTGAGGGGTTACGGTGAAACATCGAATATTCATTGTGGAAGATGATTTGAAAATTGCACAATTATTGGCGGGAACGCTTGAGAAATATCAGTATGAAGTCGCGATCATTCAGGACTTTGATCGAGTGGTCGAAGAATGCGTGGCGTACAATCCACATCTAGTGCTTCTTGATATCAATTTGCCGATCTATGACGGCTATTATTGGTGCCGGCAATTACGACAGCATACGATGTGTCCGATTATTTTCATCTCAGCACGTTCTGGCGATATGGATCAAGTATTTGCGCTGGAAAATGGCGGGGATGATTTCATTACGAAGCCGTTCCATTATGAAATTGTACTGGCGAAAATTAAAAGCCATTTGCGTCGGTCATTCGGGGAATATTCGCCCAGTCAGTCGGAGCGTATTATTGTATCCGGTGATTTGACGTTGTACATAGAACGGATGGCGCTGCAAAAAGGGGAGGAAGAAATTCCGCTTCAAAAGAAAGAGTGCGTTATTTTGGAAATGCTGATGAGTGAGTCGCCAAAAGTCGTGTCGCGCGAAAAATTGCTTGAAGAACTATGGGATGATCAGTCATTCGTTGATGAAAATACGCTCAACGTTAATATGGCGAGAGTACGCAAGAAATTAACCGACTACAACGTGCAGTCCTGGATTGAAACAGTGCGTGGAGCTGGCTATCGCTTCATGCCGGAGTCGGAAGCTTAATGAAAGCATTCACGCTGTTCATTAGAGAACATATCCCGTTCATGGTGTTCCAAATCGCACTCGTGTCGTTCATTTTACTGTTGTTTTGGCTCGACGGCTTCCGAAATCCGAATACAGCGATCTATTCGGTTGCGATGAGTATTTTATTTACGACGGGCTATTTAGTGGCAAAATTCATCATGCGACGAACATTTTATACGAAAATCGTGGAAAAGCCGAAACTGATGGAAGACGCATTGATCCGGCACGTCTTGACGCCCGAACATAAAATGACGACGGAATTTACACGTGAACTGTACCGCCTATATCAGCGTGAAGTACAGACGTTGTATGATGGGCAAAATCGTCATATGCACTTCATGAATCAATGGGTGCATCAAATGAAAACACCGATCTCGGTCATTAAATTATTATTGCAAGAAGATGAAATGGATAAGAAGAGTATCGAGCAGGAAGTCGAACGCATCCAAAATGGATTGGAAAACGTCCTGGTCAATGCACGGCTTGAAACGTTTGAAGAGGATATGCAAATTGAGCGTCTTTTACTTAGACAAGTGTTGCAAGAAGTACTCAATGATAACAAACGTCTCTTTATTACGAATGGCTTGTTCCCTGTGTTGAACGTTGATGATCATTTAACCGTTGCGACCGATCGAAAGTGGATCAAGTTCATGCTCAATCAATTCATTACGAATGCAGTGAAATATACATTTGAAAAAGGAAAGAAAATTTATGTCAATGCAGTTCAGCAACCAGAAGGACTGTGTCTAGAGATTGTCGATGAAGGAATCGGGATACCGGCATCCGACTTACACCGTGTGACGAAAGCTTTCTTCACAGGGGAAAACGGCAGATTGTCTGGCGAGTCAACAGGGATGGGGCTGTATATCGCATCGGAAGTATGTGAGAAACTCGGTCATCAATTGACGATTACCTCGAAACAAGGGGAAGGCACGACGATCGCCTTATTATTTAAAGACGGAGAGGCGGGTGAACAGTAAGATGACGCAACCAGTCGTTAAGATGGAAGATGTAACGAAGATCTATGAAGGTAAAGTGATCCATCGTGCATTGAATCAACTAGATTTCGATGTGCAAGAAGGAGAATTTGTCGCCATCATGGGACCGTCTGGGAGTGGGAAGACCACATTGCTGAATTTATTAATGGCGACAGATATTCCAACTACCGGCAAAATTGTGATAGGCGGTGTGGAGCCCGAAAAGCTCAGTCAAAATGACATTGCGCTATTTCGCAGACGGCAAATCGGCTTCGTCTTCCAAGAAATCAATTTACTGCAAATGCTGACAGTGGAAGAAAATCTCGTATTGCCACTTACTCTTGACGGATTGCCGATTGATGTAATGAAAAATCGCGTGGACGATATGGCGAACAAGCTAAACTTGGCAGACATTCTCGAGCGTCGACCTGACGAATTATCGGGTGGGCAAGCACAGCGTACGGCAATTGGAAGAGCGCTCATTCATCAGCCGAGCATCGTACTGGCGGATGAACCGACAGGAAATCTCGATTCAAAGTCTGCGAAAGATGTGCTCGAATTACTCGAACATATTAACCAACATGAAAAGACGACGATCATCATGGTGACGCATGACCCGATTGCCGCAAGTTACTGTGACCGCGTATTGTTTATTAAAGACGGTGAGTTTTTCAATGAAATTTACAAAGATGAACGCCGGCAGACCTTTTTCCAGCGTATCTTGAATGTGTTGTCATTACTTGGAGGTAATGTGAATGACTTTTCGACAGTTCGCTTACCGTAATGTTTTACGTAATCGCCGAGTGTATGCGGCATTTTTCATGGCGAGTGTATTTTCTGTCATGGTCTTTTTTCTTTATTCCATGTTATTATTCCATCCATCAATTGAAAACTCCTTTCTAAAAGAGATTTCCGTACTTGGTATGGGAATAGCGGAACTCATTCTATTCATTTTCACGTTGTTTTTTCTATTCTATTCGATGCGTGCGTTTTTGCAGGCACGATCTAAAGAGTTCGGGGTATTGCTGCTTCTCGGAATGGCAAAACGCCAACTGCATCGACTGATTTTCATCGAGACGATGCTACTCGGATTTGCTTCTATCATAAGCGGAATATTCCTCGGTTTCATGTTCTCGAAGTTTTTCTTTATGATTGTCAAAGCGATTGTACAGATTCCGATATTACCGCTTTATCTGTCATGGAAACCATTCGTACTGACGATGGGTGCATTTCTTAGTTTATTCGCTATCATTTCATATATCGCACCCGTATTCATTCAGCAAGGACAAGTATCGGACTTATTAAATGGAGACATGGCGGTTCAGTCTGTTTATTCGTACTCGAAAAGCCGTGGAGTTTTCGGCGTCGTGCTGTTGCTGATGGCTTACGCGATGGCGGCACTCGTATCGCGCTCGAGTATTATCAGCCTGTTCTTCTTGCTACCGCCACTCATTACGATCGGAACCTATTTCTTTTTCACGGACACCTTGCCGCTCGTATTGCATGCACTGCGACGGCAAAAGACATTCTTCTGGCGCGATTACTGGATGATCTCGATCTCGGAAAGCATCGTACGGTTGAAAGAAAACGCGCGGATGTTCTTTATCGTCACCATTGTGTCGACGATCGCATTCATGTCCGTCGGTATTCTCGCGTCGCTGACGTCATTCGCCTCGCAATACCGCGAAGTGAATCCACTCGGTCTAGTGTATAAAAGTTTGCCGCATAATGAATTCGAGTACCCACATATCGCTCAACTGACGAATGAACTCGAACAACAAGGTTTGGATTACTGGGCTGTGCGTTTCCGCGTACTTGAGCAGCAGTCTTCCTACACAAAGAACAAAGTCAATATCGTCAAGTTGTCCGATCTGAATGAACTGGCCGCAACCTTTGGTGAGAAACCTCTATCATTACGGAGAGGGCATGCGCTATTCCTACCGGCAACCGCCGCCGCAGCAAATCAATTGTCGACGGAATCAGTCAATACCGAACTGGCCGACAGCAAAGTATCGCTTGAAATTGAAGGGGTCTATCCGTATAAATTATTTCCACCGAACGCACTTGGACTCAATACGATCGTCGTGAATCATTTGGATTTCGACCGCATTGAAGAACAAGCAGGTCGTGGTTCGTTGGCGTTTAATTATTATGCGTTTAACGTCTGGGACTGGCAGGAAACACGAGAAATCGGACTGTCGATCAATGCGCAAGTGCTCGCAGGACTAGTGCTTGAAGATCGCGATCCGGTGCGGTATGAGTTCGAGAATCCGGGCCTGAATTACTCGCATATCCGTATGACGTTCTCGTTGCTGCTGTTTATCGGCTTGTTGCTTGCCGGGGTATTTTTCCTCGCGTCGGGCAGTTTTATCTATTTCCGATTGTATACGTCACTTACGCACGATCGACGGCAGTATGCGGTGTTGCAGCGGATTGGGATGACGGATCGGGAGTTTAAGAGGATTGTGAATCGACAGTTGATCCCGCAGTTTTTCTTCCCGTGGGGTGTGTCGTTTATTCATAGTGTGTTTGCGTTTTTGTCGTTGCAGGTGATTTGGGATGCGCTGGCTGAGATTTCGATTGTCAAGGAGCTGGCGCTCGTGCTCTGCGGCTTTGCGCTGATGCAGATTTTCTATTTCTATTTGATCCGCTGGCGTTACATTGCACATATTAAGGCACCTACTTCTTAGGGAGTGGGTGTTTTTTGTTTTTACATAGTTTGAGTTCAAGTTCAAGTTCAAGTTCAAGTTCAAGTGCAAGTGCAAGTGCAAGTGCTTAAAAGTGGTGAGTGAGTTTGTGAGTGGTTCGGGATGGAAGCTCCAGTTGGGGGACGCTTTCCCATGGGCTCTCGGTGAGCCAACCAGTTCGCTGCGCTCTCTTTTGGTTGTCTCTCCTTTCGAGCTGATCCATCGGGAGTCGCCCCCAACTTCCGCTTCCATCCTTACGTTGATAGTACAGTTACTTAAATCACTCATTGAACGTTGTATTTGAATTATTGTTTTGTCTTTACTTATTTAGATTCAAGTATTGAAGTTCAAAACCTATTACAACACTTACTTTAATGCACAACAAAAAGTGTCACCTACTCACTATGTAAGGGATTGAAGCGTAGGAGGGGGCGACTCCGAGAGGATCAGCGTGTGCCTTGAGACCCTGGACGTAGCGAAGCGAAGGAAGCGGCTCAAGCCACGCCCTCCGGAAAGCGTCCCCCTCCGAAGCGCAAATCCCCACCCCAACACCCTGCCAGCCTACCCAAATAAATAAAGAATACAAATTTCTCAGTAAACTCTTGCCAATTAATTATTCTATTAGTATAATGAATGAATTACTGAATGGTTATTCATTCACTTGTTAGGGAGATGAAAGCATGAATCTAGTTTCGAGCGTCCGACAAACAGCGCAGACCAAGCCAAGTAAAATTGCCTATCACTTCATGGGGAAAGACACGACATACGCAGAGTTCGACATGTCCGTATCCATGTTCGCCAACGCGCTACAAGACCTAGGAGTCAAACACGGTGACAAAGTGGCATTCCTTCTTGGTAACACGCCACACTACCTAATCTCACTCTATGCCACTATGCGAATCGGAGCGACAGCTGTGCCGATTAATCCGCTGTACACACCGGATGAGATTTCATTCATCCTGGAAAATAGCGACGCCAAGGCCGTTATTGCGATCGATCAACTCTTGCCACTAGTAGAAGTAGCGAGCCAGTCCTTCCCGACGATTGAGAACTATGTCGTCTGTGAAATGAGTCCGGATGCAGGGGAGAAGTTAGCTGCATTGCCTGATTCGGTTAAGCCGAAAGTTCATCCATTTAGCCTTTTGATGAAGCAATCGAAACCATTGACGGAAGTGGTGGAAGTTGACGAAAATGAAAGCGCTATCATCTTGTATACATCTGGAACGACAGGTCGTCCGAAAGGTGCTATGCTGACACACAAAAATATCTTCTCGAATGCACGTGATGTAGGGGACTATTTAGGCTTCTCAGAAAACGATAAAATCGTAGCCACGTTGCCTTTGTTCCACGTATTCGCGTTAACAGTAGTTGCGAATGCACCACTCGTTAAAGGTGCGACAATTTTACTGGAGCCGCGCTTTAGCCCAGGTGAAATCTTCCATATGATTCGCGAGCAGAAAGCAACAGTATTTGCGGGAGTGCCTACGATGTACAACTTCCTCTATCAATATCCAGAGGGAAGAACAGAAGACTTTGAATCTATCAGACTGGCTATTTCAGGTGGATCTTCATTGCCGGTTTCATTGCTTCATGATTTCGAAGAGAAATTCCAAGTGCGTGTTTCAGAAGGCTATGGTCTATCGGAAGCTTCGCCGGTTACTTGTTTCAATCCATTAGATCGCGACCGCGTTCCGGGATCGATTGGGACGAATATCATGAATGTCGAGAATAAAGTCGTCGATGAAATGGGCGAGGAAGTGCCTGACAATGAAGTCGGCGAATTAATTGTACGCGGGCCGAATGTCATGAAAGGCTATTATAAAATGCCTGAAGAAACAGCTGCTACAATCCGTGACGGTTGGCTCTATACAGGAGACTTGGCGCGACGCGATGAAAACGGTTACTTTTATATAGTAGACCGCAAGAAAGATATGATCATCGTCGGTGGATTCAACGTTTATCCTCGTGAAGTAGAGGAAGTGCTGTTCAGTCATCGCGATATTGTGGAAGCGGCAGTCGTTGGCGTGCCGGATATGAATTTCGGTGAAGAAGTACAAGCCTATGTAGTATTAAAGAAAGGTTCGGATGCGACGGAAGAGTCGTTGCAAGAATTCTGTGCGAAACGTTTGGTGAAGTACAAAGTTCCGAAGTCCATTCAGTTCTTGGATGAATTGCCAAAGAACACGACAGGTAAGATTCTGCGCCGTTCACTAAAAGATCAAATCAAAATATAATAGCAAATCAAACGAGTGAGTAGACGGTAACCGTCGATCACTCGTTTTTTTGTCGTTCATTCTTCACACATCCATTGCCAAGAGGAGTATCGTCTTGTTATGGTTTAGGAAGATACATTCAAGTAATAGGAGGGATTAGATGAAAAAACGACAGGTAGCAATTGAAGATTTATTCGAAACGAAATCCGTAACGAATCCGGTACTGGCACCAAATGATCAAGAAGCGGTATTTACGGTAACGGAGCTAAATAGAAAAGACAATACGTATTATTCTGCTATTCACCATATCGAGTTGGAGACAGGAGTCGTGACCCGGTGGACGTATGGCAAACAGCAAGTACGTGCGCCGAAATGGTCTGCGGACGGCAAACAACTCGCGTTTATATCGAATCGTAGTGAGACGGATCAACTCTATGTCATGCAAAAGGCTGGCGGAGAAGCACGCGCATTGACGAATTGTACAGAAGGAATTGATTCATTCGAATGGTCACCGTGCGGCAAGAAAATTTGGTTTACAGGGGCTGTTAGAACGGGCAAAACGTTTTCTACTACGGAGAAAAAAGAAGGTAACATGCCACAGCCGATCCGCGTAACCAACATGAAATACAAAGCGGATTTCGTCGGGGTATTGCCACAAGAGGTGTACACACAAATCGGCTATGTCGACATCGCAACTTGCACCATCTTTGATTTTACGTCAGAACCATTCGATCATACGCTTGAGGCGGTGTCGCATGACGGCAAGCAATTGGTGATGGCCGTCAATCGCAATGAAAACGTCGATCATGACTTTAGTTTACCGTTAGTACTCGTAGACATCGAGACGAAAAACGAAACGGTGATCCTCGACGAACAAGGATACTTCGGCGAGGTTGCATTCTCAAAAGACGATCGCTATATCGCGTATACAGGCTATGCTTTGACATTCGCCAATGTTACGCAGGCAGATGTATTCGTCTATGACCAATCAAACGGTCAGACGATGAATCTGACAGCAGGTATCGATGCACCGATCGGAGACGAAAGTATATCTGATCACTTGCAGCAAACGATTGCACCAGGTGTCGTCTGGACGGAAGACGAGCAACTTTATTTCCAACTATCGAGTATGGGAGACGTTCGTCTATATGCGGCTACACTTGACGGTGCGGTCTATCCCGCGACGGGCGAAGAAGAGCATGTCTACGGCTATGATGTCGCACGTAATGCTGAATTCGCTTTGCTAACGGTTAGCACGATGACGAACCCAGGGGAACTGTATCGTCAAACGATAGCGACGGGCGAACGGACGAAGTTGACTTCATTCAATGAAGACTGGCTGAAGAAAGTACAGTTGGTGGAGCCTGAAACGATCCATTATACGAATGGGAATACAAACGTCCAAGGGTGGCTCATGAAGCCAGCGAACTTTACAGAAGGTGAAACGTATCCGTTGATCGTCGAAATTCACGGTGGACCGCATGCGATGTACGGCTTTACGTATTTCCATGAGATGCAAGTGTTAGCAACGGAAGGCTATGGCGTTCTTTACCTCAATCCACGTGGCAGTCATGGCTATAGTCAAGCGTTTGTCGATGCAGTGCGTGGCGATTACGGTGGCGGTGGATACGAAGATATCATGGCAGGGCTGGATGAAGTGTTGAAAACTGAAAGCTGGATTGACGAAACACGTCTTGGCGTAACAGGGGGGAGTTATGGTGGCTTCATGACGAACTGGATCGTCGGACATACCAATCGCTTCAAAGCAGCCGTCACGCAACGGTCGATCTGTAACTGGATCAGCTTCTTCGGCGTATCGAATATCGGCTACTACTTCACCGACTGGCATTTACAAGCCGGAATGAAAGACGTCGACAAGTTATGGAAGCAATCCCCGCTGAAATATGCGGAGAATATCGAGACACCGTTATTGATTCTTCATGCAGAACGAGATTTCGTCTGTCCAATCGAGCAAGCGGAGCAATTGTATATTACGCTGAAAGATTTAGGTAAAGAGACAGAATTTGTCCGTTTCCCCGAATCTGATCACAATTTGTCAAGAACAGGGAAACCAAATCTACGAATTGCACGATTAGAAGAGATTACCGGGTGGTTTAAACGATATCTATAAGGTAATATGAGATTGTATGCCCGAACCGCTATACATGCGAAATATTGTGTGTATAATGAGAGACGAATTAAACATCTAAAAACTACTTGAGAAGAGGTTCTGCATGATGGAAGAGCAATTACTATACAGAATAGAGTCGGATTTTATCGGTGACAAGAAAGTACCACAAGACGCGTATTATGGAATTCAAACATTGCGCGCAGCTGAAAACTTCCCGATCACGGGCTATCGCGTCAACCGCGACTTGATCCGTGCGATCGCAATCGTTAAAAAGTCAGCTGCACAAGCTAACCGCGACATTGGTCAATTGGACGCGAATCTTGCCGAAGCGATTATCCAGGCGTCTGAAGAAGTAATCAATGGCGCATTGCGTGACCAATTCCTCGTCGATCCGATCCAAGGTGGAGCAGGAACGTCCGTCAATATGAACGCAAACGAAGTCATCGCCAACCGTGCGCTTGAAATTCTAGGCCACCAAAAAGGCGAATATGACATCATTAGCCCGAACACGCACGTGAACATGGCGCAGTCGACAAATGACGCATTCCCAACAGCCATCCATATCGCGACATTAATGAAAGTAGATAAACTATTAGAAGTGATGGAATCCCTTCATAAAACATACTTGAAAAAGTCCATCGAGTTCCAATCGGTCTTGAAAATGGGCCGTACACACTTGCAAGACGCGGTTCCAATTCGTCTTGGACAAGAATTCGAAGCCTACGCAATGGTACTACGTCGCGACATCGAACGCGTTCGTGTATCACGCGTCTACTTATATGAAATCAACATGGGCGCAACAGCTGTCGGAACAGGCTTAAACGCGGATCCACTCTATATCAAAAAAGTAGCTAGCTACCTTTCTGAAAACAGTGGCTTCGAACTAAAGTCTTCTACACATCTAGTGGACGCAACACAAAACACAGACTCGTACGTTCAAG
Organism: Sporosarcina ureae; assembly: GCF_029267015.1. Taxonomy (GTDB): domain Bacteria; phylum Bacillota; class Bacilli; order Bacillales_A; family Planococcaceae; genus Sporosarcina; species Sporosarcina ureae_D. Next base: position 25,090 of record NZ_JARIEA010000074.1, on the reverse strand, counting down.
TATCCGCAGCACTTCGCGGCACGATGCTGAACCAGTCGAAAATCTGTAACGACCTGCGCCTCATGGCATCCGGTCCACGCACAGGTTTATCCGAAGTTTCATTACCTGCAAGACAGCCTGGATCATCCATCATGCCAGGTAAAGTCAACCCAGTAATGGCAGAAGTCATGAACCAAGTGTCGTTCCAAGTAGTCGGTAACGATATGACAATCGCTTTGGCATCTGAAGCTGGCCAGTTCGAATTAAACGTCATGGAGCCAGTGCTCGTGTTCAACTTGCTGCAGTCATTGAAGATCATGACAAACGTATTCGGCGTATTCCGCGATTATTGTCTAGACGGCATCACGGCACACGTCGAGCACTTGGAAGAGTACGTGGAGAAGAGTATCGGTATCATCACAGCGATCAATCCTCACGTTGGATATGAAGTGGCGTCTGAGATTGCGAAAGAGGCGTTGCTGACGAACAAGTCAATCCGCGAGATTTGTATCGAGAGAAATATCCTGTCTAAAGAAGATTTGGATACGATTCTACATCCGTTCGAGATGACGAAGCCTGGTATTTCGGGTAAAGAGCTATTGAAGAAGAAGATTATTCTTTCTAAATAAGTGAGGCTTGATGGGGGATAGTGGTTCTGGGAATGGGGCTCCAGACGGGACGCTTTCCGGGGGAGTGATCTTGAGCCGCTTCCCTCACTTCGTTCAGTCCAGGGTCTCAAGATCACTCTGATCCCCAGGAGTCGCCCGTCTTCCGCCCCATTCCCTACTTTGGTAGTGGAAGACACTTAGAAATAATACTTGCATTTTAAGTACTAATTTCTTTGTACTTGGTTTTAAAGATCGTATGTCATTGAACTTAATAAAGTATCACTACTAACTAGTTGATTGCAGTGGAAGGCGGCGACTCCGGGAGGATCAGCGGGACAGGTGAAACACCCTGCGAGCAAAGCGAAGGGGTGTGGTTCACCGCCCGCCCTCCGGAACGCGTCCGCCTGCAACGGAAATCAACGGTTTTCAGAACACTATCTATTTATCTGAGTCTCCAATCTCCACTACTCTAAGTGTGAAGGAGTATCCCGCTATGAAAGTGCATAACATTATGGAAGTCGTCGTACGTGACGTCATTTCCAAGTATAAAAACGAACTCAACATGCCGTGCACATGCGACCACTGCATGAACGACGTACTCGCCATGACGCTCAACAACGTCAAACCGCAATACATCGTCGAAGAATCAAACAGCGCCTACATCCGCGCCGTCCACGAAGCCGACCGCCAAGGAGCAACCGCTATCTTGACGAAGGTCGCCTGGGCTGCCGGTATCGTCGGGCAAAATCCTAGATGCGACAACATAAAAAATCCTTCCGATCATTAATCGGAAGGATTTTTGCTTATTTCAACAACGAAACCGTATCTTTCAAATTACTATTCACCGAGTTGATCAACATCTGATCACCCTTTGAACGAATATCCTGCTGGACAAATGTCATCATTTCCTTCGCCACATCGGTATCGGCCAGCTTTGATAGGGAAGTTGTTAAATTGTTTTCAAACACCAAAGCGTTCGTTAAGTGATGCTCATAGTTGTTGGGTGAGTGCTCTATCGGGGTGTTTGTTCGCTCTATGGGACACGCTAAGCGCTCTATCCGGCCGTTTATCCGCTCTATGGGACATGATGAGTGCTCTATCGCGTCGTTTGTTCGCTCTATGCGTCAAGCTGAGTGCTCTATCAGGTCGTTTGTTCGCTCTATGCGTCAAGCTGAGTGCTCTATCAGGTCATTCATCCGCTCTATCCCAAAACCATTACTTACCCTTAAACACAGGTTTCCGCTTCTCCGAAAAAGCAATCAACGCTTCTACACGATCCTCCGTCGGCAACGTCATCTCATATGCCTTCCGCTCAATCGCGAGCCCCGTTTGCAAGTCTGCCATCATCCCTTGCTTGATCGCAAACTTCGCCTGCTGAATCGCAATCGGCCCGTTAGCAAGCAATGAATCCACAAACGTATTCACCGTGTCTTCCAATGAATCTAAAGGCGCTTTCTGCGTCACCATACCTAAATACAACGCTTCTTCAGCAGACACGCGTCGTGCTGTCAAAATCAGCTCCATCGCTTTCGATTCACCAATCAACCGAGGCAACCGCTGCGTGCCGCCAGCTCCTGGAATAATCGCGAGTCCAGTTTCCGTCAATCCCATCACCGCACTGTCTGCCGCAATCCGGAAGTCACAAGCTAATGCAAGTTCCATGCCACCACCGAATGCAAAGCCGTTGATGACCGCAATGGTTGGCTGGGGGAGTTGGTCGATCATCGTAAAGACGTCACCGATCTTGTTCAGATTTCGACGGACCATGGATTCCGTCAACGTCTTGCGTTCCTTTAAGTCAGCGCCCACGCTAAATGCTCGGTCACCGCTGCCTGTAAATACTACTGCTCGCACGTCGGGGTCGATCCGGATGCCTTCGACTACTTGCCCGAGTTCGAGTAGTAGTTGGTAGTTAAATGCGTTCATAGAGTCAGGTCGGTTGAGTGTTACGTAGGCTACTGCGTCTTTTTGTTCGTAGATAATGTCTTGCATGGTCAAACGCCTCCTTGAAGTGTCTAGTCTAGTTACAAGATAGCATGAAAGGGCTTATTTCGTCAGTTTTAGAGAGTTGGAAGGGGAAGGGCATCGTTACGCTGCGTTCCAGGCGGACGCGTTCGGGAGGGCCCGCGGTAAGCCAACCAGTTCGCTTCGCTCTCTTTTGGTTGTCTTACCTGTCGAGCTGATCCTCCCCGAGTCGCCGCCTTCCACTCCGCTTCACTAGTGTCCTCTTTCTGATTGGGGCAGTTCAAAGTCTTGTGTTGAACTTGAACTAGATATCTAGCCTAAATTCAATGAACGACATGAAGTGCCGCCCCACTAAAACTAGGATTGAAGCGTAAGAGGGGGCGACTCCGAGAGGATCAGCGTGCGCCTTGAGATCCCGCAGGTAGCGAAGCGGACGAGGAAGCTCAAGCCACGCCCTCCGGAAAGCGTCCCCCTCTGAAGCGCAAATCCTCTACCGTGCCCAATGTCCCCTTTACAGATGCCAACTCCATTAATTTCAGGTAGAATAAAAGGCAGGAGTTGATCATATTGAAAACAGCGATTGTGACAGATACGACGGCGTATGTGCCGGATGACATAAAAGCAGAACTCGGGATCCATACCATCCCGTTACTCGTAACCATCGACGGCAAAGAATTCAAAGAAGAAGCCGACCTCACAACCGAAGCATTCTACGACATGGTACGTGGCAAAGGCCCGCTGCCGAAAACGTCACAACCCGCCATCGGTGACTTCCAAACACTATTCAGCGAACTGGCGAAAGACTACGACGCAGTCATTTCCATCCACCTCTCAAGCGGCATCAGCGGAACCTATATGGGCGCTGTACAGGCTGCCGAGCTCGTACCGGAAATAGAAGTGCTGGCGTTCGACTCAGAAATCTCGGCCTATCCCCAAGGCTTCTACGCAATCCGTGCGGCGCAACTGGCGAATGAAGGTGTCAACCCGCATGCGATCCTTGCAGAACTCGACGAAATGAAACATTCGATGAAAGCTTATTTCATGGTGGACGACCTAACGCATCTTCAACGTGGCGGGCGTTTATCTGGGGCACAAGCGCTCGTTGGCGGACTACTGCAAGTAAAACCGATCCTACACTTTGTAGATAAAATCATCGTGCCATTCGAGAAAATCCGCACGACTAGAAAAGCAATGAAGCGTATTTCAGACTTACTATCTGAAGACGCAAAGAATCAATTGCTCGATGCGGTAGTTATTCATGCGAATCGCTATGACGACGCAGTAGAATGGAAGAAACAATTAGAAGAAAAACATCCGAACGTCGATTTCACGATTAGCCACTTTGGCCCGGTTATCGGCACGCATCTTGGCGAAGGGGCCATGGGACTCGGTTGGGTGAAACGACGCGGAACCTGAATAGGGGGACGTGTATGACCGAAGAAATACAGCAATTCTTGGCAGGCCGCATCTGGCTGCGCCATTTGTTGCCGTTTCCGGAAGAAGCCGTTGATGAAGCAATCCGTCAAGGTGATATCCATATAGAAAAAGGCGTCAAAACGAAAACGACTTGGCATGGTCATCACTATACGTGTCAGCGTTGCCATAACGATAATCAAGCACGATTCACGATATTTACTTGTGCGCAGTGCGAAACAAGCTGTGCCTATTGCAGAAATTGTCTCAATATGGGACGGGTATCATGCTGTTCTGATTTACTGACATGGACAGGCACGCCACCCCTGTACCCGACAGAACACCGCATGAACTGGCAAGGCAATTTAACACCATCCCAGCAAAAAGCGACGACTGAATTACTCGAAAGTACGAAACAAGGGATATCCCATCTACTGTATGCGGTATGTGGATCGGGCAAGACGGAAATGTTATTCCAGCCGATTCACTATCTATTGAAGGAAGGCAAACGGGTTTGTCTCGCAGCGCCTCGAGTGGACGTCATTCTCGAATTACTGCCTCGTTTAACTACAGCCTTTCCAGATACGAAAGTAGAAGCTTTATATGGAGGGGCGGAAGTAGAACACTTCGATGCCCAGCTAATCCTCGCAACGACCCATCAGCTTTATCGTTTTCACGAAGCGTTCGATGCGATTTTTGTGGATGAAGCCGATGCTTTTCCGTATACAGCGGATGAAACGTTGCAGCGGGCGGTCCGAAAAGCCGCAAAACCTCATGCACCGATTCATTTCGTCACGGCGACCCCTTCGAGTCAGTTGCTTACTATGAATAAAAAGCAAGGCAATATCTCGGTTCTTGCAAGACGTTATCACGGCCAGCCACTACCTGTACCGCGTAATGAAGCGTTATGGAATTACGAGAAGCAGCTGAAAAAGAAACGCATTCCAGTGAAACTACTACGCTGGACGACCGAACGTCTTGACAAGCAACAACCATTCCTCATCTTTTTCCATCAGATTGAACTGATGGAACTAGCGGAACCGTTATTCCAGAAACTCGACGAACGAATTTGTGCTGTGCACGCGGAACATGATGACCGGAAAGAGCGAGTGCAGTTGCTTCGACAGAAAGAGATTCCGGGTCTTCTGACGACAACGATTCTCGAGCGAGGGATTACGATACCGAACGTGCAAGTGGCGGTTGTCGGAGCGGAGCAAACGATCTTCAATAAAGGCGCGCTGATCCAAATCGGAGGACGCGTCGGTCGATCCGTGCCGAATACGTCAGGCGACTTCGTACTGTTCCATCAAGGCATTACACGCGCCATGGATGAAGCGAAGCGGGAAATCCGCAAGCTGAATCGCACGGAGGTACCGCAATGACGTGTGTACTCTGCGACACACTACTCAACGACCAGCCCACTTGGCAACACTTCCTCGGTATTCAACAAGACCTGTCTGCTTGTCCCACCTGTTTTGAGAAGTTCGAACGCATTGATTGTATCGAACAAGATGACGTACTCGATTCTGTTCATTCGCTCTATGCATATAATGAAGCAGCGAGAGAGTACTTGCATCAGTTCAAGTTCATGCAGGACGTGGCGCTGGCGGACGTTTTCGCGCAACCGCTACGGAAAGTACTACGTGATCCGAAAAAGATCATCGTACCGATCCCGATGCATCCTACGAATAAAAAGAAACGAACCTTTTCGCAAGTGGATGCGTTACTAGAAGCAGCGAATATTTCGTATCAATTACTACTTGCGAAAACGACGGAATCGGTCATGGGCGAAAAATCACGTAGCGAACGCTTGGCGATGACTGAACTATTTCAGGTAACGGCCGATATACCAAGTAATGAAGCAGTGTATGTGCTTGTGGACGATATTTACACGACGGGTACCACATTGCGTCACGCGGCACGAGCACTGAAACAGCGTGGAGTACACCGAGTAGAAGCTGTGACGTTATTTAGACCTATAAGAGAGAAGTGATGGAGATGGCGGAAGCAAGAAATTGCCCGACATGTGGCAGTATGTTTAATTACACGGGATTGCGGGAAGTTTGTCCTACGTGTGCACAAACAGAAGAGACGATGTACGAAAACGTCTATAAATTTTTGCGCAGACGCGAAAACCGTGCGGCGAATATCGATCGCATCGTCGAAGTAACAGGCGTTACACAGGAATTACTCCATAAATGGGTACGTAAAGGCAGATTGCAACCTGCACTATTTCCGAATCTTGGCTATCCATGTGATCGATGTGGCGCATTAACATCGACTGGCAAGATCTGTGACAAATGTACGGAAGAGATTCAGGCTGACTTGCAGACGTTTGATGCGGCAACAGAGCTTCGAGAAGCCATTAAAGCGCAAGATCGAGGCACATACTATGCACGAAAAGAACGAGGATGACAAGCAAGCGATACGAGCAGTTGGTACTGCTCGTTTTTTCGTTCGAAATGCCTCTAAACGTTTCGGTAAATCTGCCGAAATAAAGAGTAGGACCCAAATACCACGCAAAATTTGAAAGGAGCGAGACGTATGAAAGTAGAAGGATTTAAACCACAAGCAGTCAACCCATACCGAAGTCAACAAATGAAAGTCGATCAAACGAAACAAGCGAGCCAGGTGAAAACAGACAAGATTGAAATTTCATCGGAAGCGAAAAAGTTATCCGCAGCTTCACCGATTGAATCGGCTAGACAACAACGTGTGCAGGAATTGAAAGCACAAGTACAGTCTGGAGAATATCAAGTAGATGCGAGCAAACTCGCTTCGAATATGCTGTCGTACTTTAATAAGCTATAAAGAAAGTAGGGTTACACATGTCCATTGAACCAATTTTGACAACGCTCAGTCACCTGGAAAAACTGCATACGAGCTTGCTCCGTCTTTCAAACGATAAGACCGCATTGCTGAAAAGCGGCGACATCGAGGGAATTGACCAGCTGTTGAAGGAGGAGCAATCTCACTTAGCAGCTATTGTGCAAATGGACCAGAAGCGCGTGCAGGAAGTGAAGCAGTATTTAACCGCACAAGGAAGTGCAGTACCTGCTGAACCAACTATGACGCAATTGATTGAACTAGCAAGCATTCCGGACAAAGAACAGTTAGCAGAGGCGAGGGACCGTCTCCTGCATGCGATTCATGAGTTGAAACAACAGAACGAACTCAATCAGCAGCTAACGTACCAATCTCTTCAATTTGTGAATCTATCGCTGGACATGGTCCGTCCGCGTCCGGAAACCGTCAACTATTCAAAAAACGAAGTACAAGGGCAGTCACAAAGCGGAGCGAAAACGAAGCTCTCCTCATTCGACTCCCAAGCATAAGGAGGACATCATACTATGCGCTCTACATTTATGGGTTTAGAAACAAGCAAACGCGGTTTGTATACACAGCAAACCGCTCTTTATACGACAGGACATAATATAGGAAACGCGAATACGCCTGGCTACTCACGTCAGCGCGTAAATATGCAGGCGACTTCTGGGTTTCCAGGAGTAGGAATGAACGCAGGAACGATGCCAGGATTTCTTGGGACAGGCGTAGAAGCAGGCAGTATTCAGCGGATTCGGGATTCGTTTGTGGATCATCAGTTTCGTAGTGAATCGACGAAGTTAGGGTACTGGGAATCGCGCTCGAATGCGATTGCGCAGATGGAAGATGTGATTGGTGAGCCTTCGGAGTATGGGTTACAGCAGTCTATGAGCGACTTTTGGCAATCTTTGCAGACACTTGCGGCGAATCCGGAGAACGGTGGAGCTCGTGCGGTGGTTGTGGAGCGTGGGGCTGCGGTGGCAGATTCGTTTAACTATATTTTTAAATCTGTTTCTGAGATTAAAGGGAACTTAGGTGATGAGATTGACTTTGGTACGAAGACGATCAACTCTTTGCTTAGTCAAATTGGTGAGTTGAATAAACAAATTGCTACTGTAGAGCCGAATGGCTATTTACCGAATGATTTATATGATGCGCGTGATGGCTTGCTTGATCAGTTGTCTAGTTTGGTACCGATTGAAACGAGTTATGAACCCACTGGTGGACGAGCTCCTGCGATTGCGGAAGGTACGGTCACGATCAAGTTTAAAACTTCTGGCGAGTCTATAACAGTATTGCAGAAAAATGAAGTGTCTCAACTGAGTGTGGATGGAAAAGTTGATGAGGGACCTATGCCCGATCCCATGACAGGATTCACATTCAGTGGTGGGCCAGCAAATGGCCAGGAACTATCAGTCAATGATATGGTCAAAAGCGGAGAAATGAAGTCGCTTGTAGACTCATACGGTTATAATACACCAACTGGCGTTAAAGGTTTATATCCAGATATGATGGCAAGACTAGATAAAATGGCGAATGAATTTGCAAATGCATTTAATGAAGTACATGAGAATGGAACTGATTTGAAAGGTGCAGCGGGGGAACCGTTCTTTGTTACGAGTAATCCACCTAGCAATCCACCAAACAATAAATTCACTGCGAGTAATATAGCTGTAAATGAAGCTATTCGAAAAGACTCCAACTTATTGGCTGCTTCTACTTCACCAGAGAACAATGCAGAAGTAGGAAATGGTCAAAATGCTAAGCTGCTTAGTGATGTATTCTTTGCTAAACTGGATGGACTAGATGGATCCAGTGTTCAAAGTTTCTACGCACAAACAATTGGTCAACTAGGTGTAGAAGGTCAACAAGCAATCAAAATGACAGACAGCTCCGGTGCATTGCTATTGTCCGTTTCCAACCGACGCGACTCGATCAGTTCCGTCTCACTCGACGAAGAAATGACCGACATGATCCGCTTCCAGCAAGCGTACAACGCATCTGCCCGCATGATTACCGTGATGGACGAAGCACTCGACAAAATCATCAACGGAATGGGTACAGTCGGCAGATAACTAAGGAGGAATCTTCATGCGTGTAACACAATCTATGCTATCTCAAAATATGCTGCGTAACTTATCAGGCAGCTATAATAAAATGGGTAAACTACAAGAACAATTGAATACTGGTAAGAAAGTTACTCGTCCTTCCGATGATCCTGTTGTCGTTATGAAGGGGATGGGGTATGGGATGCAAGTCGACAAAGTTGAGCAATTTCAGAAGAATATGGGCGAAGTGAATAACTGGCTCGATAGTTCGGATGATGCGCTTGATGGAGTAGGGCAAGTATTACAACGAATGAAAGAGCTCGCTACAAATGCTTCAAATACGGGTGCAATGACAGAAAACGATAGAAAAGCAATAGCAACAGAAATTAGTCAATTACGTGAACATCTACAAGACGTCGCTAATACCAAAGTAGGAGACAAGCATATATTTAGCGGTAGTATGACGGACCGACCTCTATATAATAAGGGAAATGATGCAGGTGTCGGCAAAGGTTTTGAACAAGGCGATTCTTTTAAAAGTAATGTAGAAATTGAAGTGTTCGATGGGGTTAGTTTGCGTGTTAGTACAGACGTAACAAAAATGTTTAAAGACATTGATGATATGTTGGAGACGGTAAAAGACCTAACAGCAACAGGTTCATCCGCTACCGGAGAAAGTTTCAGCAAAATGATTGAGGATATTGACAATCAAATGGATGTTGTCTTATCAAAACGGGCAGACATCGGTGCACGGTCCAATCGTGCTGAACTTATGCATAATCGTTTGGAAATGCAGGAGGGTGCTGCCAAAAAGCAACGTTCTCAAAACGAAGACGTGGATTACGAAAAAACAATTACAGATTTGATTACTTCGGAATCCATACATCGCGCAACATTATCGGTTGGGGCAAGAATCATGCAACCATCATTAATGGATTTCTTACGCTAAAGGTTTAGGCGGACATTGGAAAATTGTTAGCTGTTTTTATATAAAATAGCGAAGGAAGTGAAAGAATTGAACATGCCACAACTTCAAATTCAAACAACGCCTGCAAAAATTAATCTCCAAGTTACTAAACCAATTCAGGAAATACAACAACCAAAAGCAACTTTAAGTATTGAACAACCAGCAGCCATTTTAGAAATGTCTACCACACGACCACAATTATCAATCGACACAACAGAAAATCGTGCAGATATCGATTTAAAAAGTATTTTTCGCCGGACTGCTGAAAATGCGCAATACGGAAAGCAAAAAGCTCTAGAAGGATCTGGTCGCCGTGCAGAGGAAGGTCAGCAACTAATGAAGATTGAGAACGGTGCAAACTTAGCAGACATCATTCAACAGAGTTCTGAGAAACCGATGGCTAAGATTGAAGTAAGATTCGTTGGTGATCGTTCAAAAATCCAAATGGAGATCACTCCAGGCTCACTGGATATTAACGTAACACCGCAGAAACCTAAAATAGATGCGCAAATAAATAAGCCGATCCATGATTACACTCCTGGCAAAGTATCTGTTGAGATGCAACAATACGGATCTATTCAAATAGATTGGAAAGTGTAGTGTGAATATAAAGACTTTTAAAGTAGATCTGGGTATTACAAGTGTTAATTGGAGGAACGGTGTAGAACCGTTCTTTTTATTTTGAATTCAGATAGATTAACTTTATCGTATATTCAGCTATATCATTATACTAGATGAATTTCAATTATAAATATGACTAAAAGGAGATTTTACTAATGGTACAACAACTAAAAGAAATAAAAACGAAGTTTCACGACATAATCAAAGTGGATCTTTCACTGGCCTGGCATTTCCCTAAAGGGCTTCCAGGATTTGAGGATGAAGAAGAATTTGTTCTATTACCAATTGGCGATAATCCCGAGTTTCAAGTCCTTCAGTCAACAAAAGAAGCAGGTATTGCATTTGTAGTTGCCAATCCATATAAGTTGGTTGAAGGTTACGACTTTAAAATCGATGATCCGACTGTGGATTTACTGGAAGTCAGAAATCCAGAGGAACTAATGGTACTAGGGATTATATTCATTAAAGAACCTTTTGAAGATTCGACCATAAACTTACAAGCACCATTGTTATTCCAAACCAAAAATAGAAAAGCAAAGCAGGCAGTTTTAAATGATAAGCGGTATTTAATTAAACATCCAGTTGATATAAAAAGATTGAACGGAATGAAAGAAAAAATAACTGACGGGATGAAACAATAATATGTTAGTTCTATCACGCAAAGCGGGCGAAACTATTCAAATCGCAGACAATATAAAAATCAAAATCCTTGAAATAAAAGGTGATACAGTAAGAGTTGGCATTGAAGCACCGAAATCAGTAGATATTGTACGAGGTGAATTGATCCAATCCATTAAAGAAACCAATACTGAATCACTAACACTCGATCTCAACTGGTATAAAAATCTTGAGGATAAAGAATAAGTCACTTTACGATGTTTAGAGAGAACGTCACGTTTTCTTCATATATGAAAATAACTAAAAAAGATTTAGTAAAACGCTAAACACTCTAGTTACTCATCCGATATTAGTAGTGTAAGCGGGCGAGAGAGTTTCGGCCGAATCTCGAAACCGCTGAAAAAAATAAGGGACACATGGACGTGTACCCAACAAACACTCAAGGAGGAAATTATAATGATTATTAATCACAACATGGCAGCGATGAACACGCACCGCCAACTAGGTTCAAACAACGCAGCAGCAGCTAATAACATCGAGAAACTATCTTCTGGTCTTAAGATCAATAAAGCCGGAGACGATGCAGCAGGACTAGCAATCTCTGAAAAAATGCGTGGACAAATCCGCGGTTTGGATATGGCACAAAAGAACTCACAAGACGGAATCTCTATGATTCAAACAGCTGAGGGTGCTTTGAACGAAACACACGATATTCTTCAACGTATGCGTGAGCTTGCTACACAGGCAGCAAACGATACTAACGTTGGCGTTGACCGTGAGGAAATCCAAAAAGAAATGAACAATTTATCTTCAGAGATTAACCGAATTGGTAATACTACTGAATTTAATACTCAGGCTCTTTTAAAGGGTGACGGGAAAAATAATTTAACTGAAACTGGCACAGCTAAAAACGCTAATTTAATTAATGGAGCAACAACTACTGTTGAAGCGACACAAACGATGACAATTGCTAAAGCAGCAGCTGCTACAGAAACCGCAGAATTCACGTTAAATGGTGAAAAAATCACTATTACATTTGCAGCTAATACCACTGCTAGTGAAGGTGGGAAATCATTTGATGTTACTGGTAACAGTGCAACAGTTAATGTGGATGTCACTTCCCCTGATGCAACTAAATCAGCAGCAGCTCTTGCCGAAGCATTAAAAGAAGTTATCTCAAAGAATGAAAACTTAAAAGGTAACTTTACAGCTTCAAATTCGGGTGCTGCGTTGACTGTGGAAGCAACTAAAACTGGGTTGGCAGCTGGTGCGGCAGGAAACATTGCAGCTACAGGTGGTACTACTGCTCTAGTGCCTGCTACTGGTGCTTCTGTTGGTACTACAGTAAATGCTAAAGCATCAGTGACTGATGCGGTTGATTTTAGCACAGCTCCTACTAAAGATTTTGCAGGAACAGGCTTTACTGTTGGTGACAAGCAGATAGAACTCTACAATGCAGATAAAGGGGCTTATACTGGAAACGGCATAGGCGTTAATATCAGTGGAGCATCAACTGGATCACAAATTGTTAAAGCTATTGTTGATCAAGCTGGTCCGCAAGTTAAAGACGTAGTGTTCTCAGAAAACGCAAGTACTGGTAAGTTAAATATCACTGCAAAAGAAGGCGGCCCAGCTGGAAATGCCATACGTGTAACTGACGGTGGAGTTCAGGATAAGTTCAAAGCCAACTTCCAAGTAGGAGCAAACAAAGGTCAATCTATGACTATTGAAGTTGCAGATATGCGTTCTGAAGCACTAGGTATTACAGGTAAAGCAGGAGCAGACGGCTTCTCAGCTACAAACAATGTTAACAATGGTACAAACAACACAAGCAAAGAAGCAGCTTTGGATGTATCTTCACACGAAAAAGCTACTGCTGCAATCAAAGTAATCAACGATGCAATTGAAACTGTATCATCACAACGTTCTGAATTAGGTGCATTCCAAAACCGTCTTGAACACACAATCAATAACCTTGGAACTTCTTCAGAAAACTTAACTGGCGCAGAATCACGTATCCGTGACGTGGATATGGCAAAAGAAATGATGGACTTTACAAAGAATAATATCTTAACTCAAGCAGCACAAGCAATGCTTTCACAAGCGAACCAGGCTCCTCAGGGCGTTCTACAACTATTACGTTAATAGAACCTTTGTATCAAAAAAGAGACTTCTGAAAAGAAGTCTCTTTTTCTATAGCAAATTTTGACTTCGTAGTTCACTTGCTTTATAAACAACTGACCAGTAGGTGCGTCCAAGTGCATCAGCTATTTGCTGATCAGTGTTGCCGGATTGTTTCATACGCTTTAGAGTTGCTATTTCATCTGAAGAGTAAGCACGCATTCGATTTCTGGAGCTTGCTATTAATTGATAGTCAGGGTGCTTGGAGTGCCATCTTTGTTTTTCCATATAGAAGCGGTAACGCCAGTTTGTTTTATAACTCATAGAAGGACATGTGATGGCGATGGGTTCTATATCCTGAAGGAATTGTAGAGTGTCAGCGGTGCGACTAGTACGTAAATAATAGCCATTGCCATTTGGCAGTCCAGTAAGAACAAATTCTGCGCTGGTCAGCTTTTTAATTTGTTCATTTAACACCAACAATTCTTTGAAAGTAAAACTTTGTAAATACAATGCTACATGCGGCGTAACGTAAATCTTTCTATAATTATGATTCACTCGTGTAGATAGCAATAGAGAGCCATCATCCATATAGATAGTCGCCAAACTGTGCAAATCGTTTAAATTAGCAAGTTGGTTTACAGGCAAGCGCTTGATTCTTTTTTTATCTTTAACTTTCTCGGCATAAAAATCAGATTGTAGTGTACTCCATAAGTTACTAACTTTTGATTCAATAACAGTACCTTTACATTTAAATTCAAGATAAGGATGAAGTTTCATCACTTTCCAAGCGCGATATTCTTTTTGTTTAATAGAAAAATGTTCATGATAACTGCTTCTGATTCCCATAGATTTAGAAGCAGTATGTCTTAATGTACCATCTCCAATGATAGAACCAAGCATAATATTTTGCTGTGTAGTCGAAAGATCATCTAACGTATTCAACGGGCGAGGAGAAAGGCTATTCTGTTGATGAAAGCACTCCTGCACAATCTCACCTAAAGTTAAACCTGTTGATGCTTGGACGGAACAAAGAATGTCTCGATTTTCTTCAGTTAGGATCACTTGGTAGCGTTTGGATTCATTGTCTTCTTGCCTGGCGTAGTTTAGCCTTTGGAAATTATCGTTTGTCACTTCAATCGAGGAGGCGTATTGCTGAATTATTTGATTGATTTCTTTAGTAGGTGAGGGAATGGATATATGATTCGGCAAACGTATAGTCGTCCGTTTCGCGATTGACTTGTGAACATCTGCATTCCTGATTTTATAGGCGAACACAGGATGGATCCACTGTGTAACGAGGCTAAGAAAGTATTTGATTTGCAGCTGGTCATATAAAATAAGTCTTCGTTGCCCATCTATCGCAAACAGCATATTGAATTTTCTATTTAATGCGTATTGAAGTAATGGAAGCTCGTCCTCGGTCCATTGCTCGGTGGAGAGGATCAACTTCTCCAACGTGCCGCAAGTTTTCACTTTCAAGTGTCCGGATTCCTGGTACCACCACGCAAGTGTCTTAGCCGTCATATGTTGTTCAACAAACTCCAGAGGAATACCCTTGAAGCCATTCTGATACCAAGCAGTGTGTAACGCCTCTGCGTTAGGATTAGGCGCAGATTCAATCACTATACGCTCTGTAAAGCCGAGTTCACTCCGCGTATCTGTTGTCTGTTCTTTCTCTATAACAAAGTCCGGTCCATACGCTTTTAACTGTTGATAACAGGAATGAGCCCATTCACTGTGTTTTACATGGAAAGAAAACCGAAAATACTTGCGGTTAGTAGCGGAAGATATAATACGTCCACTATCGAGAAGCAAGGCACAAAGCAGACTGTTTAATTGTTCAGTAGAAGAGGAAGATGAATTTATTTGTAGATTACTGTTCTTACAATTGGTAGTGTATTGTTCCTTTGCCGCTTTACCATCTTCCAGTAAAAAGCCGTAAGATCTTGAATTCGTTGAGTACATCAATTTTCCAATCGTCATAGCTAGCCCTCCTACAAGATAAGAATATATGTTCTTATTATATTATGTTGGAGGATAAATAGCTAATTATAATCTGAAAGTAGAACTGGTATAAAAATGTAAAGGAGGAGCAGCAAATGAAGGATAACTCAGAGGAAATCGAGCGGTTGAAACAACAACTGGAGCAGGTTAAACAGCAGGATCGAATATTGGAAGAGATAGAGAAGCGGTTGTATAAAATGAGAGAGATTGCGGAGTACGCGTCGAAGTATTGGCTTAGTGGGGAAGAAACGCGGGAGTTGGAGAAGGAGATAGAGGAGCATAAGGCGGTGATTGAGTCGTTGCAGAATTATTAGCGGTCTTAATTACAAATTATCAAATTAAACATGATTAACCGAAAGGATTAATATTAATATGGAAGGCGTTGGTAATGATGCTTTTATCTAAGAAATTAGCTTTATCGTTAAAAGAATATCAAGAGTTAGATTCATCATTAAAGGCTGAATTGCAATATTTAAAGAATAACCCAGATAGTTTTTTTAGAAAAGGTAATGTACGTTTATTTCAAGTTGAAGATCAATATCTTTGTATTGACACAGAGCATTATGATAGTTCTTTACTAAAAGATGTATACGGTGATTATATTGACAGAACTAATGAAAACAGTTTTGATACGGAATTATACTTTTTCTTTACATATTTTAAATCCTACTATAGGAATTTAAATGTTGATAATGTAATGAAATTTGTTGAGGGGATGGAAACTTATGCACAACGACATGGCTTCAAATCACTATGGCATTTAATTATCCAAAGTACTATGGCACTTAGAGAAAGCTATGAATCAAGTTACTCTCAGTTATTACTATTCTTCTCGATAATTGAAACAATACTTTTATCAAAAAGTAGATATGATAATAATAAGAAGAAATACTATGTAACAGATGAATGTGCAAGTAAATTACCGTTTTTCCTAGAAAATAATAAGATAGAAAAAAACAATTTAACTTTTATGCATTCAATAGATGCTTCGTTGATTAAGAACAAACACTCTTATAAATTAATAGCTCAAATAAGAAACAAGGTTATTCATGGGGAACTAGAAGTCGCAAATAATCTGTTAGAAACATTATTTCCTGAGTCTAAATCTAATACAGAAGATGCGGAAAGTTCATCGTTTCAAGATCAATTGAGGAACCTTAATATGTTGGTACCAGGTCCCTACACAACTCTAGTTTAATTCAGAATTGTTCCCGATTTGTGCCAGGACCTGGTACCTTCCTTACTATACGAAGAAGCTACATATAGATTATTTCACTAAATTATCATACGTGTTGATTAGCCATAATTATACAAACCGACATGACTGATCTGCCTTTGTTAATTCACTATATTCCGGAAAAATTAATCCATTAAATGGATAAACTTCACAAAGAAGAAGGCGATAAAAACCTGCGAATGACAGGGGTTTACAGTGTACTTCTTTACTTTCGTACAAATGCAGAAATTTGAGTAAGACATACGCAATAAGTGCCGCAAAAAGCTAGTTAAAGACTGCATTTTCTATTGTTCCGAACAGTACTGGGATGTTCAAGTTTTAATTAATCTAACGAAAAAATAATTCAATTGCCAAACGAGATTTATATATATCGGCAATTTCTTCAGCGGTCACCTTCCATAAGCTCATAATTACGCTTAGTGTTTTTCCTTCGTAATCGGTGAATTGAACGACGTGATGCCTACTTTTTGTTTAGTGGGACATACCTGTGCATCACGCAACTTAGAAGCGATTCTAAATAGTGTCAGAGTTGTGTGATGCACAGGTAAACAAGGTCATTCCTACACCTTCCAGGTAGGTGGCAACTCGGGCAACAACAAAGTCTTGAATATTGCCTCGTTTGATAACCTGCTCGTCGACATGAGCGCTGTCTGCATCCGCACCGCTGAGCATGCGGAGAAAGGTCTAGAGATCATTGACCGGTCTATGAACTTTATACTGGGAGAGCTCGGAAACGTCGGAGCTGTAGAGAACAGCCTAGAGCATATTGCGGCGAACTTGCGAGTAGGAGAAGAAAGCATGATGGCTGCACTGAGTCGGATTGAAGATGTGGATGTAGCGAAGGAATTAATGAACAGTACGAAACTGCAGATGCTGACGCAGGTGGGACAGACGCTGGCTGGGCATGATAAGCAAAGGCATGAAGCGGTTTTGGGGTTGTTGCGGTGAGTGAATTCAAATACGCACCTGTTCATCACACAATTCAGGAACTATTCTGAATTGATCTCAAGTTGTGTGATGCACAGGTAAATAAGATCAAATGATACCAACGTCGAAAACCTGGTGGCGGCTGAGTCGCGTATCCGAGATACGAATATAGCGAAAGAGATGTTTAATCAGATAAGAGAGTTTAATGTGTTGGTACCAGGTCCCCATACAACTTTATTTTAATTCAGAATTGTTTCCGAATTGTGTTGGGACCTTTGAGCTAACATCAAATCAGTAGTTAATCTAGGAATTGAGTAAAGTGCGACAACTATATTGACAAATATAAAATTATTGAAGCGATTCAAGACTACGATGAAGAATTGATAAGCCTATTACTAACTGATGACTTGATACGTTCTGCATATACCAAAGATATTGATGGGACTCTTATATTTAAACAAGCTGATTTTATTGATGTCTTTCGATACAAAGATTGTTCGGACAATTGTTACACACGCTAGTGCAATGAATAATGTTATGGAAATCAAAATACAAAAAAAATGATATTAATTGCTTATACATATATATCCACTGTAGAATACAGGTATACTCGTGGTAAGGAGGGGTGCTATGTTACAGTTGAAATTATTCAGAGTTTATAAAGGTGAATCAACGATGGAAAAATTAGTCGAAAAGTTTCCAAATATAATCCAATTCAGTGTTGATATAATTGGCATCCCTTATGACTACGGAAAAAATGGTTATAGAAAAGTGCTTGAAACAGTAAAAGATATGCCTGTAAAACAATACATTATGACACCAGAGAAGTTTTTCAAGGTACTTAATTACAGTATTGAGTCTGGTTATTTTATTAACTCCCTAAATTTTTTAGAGTCTGTTCCAGAAGAGAACCAAGAAATAATTTCCCATTATCGACAAAGAGTTAATGCTGAAAAAAAATTATTTGAGAAACAGACAATAGTCAGTAAGTTTTTTGCTGAATTAGAATGGATTATTACCGATGAAAGTATTGATATAAAGGATTTGAGTATAAGAGTTAAATCGGAGACATCACCTATTCAAGTAGAAGTGAGCCTTTATAACAATGGAGTGCTTCTAATTGATGATGAAATTGTTAAAGAACAAGTAATTAATATGATGAAAAGTATTGAGTAGGTGTTTTAATGATTAGTATTTTCAAGCTTAGAAAAAGACTAATAAAAAGTTTAACAATTGGAAGTCCTATTATTGCAATAGGGCTTGTTTACTTTTTCGGTTTTGAGCCTTTAAATCTATTTAAAGATTTATTTAACGAGAAATTTTTTAATTCAATATCAAAAGATGCTACGGCTTTTATAATAAACCAAGCAATTATCATATTTATTATTAATCTTGCTATAGAGTTGTATCGTCATTTTGGAAACTTCGCGATTAGTGTAAAAAATAAAGATAGAAAAGACACTACATATTTAGCGCTGGGACAACTTCAGCAACGAAAGAAAGTAGATATTGATGTAAAGATGGACTATCGTAACCTTCTAATTAAGAGAATATTTAATTCTTTAGGAGGGTTAAATTTATATATACACATCCCGCATTGGGTAACTTTTGAAATTAGAAACAAAAGTAATTTTCACGAAGACACGTTTGATTTAACAAATATTGATTTTATTTCAATTTCGTTAGATAAAGGGACTCAAGCTAGATCTACAAGTTCATGTCTTTATATAAGTGCAGAAATGTGGTCAAATGCAACATCGTTTGTAGAAGGAGATTTGATTTCTGAAATCAAACCCGCTTCTACTCGGTGGTACTGCAGATTAGCTGCATATATCCTAATCTTTTTATTATTTGAAATAGAAGAAAGTCATCATAATATTATTTCTACAAGATCGTAGATTAGGAGTGATTAACTTGAAAAGTTTCTCAATGTGGGAATTTACAGGTTTAGAAGATTTGAATGAAGCTATTAACTTAATAAGAGACTCGCGACCAATTATAACGACCGAAGATTGGGAGGATGAACCTTTAATTGCCGTAATTAATCAGGTTAACGGTTTTGATATTAACAATCCGGAAAGTTTAGAAGTAGATGGTAATCAGATAAATTATGTAATTGTGGATTGTATAACCGAGAGATCCAGAAATGCCCAATTTTGGTTTAGTTCACAAGGACAACTTAGACCTCGAGAAAAAAGAATAAATGTTTATCAAACTAAAGTATTATTGTTTGAGTACAATAATTTGGTCCGAGGTATAGTATTTACCGGAAAAGGTCGTGCAGGCACTATAATTAGGGATTGTCTACCAGCAGAACAATGGGGTAATTTTGCTGCCGTAGAAGCGACTCTAACAGAGGATTTACTGTACTGGATATTCAGGAAGTTTATAGATCTTAGAGAATCACCATTATCTCCTGTCCATAATTTATATGTAACAGCACTAAAAAGTTATACGGGTAAAACCAGAGATAATATTAATGCAATGAGAGGTAATGGCAGAAGAATATCAACAATCTTAGGTACGCTTGCTTTCCTATTTAACAACGAAAATTTAAAAGCAGTGCGCCCGCAACTTCAATATAACGGAGAAGTGTTTTTGTTAGAGATTAGCCTAACAGGAACATGTAGAATTTGGGAAGAGGAATATCAAGGGATTTGGTTGAATCTTGATGAAGAAAGATTGCAGAATAACATTGCTATCTATACTTATATTAAATTGTTACCTACTTTAATTGATTGTTACCAAGATAATATAAGAAGGGGAAGTTGGTCACCACAATTAAAGGTAGAATTTTTACAAAGACTTGGCAACGAGATAAAGGATCAAGTTGAAGCAGAATTAGCGCGTTTACAAGAAGAGGCACATTTGGATGAACAAACTGATGGCGATGGGGTGGATGCTTTAGACCTATTTGATATCACAGAAGAAGATGATGATGATGTGTGAAAATCAGGGATGCGTTAGTTAATGAAATATAAGAAAAACAGCTTCAAATCAAGGTGTTTTTTTGAAGGTTAGTGAAGTTTATAATATACGCACCTGTGCATTAAACAATTTCGAAGCTATTCAGAATCGTTTACGATTTGTGTGATGCATAGATGCGCAAAAATCAAGACGGTTACTGAGACTCGAAAAAAATATGCTTCTTCAGTACTCCCAAACCGTCCTCCAGCGTTAATAAAATATAAATATAGCGATAACAGTCAATACAATAATCACGGGTACTGATAAAACATAAATCCACAGCAAATTAGAAAAACTTTTTTTACTACTGTAATTTTTATTCTTGGAATCCGTACTGGAATTAGCAACGGATAGGGTCAAAATCAGTCCGACAACCAAAACAATAATAACGAGAATCATGGCTACGATAAGGCCCAAGTTGATGAAGTCCTCCTTTTAAAAAATAAATTCCTTTGTTCCATACGCTACAATGATATC
This sequence comes from Sporosarcina ureae, assembly GCF_029267015.1. Classification (GTDB taxonomy): domain Bacteria; phylum Bacillota; class Bacilli; order Bacillales_A; family Planococcaceae; genus Sporosarcina; species Sporosarcina ureae_D. The sequence continues at coordinate 4,312 of NZ_JARIEA010000074.1, read as the reverse complement.
ACATATAACATTTTCGAAGACCTTCCAATTAGGGGTTATTTAAATTAACCACTTTTATGTAACAGTTGTTACATAAAAGTGGTTGGCTGGAGGTTATGAGATCGTTAGAATTATGTGTCAAATTGTAGCCTCCCTATTATATGAAATACCGGCTGACTCATTATTGGACGTAGCACCCATCCAACCTGAGATGACTGTCGACCCACAATGGAACGCTATGCTGTATCACACTGGTACGATGGCGTATCCCACTTTGGGACGGCCAATAACCAAAGAACTTAAAAGAACTTTAAATATAAAGAATAAGACCATTGTCGAGATGAATCTCGACGTCGCACATGTAGTTATAAATTAGTTGCATGACGAAACAGGAAGCCAGTTCAACCCCCAGTTCGCCACTACACATAAATTCATCCACGATCGCATTGTTTGTACCTCTTGTAGAAGTAAAACCCCGCCAGATACAATCAATCTCCAAATTACTTGTATCCTTTTTGAAAAATAACTCTATATGATGAGTGAAGGATGACACCAAGTAGAATCAACATAGGTACGCTAAAATAATTCTTCGCTAGAATGTGTTAGTCTACCTCATTAGTTTTAACTATTTTCGTGTAGTCGCAATAGTTTGAATTCACTTCATATCTGATATAATTAAACTCCATACGAAAATCTATTAGCAGATCGGCAAGCATACAATACGAAAAACAAAGGAGCGAAAAAGTGTATCTAATCCAAGAACTATCCTATATAAAAAGACTAGGCGGTCTCACTAACCTGAACTTCCTTGTCGAACACAAAGGACAAAAATATGTCTTACGTTTCCCGGCACATGAGTTTGAAGACATTATTAACCGCCAGCATGAAAAAGAGAATCAACGAATTGCGGCTGAAATCGGAGTGACAGTCGATAATGTGGTGTTTACTGATGACGGCATTAAAATGACACCGTATTACGATGCGACGGCTAATCTAACGCGGGATCTAATTGTGACTTCGGAGTATTTGGAAAAAGTTGCGGAGGTGTTGTCTACGCTTCATTCGTCTGAAAAGGAATTTACGAATCGCTTTAATTATTGGGAAGAGGTCGAGAAGTATAAAAGTACGTTGACTGAAATGCCTTCGCTTTATGTGTTGTTGGAGGAACGGGTACGGAATTTGACGCAAGGGGAGCGACAGGAGTATGTGCCGTGTCATATGGATTCGGTGACGGGGAATTTTATTCAGAATGAGGCCAAGCAGTTGCTTTTGATCGACTGGGAGTACAGTGCGAATTATTTGCCGGAATGGGATTTGGCAGCGTTTATTTTGGAACGTGAGTTGAGTGAGGAGCAAGAGCAACTGTTACTCGATTATTACGGTTTGCCAGCTGATTCCAAACAGTCGCTGGATCTGCAAAAGTTGAAGTCGGACTTTCTCTGGTCGTTATGGTCGCTCGTTAAAGAACTGGAAGATCCTTCGTTTGAAGCGTATACAGCGAAGCGGACGGAGCGCTTGATTGAGGGGTTGGAACAGTATTATCGTTTGTATGGGCATGAGTAAAGGCATCATGAATACGATACAAAAACTGCTCCGGGATGCCGAAGCAGTTTTGTATAGCGAGTATCAGTTTTTAACCGTCTTACGACCGAAACTGAATTCCTTCCACGAACGAATTTCATAAGTAGGTGTAATCGAAGTACGGTTTTCTTTGCCTTCTGGGTTAAACCAACACGTATCAATTCCTGCGTTGATCCCGCCTTGTATGTCAGACGTCAATGAATCACCGATCATCAAAACTTTTGAGCGGTCTGTAATCCCGAGTGTGTCGAAAGTATACTCAAAAATTTCAGGTTGCGGTTTTTTGAAGCCTGTCTGTTCGGATGCAATAATTGCTTCAAAGGTATTACGCAGCGGTGAGCCTGCGATACGTGCGTACTGAGCCAATGTGAAGCCATTTGTAAGGATCGCCAGACGGTAGTTCTCTAGACTTACGAACATTTCTTCCACGCCTTCTATTAAGTGTGACTCATGTCCAAGGTTTTCAATATATAGCTCTCCAAAACGATGTGCGTCCAGTTCCAGTTCATGCTCTTGGAATAGGCGTCGAAAACGTTCTACTTTTAATTCCTCGAGCGTGATGCGGCCTTGTTCTAGATCATCCCAGATGACGGAGCTGATTGCACGGTATGTGTCGCGATACTGCTCCAGGCCATTTGGCAAACCGAAAGAATTAAACGTGTTGCCGAGCGCATGCTTTTCTGTTTCATTGAAATCAAATAATGTATCGTCTAAATCGAATAATAGTAATTCATAGTGCATAAGTAAAAACTCCTTTTTTAACAAGTGCTACTAGTATAACATGATACATTTATAGTATGAAGGAATCACGTTCGGTTAACGTACTGCAGATCGGGGTATAGCATACATCGTAACTATGTAGGATAGTAGCGAAGGAAAGGGTGACCGAATTGAAGCCATTCATTGGAGTGACATCAGACATAGATGAAAAAGGAGATACACTGGTCCAGACCAGATACATAACAGCTGTACGTCGTGCGGGTGGAGTGCCAATCATTTTACCGGTAGGCATGGAAGCGATTGATGAGGTGTGTACTCATTTGGACGGGTTATTACTCATTGGCGGGGAAGATGTTGATCCGTCACTATTTGGAGAAGAGCCGCATCGGAAGCTGGGCAAAGTATTTCCACAGCGTGATGAGATGGAGCTTGCGCTAGTTAAAGCGATGGCGGAACGAGACAAGCCGGTACTCGGGATATGCAGAGGGTACCAAATCATGAATGTGGCATTTGGCGGTACGCTTTATCAAGACATCCACGCGCAACTAGCAGATGATTTATTGCAGCATCATCAACTGACGGATTTAGAATTTGCTACTCATTTAGTGGATATTGTTCCAGATAGTAAGCTTGCGGAATGTGCAGGTACTTCGGAGATTCGGGTGAATACGTTGCATCATCAGGCTGTTAAGGAGATACAAGCGCCTTTAGTTGTGACCGCCATGGCTAAGGATGGTGTGATTGAAGCGTTTGAGAGCTCGGAACACAGATTCTTTGTAGGGGTTCAGTGGCATCCTGAGGCATTGGTGAAGCGGGATGATGCGACTTCGTTGAGGTTGTTTGAGAGGTTTGTGGAAGCTGCTCGAGAAAGTAAATAACTTTTACTTCCTTTATATTCGAAAGTACTAGGATGGTTTACAAAATATACACCACCTAGGAATCCCACAACTTCAATGCTATAATCAGTCATATTACTTATCAAAAATATTGAAGCGATTACTGAATAGAAAGGAGCCCACATGAGCACAAACAACAAAACAGTAGTCCGTTCCCTAGACATACTCAACCTATTCGTCGATCACCCAGCCCTAACATTCCAAGAAATCATCGACCTATCGGGAATTCCTAAATCCTCCGTCTACCGCATGCTATCTTCACTCGAAGAAATGAAGTTTCTCGAGAAAGGCGCGGATTCACAGTATCGTCTCGGTTTATTGCTGCTCAAATACGGCAGCCTCGTTTCGAAGCGGTTGGATATCCGAAAGATTGCGTATCCGATTATGGAAGAGCTTCACAATGATGTGAAGGAAGCGATCAACTTGATTGTGAGGCAAGGGGATCAGGCGATTTACGTGGAGAAGATTGATACATATCAGAAGGTTCGTTTATATACTGCGGTCGGGAGAAGCAGTCCGCTTTATGCAGGGGCGTGTTCGCGGATTATTTTATCGAATCTGTCGGATAGCTATATTGCGGAGTATTTGGATAAGACGGAGTTGCAGCAGTTTGCGAACGGTACGTATACCGATCGGGAATCATTGCTTGCGTCTATCGAGGAGACGCGTCGCAATGGCTATACGCTCAGTAATTCGGAGCTTGAGGATTTCACTTCGGCTGTGGCGGCACCGATCTTTGATTTTAGTGGTGAAGTGATTGCCGGAATCAGTATCGCGGGCATTGAAGCGAATTATCAGGAAGAGAATTTGAAGACGTTGGTTCCTAAAGTGAAAGAAGCTGCCTCAGAAATTTCTAGGCAGCTTGGATATATAGGATAAAGTAGACCTTTGTGATTCAGTTATGCTGAAGCGCATAGGTTTTTTTAGTAGTTGAGTTTATGCTGGATACCAATTTTGATTTGATGGATCAGTTCTTCTTTGGCGATGAGTTCGCGCTCGGCTTCTGCATGTGTAATGAGCTTGAAATATAGTTTCGCATTCGGTTTCACTTGCGACAAGCTACCTAAGTCAGCCGTGATAACTTGTCCGATTTTCGGATAGCCGCCAGCCGTTTGTCTATCCGCCATTAAAATAAT
>NZ_JARIEA010000003.1 GCF_029267015.1 Sporosarcina ureae | reverse complement strand
ATAGCATAGTTTGAGAAGGAGGGTCGGGCCGGCCTTGGCCTGGCCCCTTACATATGATTAAAGTGACAAGACTAAATCGAACGACGTTTACGTTAAATGCATTGTACATAGAGAGAGTCGAGTCGTTTCCAGACACGACGATCACATTGACGACTGGGTCAAAGTATGTCGTTCTTGATTCAGCTGAAGAGGTTAATAGCCGAATAATTGAATTTTATCAAGCGGTCCAGCTGCTATCCAATCCGCATATCCGGGGTGATGAAGAAGATGAAGAATAAGTTGTTGACGATTTCATTGATCATTTTAGTGAGTATTACGTTGATCGGTGTCGTGGCGGTCGTTTTGATTATGAATTTTAATAAAGATAGTGATGGAGAAGAAAAAGCCCCATCGATTGATGAAATTATTGAGTCGTCCGTGGATATGGAAGAGATCACCACGAACTTATCAGGTCGTAATTTTGTCCGTGTGTCGTTGAAAATCCAAACAGATAGTAAAAAAGCGGCTGAAGAATTAACGAAACGTGATTTCCAAGTGAAGAATCTAGCCATTCAAGAATTGTCTGAAATGACCGCAAAAGATCTTGAAGGGAAAGTGGGCAAACAGCAATTTGAAGATACCATTAAAGCGAAGTTGAATGAACTGATGCAAGATGGTGAAATACAGAAGGTGTATATTGTCTCTTATATCATTCAGTGACGGCTGGAATGACGTACTAGAGAAGTGTGCGCGATGGGAGGTGGGCTTATGTCGGGAGATGTACTGTCCCAAAATGAAATAGATGCGTTGCTGTCTGCTTTATCGACGGGTGAAATGTCAGCAGAAGAAATGAAAAAAGAAGAAGAAACAAGAAAAGTACGTGTCTATGACTTTAAGCGTGCACTTCGTTTCTCAAAAGATCAGATTCGAAGTTTGACTAGAATTCATGAAAATTTCGCTAGATTACTGACGACGTACTTTTCGGCCCAGCTGCGTACGTATGTACAGATCAATGTAATGTCGGTAGACCAAATTCCTTTCGAAGAGTTTATCAGCTCTATACCTAATATGACACTGATCAATATATTTGATGTGTCTCCTCTTGAAGGTAATATATTAATGGAAGTCAATCCAAATGTCGCCTATTCCATGTTGGAGCGACTGATGGGCGGCTTTGGATCAAGTTCAGGAAAAACAGACAATATGACCGAAATTGAAACGAAAATTTTAACGAATCTATTTGAACGTTCTTTTGATAGCTTACGAGAAGCTTGGTCAGGGCTAATTGAAATTGATCCATACTTAACCGAGATGGAAGTCAATCCGCAGTTTCTTCAAATGATCTCACCGAACGAAACCGTTATCGTTATTTCGTTCAATATAATGATTGGTGAATCTAGCGGCATGATCAACATTTGTATTCCCCATGTGGTGTTAGAACCAATTATTCCGAATTTGTCCGTGCAGTATTGGATGCAAACGAATAAAAAAGAACCTACCCCTGAACAAAGCATACAGCTGGAACGACGAATAAAAAATGCAATGCTTCCCGTAGTAGCAGACCTTGGGAAAGGCGAAATATCCATTCACGACTTCTTGCATTTACAACTTGGAGATGTCATTTCATTGGATACTAGCATTGAGGAACCTCTGACGATACGGATAGGAGAAAAACCTAAATTCACTGCTCAGCCGGGAAAATTACGTAACCGTATGGCTGTTCAAATACTAGAAATACTGAATACGGGAGAGGATGAAGATGATGAGTGATAATATTCTCTCACAGGAAGAGATTGAAGCGTTATTGCGTGGTGAAACATTAGAGCCTGCGGAAACGACCGAACCTGCATTAGAAACTATCGACATTAATGATTACTTGACCGAAATGGAGCAAGACGCACTAGGTGAAGTCGGTAATATTTCATTCGGTAGTTCAGCAACAGCGTTGTCCGCTTTGCTTGGCCAAAAAGTAGAAATCACAACACCTAAACTTACACTAATCCAACGTGATAACTTGGAAGATGATTTCGTTCATCCATATGTTGCGATCAAAGTGGAATACACAGAAGGGTTAAGCGGTGTTAATTTGCTTGTTATCAAACAAACAGACGCGGCCATTATCGCTGACTTAATGCTCGGCGGAGACGGTACAGCACCAAATCAAGACTTAAGTGAAATTCATTTGAGTGCAGTTCAAGAAGCGATGAATCAAATGATGGGATCTTCAGCTACTTCCATGTCTACCATCTTTAATAAAAAAGTAGACATTTCACCGCCAACTATTGATTTGTTGAATATTCAAATCGACCAAGGAACCGAATATATTCCTGCACATAATTTATTGATTCGCGTGTCATTCAATTTAAAAGTCGGTGAATTGATAGACTCTGACATTATGCAATTGTTCCCACTGGAGTTCGGTAAAAAGTTAGTGTCTTCTTTGATGGGAGAAGAAGAAGCGGCTACTATGACAGAAGTACCGCCCACACCACAGACATCTCACTATTCGGAACCAGAGCCTATGTATGCACCAGAAGAACCAGCACCCGTGCAACAGCAAACAGCCTATCAAGCACCACCTGTTCAGCAACCAGCGGCACCGAGACAGACTCAAGCGCCTGTGCACGTTCAGCAAGCGGAGTTCGCTAGTTTCCAAGCACCATCTTTAAACAAGGAAGAATCAAATAATTTAAATTTACTACTTGATATACCACTCCAAGTAACAGTAGAATTAGGACGTACGAAGCGTTCTGTTAAAGAAATACTGGAAATGTCTGGAGGATCGATTATTGAACTAGATAAATTGGCAGGGGAGCCTGTTGATATATTAGTCAATAATCGCTATATAGCAAAAGGGGAAGTAGTAGTCATTGACGAAAACTTCGGAGTCCGCATTACGGATATTTTGAGTCAAATGGATCGGTTAAACAATTTACGATAGAAGATACTTGGAGGGAATATGAATGGGAAAACGAATTTTAGTAGTAGATGACGCAGCATTTATGCGCATGATGATCAAGGATATCTTAACGAAGAATAATTATGAAGTAGTTGGAGAGGCAGCGGACGGTGCACAAGCTGTCGAAAAGTATAATGAATTGAAGCCCGATCTAGTCACAATGGATATCACAATGCCTGAAATGGATGGAATTGCTGCATTGAAAGCAATTAAAGGTACACACCCATCTGCGACCATCATCATGTGTTCGGCAATGGGACAGCAAGCAATGGTCATCGATGCAATCCAAGCTGGAGCAAAAGACTTTATCGTTAAACCATTCCAAGCGGACCGTGTTATTGAAGCGATCGACAAAGCATTGAGCTAAGAGCGTCTTATGAATGTAAAAAGAGTAGTCCAATATTTTATACTATTCCTTCTGTGTTTTACTATGACACCATTAGCGCTTGCAGATACGGATCCCGACATCAGCGTGTCAGATTGTATTGGAAAAGGTAAAGATTGTGAAGAGAAAGCACCGGTTACAGAGAATGATGAAAAAAACATAACTACTAATGGATTGGACGAGCCAAAAGGTCTTACAGCAAAAGATTATATCCGGACTATTCTGGCTTTTATATTTGTAATAGGTTTGCTCGTATGGTTGCTGCGATTCATGAACAAACGCAATAGAAGCTTCGATCAAAGTCGCCTCATGACGAATATGGGCGGTGTTCCATTAGGACAACATAAATCTATTCAACTAGTAAAAATGGGTAGTCATTATTTTGTGGTAGGTGTAGGGGAAAATGTTCAGCTACTAAGAGAAATAGATGATCCTGATGAAATCGCGAATTTGCTTGAACGTTATGATCAAGGCAATGAAGTTCAGAAGGGAATCTTTTCACAATTGTACACTCGATTTTTCTCAAAGACCGAGCATTCTCGGGTAGAAGAATCTACTTTCAGTCAAGTGTTCTCAACCAAAATGGATGAAATCAAGTCTGAACGCAGAGAGCAGTTAAATCGGTTAAATCGGAAGGAGAGCGACCGCGATGGTTGATTTTCTGGAAACATTTTCCGACAGTGATCCGACCAACGTCTCTACTTCTATAAAGATGTTGTTGTTACTTACAGTCTTGTCTCTCGCACCAGCGATTTTAATCCTGATGACTTCATTTGCCAGGATTATTATCGTATTGTCATTTGTACGAACGGCACTTGCTACACAGCAAATGCCTCCTAACCAAGTGCTAGTAGGTTTAGCTTTATTTCTAACATTCTTCATTATGTCACCCGTGTTATCTCAAGTGAATGAAGAAGCTTTGACTCCGCTGTTTGATGAAGAAATCAGCTTGGACGAGGCATACGAGCGTGCCAGTGTTCCATTCAAAGAATTTATGAGTCAACATACGAGACAGAAAGATTTGGAATTATTCATGCGATATAATCAGATGGAACGACCGGATACGATTGAAGATATTCCTTTGACGATGATGGTACCAGCATTTGCCCTTAGTGAGATTAAAACCGCATTTCAAATGGGCTTCATGATTTTCATTCCTTTTCTAGTCATCGATATGATCGTTGCCAGTGTGCTTATGTCCATGGGGATGATGATGCTTCCGCCTGTTATGATTTCATTACCGTTCAAGATATTATTATTTGTTCTAGTAGACGGATGGTATCTTATCATCCAGTCATTGCTGCAAAGCTTTTAGGGAGGAATTTGAATGACGAGTGAATTTGTTATTACCATTGCAGAACGGTCAGTTTGGGTTATTCTTCTCGCTTCAGGTCCTCTCTTAATAGTAGCTTTAATGACAGGACTTGCCGTGAGTATATTTCAGGCAACTACACAGATCCAGGAACAGACGTTGGCATTTGTGCCTAAAATTGTAGCGGTAATGGTTGCTATTATATTTTTCGGACCTTGGATGTTATCGTATGTAACCAATTATGCGAGTGACATCTTTTCCAGTCTCTCCAGGTATGTCGGGTGATTGAATGAATGAAATCATTCCGTCTTTACCCGCATTTTTGCTTATTCTGACCCGTGTTACATCTTTCTTTGTGACACTGCCATTATTTTCATATAAAACCATTCCGGCCACACAGCGTTTACTATTCGGAGCCATATTGGCGTGGATGATGTCTTACTCGATTACAATGCCGGAATTGGTGATTGATGGACAATACATATTACTTGTACTTAAAGAAGCGGTAGTCGGCTTATCAATCGGCATTGCCGCTTTTATTATTATGTCGGCTATTCAAGTAGCTGGAGGATTCATCGACTTTCAGATGGGGTTTGCGATAGCAAACGTAATTGATCCTCAAACAGGAGCACAGTCTCCACTGCTTGGACAATTTCTAAATTCATTGGCGATGTTGTTATTACTTGTCGTGAATGGCCATCACATGTTGTTGGATGGAATATTTTACAGCTATGAATTTGTTCCAATTACAGCCATGTGGCCTCCTTTTGGTAGTCCTAATATGGCAGAATTCATTGTCTTGACGTTTGCGAAATCATTTGCGATTGCGTTTCAAATGGCGATTCCTGTCGTGGCGACATTATTTCTCGTCGATCTAGCTCTTGGAATAACAGCTCGTGCTGTACCCCAATTGAATATTTTTGTAGTGGGTTTCCCGATTAAAATTGGTGTCAGTTTCTTGGTGATCGTGACAATGACGAGTGTATTCATAGTCGTCATGAAGAAAATGTTTGAGATTATGATTGTGACGATGAGAAATCTGATGATATTGCTCGGAGGTGGCTAACTTGTTACTAAGGCTAGATTTACAATTTTTCGCCGGTGAGAAGACAGAAAAAGCTACCCCGAAAAAAAGGGAAGATTCGCGTAAGAAAGGGCAAGTACTGAAAAGTCAAGACGTAACGGCTGCAATTGTACTGTTCTCTATTTTCACTTTTATGTTCTTTGCAGCGGGTTTTATGCGGGATAATTTCTTTGTGTTTTTCCGAGAATCGTTTACACACTTTATTCCTATCAAAACAATGGATGAAGAACAAGTCATGTTAGTATACATAAGTATTATTAAACAAATGGCGATTATTTTGTTGCCGATTATGATCATTGCAGTTATTGCGAGTATTGCAGCGAATCTTTTGCAATTTGGTTTGTTATTTACTACGGAGACATTGAAGTTTGATTTAAAGAAAATTGATCCAATTAAAGGATTAAAACGAATCTTTTCTATTCGAGCAATTGTAGAATTGCTAAAATCTATTTTAAAGATTTCTTTTATTGGTACAGTTACAACACTGATCGTATGGAGTAATCTTGGACAAGTGCTCGACTTAGCGTTTAAGACACCACAAGTAACTTTGGTGACTGTAGCAAAACTAGTCGGAATGATGGGGATCATCGCCTCACTGGTACTATTGTTCATTTCCATTTTAGACTTTCTTTATCAGAAATTTGACTATGAAAAAAATCTTAAAATGTCGAAACAAGATATTAAAGATGAAAGTAAAAACATGGACGGCGATCCACTCATCAAATCCCGCATCAGACAACGTCAGCGGGAAATGGCCATGCGACGTATGATGCAGGAAATACCTGAAGCAGATGTAGTTATCACGAATCCTACTCACTTTGCGATTGCGCTAAAGTATGATGAGGATCAGATGGACTCGCCAATTGTTATCGCAAAAGGTGCAGATTTTGTCGCACAAAAGATTAAGATGATTGCAGCGGAACACGATATTGTCATGGTGGAAAATCGACCTCTCGCTCGTGCTATGTATGATGAGGTAGAGATTGGTGATCGGATACCTGAGCAGTTTTTCAAAGCAATTGCGGAAATCTTAGCATATGTTTATCGAATTCAAAGAAAAATATAAGTGAAATTAGAAAGTAGGGGTGGCATGCAGTTTAAAGATATTGGAGTACTCGCAGCGGTTATTATGATCATTGCGATGCTTGTCATCCCCTTACCACCTTGGTTATTAAGTTTCTTGATTATTATAAATATCACGCTTGGTTTAATGGTTTTACTAACTGCGATGAATATGCAAGAAGCACTTCAGTTTTCTATCTTTCCATCGCTCTTGCTACTCCTTACATTATTCCGGTTAGGCCTTAACGTTTCTACAACACGTGCGATTCTTTCAGAAGGTAATGCAGGTGGAGTAGTCGATACATTCGGTACGTTCGTTACCGGCGGGAATATAATTGTAGGACTCGTAGTCTTTGTTATTTTAATTATTATTCAATTTATCGTTATAACGAAAGGTTCGGAACGTGTATCTGAAGTTGCTGCACGTTTTACACTGGATGCGATGCCAGGTAAGCAAATGAGTATTGATGCTGATCTAAACGCAGGAATGATTTCTGATATAGAGGCACGCACACGTCGTGAAAAAGTAAGTAATGAAGCCGATTTCTATGGTGCTATGGATGGTGCGACAAAATTCGTCAAAGGAGATGCGATTGCCGGAATTATCATCGTCATGATCAACTTGTTGGTCGGTATGATTATCGGTGTTGTGCAGATGGGCTTACCGTTTGCAGAAGCGGCTCTTCAATTCTCTACATTAACCGTAGGTGATGGAATTGTTTCTCAAATTCCAGCACTGTTAATATCTACAGCTACAGGTATCGTAGTTACACGTGCTGCATCAGAAGGAAACTTAGGTACGGACATTACGAATCAATTATTAGGTCAACCTAAACTACTTTATGTTGCTGCCATTACGATCTTTTTACTAGGCCTTGCCACTCCAATCAATGACATACTGACAATTCCAATTGCAGGAGCATTGGCAACAGGTGCGTTCATGATGTCACGTAAAAAAGATGAAGATCCAGATGAATTATTGGAAATGGAAGAAGATGTAGAAACAGAAGGTTTGAAAAGGCCAGAAAATGTCGTGGATCTTTTGAATGTCGATCCAATTGAATTTGAATTCGGCTACGGACTAATTCCTCTTGTAGATGCAACACAAGGTGGAGATTTATTGGATCGTGTCGTAATGATACGTCGTCAGTTGGCAATAGAACTTGGACTTGTAATTCCAGTTGTTCGTATCCGGGATAATATTCAATTACAACCAAATGAATATCGAATCAAAATTAAAGGAAATGAAATGGCCAGAGGAGAGCTCTTGTTAGATCATTATCTAGCGATGAGTCCTGGTGGCGAAGATTTGATAGAAGGAATCGATACTGTTGAACCTTCATTCGGATTGCCGGCAAAATGGATTACTGAAGAAGCGAAAGAGGAAGCGGAGATCATGGGTTACACAGTTGTGGATCCGCCAAGTGTTGTATCGACACACTTGACAGAAGTCATTCGTGCTAATGCATCCGACTTACTAGGACGTCAGGAAACGAAGCAACTTGTGGATCACGTTCATGAAACGTATCCGATTTTGGTTGATGAACTGACACCCACTCCACTATCAATTGGTGAGATTCAAAAAGTACTTGCTAAATTATTAAATGAACAAGTTTCTGTTCGTAATCTACCTATTATTTTCGAGACACTTGCAGACTATTCGAAGTATACTTCCGATGTCGATGTGCTGACAGAATATGCAAGACAATCATTAGCGCGTCAGATTACGGGGCAATACGTAGTAGGAAATGAAGCGTTAAAAGTATTAACGGTTTCCGGAAAAGTGGAAAAGCTCATTGCGGATAGCATCCAGCAGACTGAACAAGGGAACTTCCTATCCATTGATCCATCACAATCTCAAATGATTTTGGAGCGGATTGCGCAGGAAGTTGAACGAGTAGCTATGCTCGACCAATCACCTGTAATCTTATGTTCACCTGCAATTCGAATGTACTTGCGGCAAATCACAGAACGGTATTTCCCACAAATACCTATACTGTCCTATAACGAATTGGAAGCATCAGTGGAAGTTCAAAGTGTAGGGGTGGTGGATATTTAATGAAAATGAAAAAGTATACAGCACCTACTATGGTCGAAGCGATGGCGAAAGTACGTGAAGATTTTGGAGACGACGCCGTCATCCTTAGTTCAAATGTCACCAAAACAAAAGGTTTTCTTGGTCTGTTTCGCAAACGTTCAGTAGAAGTAGTTGCAAGCTATGATAAAACGAATGATCAACGTGCATATGAATCACAGGTTCGTTCTATACAACCTGTTGCACAACCCGAGTCGGTTGAGCGTATGCAGAGAGAAATGCGAGAAATCAAGCAAATGCTAAAAGACATTAAGCAAGTTGATCATACATTAGGAAAATACCCTGATGAACTTCTTCCAGTGTTAAAGAGATTGCAAATGCAAGGCTTAGCAAATGAACATATTATGGAAATCGGCAATTTGGTATTCGATCGTATGAAACAAGATAAGACGGACTTTACAGAAGACCAACAAATCGAGTTGATTCGAAGCTGGTTCTGTGATCAACTTCACAATATGCAGTTTGGTGGAATCTCTTATCAGAAGAAGTTTATTAATGTACTAGGTCCTACAGGTGTGGGAAAAACAACAACGATTGCCAAAATTGCAGCACGTGCATTATTAGAAGAAAAAAAGAAAGTCGGTTTCATCACAACGGATACCTACCGTATTGCAGCAATTGAACAATTACGAACATATGCTAATTTACTTCAGGCACCAGTTGAAATCGCTTATAACGAAGAAGATTTCCGTACTGCAATAGAAAAATTAAAAGATCTAGATCTTATATTTATTGATACAGCGGGACGAAATTATAAAGAAGCAAAATTTGTAGATGATTTAACGAAGCTTATAGATTTTTCATTAGATATGGAAACGTTTCTTGTGTTATCCACGACTTCAAAGGAACAGGATATGGATACTATCATCAGACAATTTGATAAGTTCCCAATCAATAAATTTATATTCACGAAAACAGATGAAACAAATTCTGTAGGGTCGATTATTAACTTAATGATGAAATATGGCATAGGTATGGCTTATTTCACAGATGGACAAGAGGTACCTGAGGATTTGACAGAAGCGAGTTTTGAAAAAGTGATAAATCTTCTGTTAGAAGGTGAATCACATGCATGATCAGGCAGAAGCCCTTAGACTAAAAATGATCAGAAATCAAAGACCTGTAGCTCGCTCAATTGCCATTATCAGTGGTAAAGGTGGAGTAGGTAAGTCGAATTTTACTGCAAATTTTTCTTACGCATTAGTAGCAAAGGGCAAGAAAGTTTTAATCGTGGATATGGATATTGGAATGGGGAATATTCATATATTATTTGGCGCTACTCCTAGTTATCATTTAAAAGATTACTTGACTGACATCCAACAATTAGAAGACGTCGTGACACCGATTGAAGAAAACTTGGCATTTATTGCAGGAGGTTCTGGACTGGAGACAGTCGTTGAATGGTCGGATACGATGTTTAATCGATTGATTGAAGCGTTCTCTATTTTACAGATGGAGTATGACGTTATTTTATTCGATATGGGTGCAGGAGCCACGAAGAGTTCTATTGATTTAATATTGGCGATGGATGAAATAATTTTAATTGCGACACCTGAGCCAACATCGATTACGGATGCATATTCGATGATAAAATTCATCTGTTTACAAGATGCGAATAAAACTATCCGCATAGTCAGTAATCGTGTACTGAAGGAGCAAGATGGTCGGGATTCCGTCGCACGTCTCCAATTAGCTATGCGAAGATTTTTATCTGTAGAAACTAGTGTTTTAGGATTCTTGCCCGATGATATTCATGTACGTAATGCGGTGATTGCACAGTCACCTTTCGTTAAGCTATATCCCAATGCAAAAGTCAGCAAGCGTATGCTGGCCATTACTGATACATTCTTGCACGACGATAAGCCTAGCACTTCTATAGAAACCTCTGGATTCATAGATAAAATCAAAGGTATATTTCAGAAGGGGCGTGTGTGATTTGATTACTGGAAAGAAAAGACGGATTTTAGTTGTCGACGACTCAGCTTTTATGCGGAAGTTAATTTCCGATATGTTGAATAAACACCCCTTAATGGAAGTTATCGGCATTGCTAGAAATGGCAAGGATGCAGTAGAAAAGGTACGTGATCTTCATCCCGATGTCATCACAATGGATATTGAGATGCCTATGATGAATGGGCTAGAAGCTTTAAAGCTTATTATGGATCAAATGCCGATCCCTGTAGTGATATTATCGAGTACGACAAAACATAATACAGAAAATGCCGTACTCGCTATAGAATACGGAGCAGTGGATGTTATAGCAAAACCAGGTGGTGCTATTTCGTTAAATCTTCACGAAATCGAAAAAGAGATCGTAGAGAAAGTATTTGCCGCCTCAAATGTGGGGATTCAGACGTTAACAAGAAAAATTACCCCGCCACAAAAAAAGTATGCAACACCGACAACTAGAATGAATACAGCGAATGAAAATAGAATCGTTCCGTCAATACCGGTACAAACTGTAAGTTTTTCTAAAAATATTACACTTATTGCCCAAACGTTTGTTATAATAGGTACATCGACTGGGGGTCCAAGAGCCTTACAAGAAGTTATAACTAGGTTTCCTGCAGAGTTTCCCTATCCAATTCTCATCGTTCAGCATATGCCACCCGGCTTCACAAAGTCATTAGCCGAACGACTTAATGGCTTAAGTGAAATCGCAGTTAAAGAAGCTGAACATGGAGAGCTAATCGAAAATGGAACAGCTTATATTGCACCAGGGGGATTACATTTGAAGTTCGAGAAATCCAGAACAGGTTATCAAATTGTATTGGATGGAAACGAACCACCGCGTTCTGGACACCGCCCAGCAGTAAATGTGCTATTAGAATCAGCGGCCACACATAAAGAATTGAAATTTGTAACAGCTATCATGACAGGCATGGGGTCTGATGGAAAAGAAGGCATGGAACTTTTACGCGCTTCATGCAAAACGATTACCATAGCGGAATCCCAGAAAACTTCCGTTGTGTATGGAATGCCCAAAGCCATAATAGATGCAGGTCTGAGTGATGAAATCAAAGACGTGCAAGAGATCGCCAATGCCATAATGGGAAATTTGAAGTAACTAGGGGGCTTTGCAATGGATGTAAGTCAGTATTTGGACATGTTCATCGAAGAAAGTAAAGAACACTTACAAGCTTGTAGTGAGCAATTACTCGCGTTAGAGAATGATCCGGATGATCTGGCAATTGTCAATGAAGTCTTTAGAGCGGCACATACGCTTAAAGGAATGTCAGCGACAATGGGATATGAAGATATCGCAGATTTAACGCACAAGATGGAGAACGTTCTAGATGCAATCCGAAATTCAAAGATCAATGTCACAACTGAAATTTTAGACGTTGTATTTGAAGCGGTGGATGATCTCGAACTAATGGTACAAGACATTGAATCTGGCGGAGATGGAAAAAAAGACGTCAGCAAATTAGTTGATACGCTAAATCGAATCGAAGCAGGACAACCGCTTGATTTGGCCGAGGATTCTGTATCAGCGACTACTGAGGAAGCACTAATTGAAGTGGTCACTTCTACAGGGGTTCAATACGATGAATTTGAATTGACGGTTATTTCTCAATCTGCCGAGCAAGGCTTTAATGCATTAGAGATTACAGTAACGTTACGTGAAGACTGCTTGTTAAAAGTGGCACGCGTGTTCATGACGTTTGAGATTTTAGAAAAGTCAGGCGAAGTTATAAAAACTGTTCCTACTGTAGAACAGTTGGAAAATGAAGATTTTGATCAGAAATTTACGATTGTGTTATTGACTCAGGAGGACGCTGAAGACCTGAAAGCAAAAGTAATGAAAGTTTCTGAAATAGAAGACGTGAAAATCACACATATTACAGATGAATATGTTCAGAAATATAAGCAAGCTGCGATAAATGAAAATGAAGCACCACCAGAAGTGATTGAAACAACCATTGTGCCAGTTGCTAATGTTACGCCGATAGAAAAAGTGTCAAAAGAAGCTATTAAAACTAAAAAGTCTGCGTCCTCCAACTCTAATAAAACTATACGGGTAAATATTGATCGACTTGATATTTTAATGAACTTATTTGAAGAGCTGGTTATCGACCGCGGACGTCTTCAATCGATTGCGAGTGAATTACATAACCCGGAATTGAATGAGTCTGTTGAGAGAATGACACGTGTATCAGGAGACTTGCAGAATATTATTCTAAATATGCGAATGGTGCCAGTGGAAACTGTTTTCAATCGATTCCCTAAAATGGTGCGTCAATTGGCACGGGATCTCAATAAGAAAATCGATTTGGAGATTGTGGGAGCTGAAACAGAACTAGACCGTACTGTAATCGATGAAATAGGAGATCCACTTGTTCACTTGATTAGAAATGCTTTAGATCATGGAATTGAAATGCCTGAAGAACGTATCGCGAAAGGTAAGCCAGAAGTAGGAACTGTAACATTACGTGCCTACCATTCGGGTAACCATGTATTCATTGAGCTTGAAGATGACGGAGCAGGTGTAAACCGTGAGCGTGTCGTAGGTAAGGCAATTGAAAAAGGAATTATCAGTCCCGAAGCGGCAGATTCATTAACAAATAAGCAAGTGGCTGAATTGATTTTAGCTTCAGGGTTTTCAACGGCTGCTTCCATAACTGACGTCTCAGGTCGTGGTGTGGGTCTAGACGTAGTTAAAAATACTATTGAATCTCTTGGTGGACACATATCTATCGATTCGACAGAAGGAAAAGGTTCGTTATTCCAGGTGCAGTTACCTCTTACTCTTTCTATTATTTCTGTCATGTTAGTAGAGTTGGATCAAGAAATATATGCAATTCCATTGTCTTCTATCATTGAGACTGCCATTATTCAGAAGTCTGATATTTTAAATGCGCATAATCAACCAGTCATTGACTTCCGTGGGACTATTGTGCCGTTAGTAGACTTGAAAGATATATTTGAAATGAAGAATAGAAGTAATGAAGAAGATGAGTTCCAGTCTATCGTAATTGTTCGTAAAGGTGAAAGTTTAGCTGGTTTAGTCGTAGATTCATTTATTGGTCAACAAGAAATCGTCTTAAAATCACTCGGGGAATACTTGCAGAGTGTCTTTGCGATCTCAGGTGCTACGATTCTAGGAAATGGTCAAGTCGCATTAATTGTTGACTGTAATGCATTGATTAAATAATCGAGGTGATGACATGACAAATGCAATAGAAGTAAGTGATATGAAAGTAATTGTCTTCCAATTGATGAATAAAGAATATGCGATTGGCATTGATGTGGTGGAATCGATTGAGAAGTCTTTATCAATTACACGCGTCCCCCGTATGCCTTCTTATGTCAAAGGGGTGTTAAATTTACGTGGTGTAGTAACGCCTGTAGTAGACTTGCGTGAACGTTTTGATATGGAGACTAAAGAGTTTGACGAGACAAGTTGTATTATAATTGTGTCGCATGCAGATTCTGAGGTCGGATTAATCGTAGATGATGCCAATGATGTGATGGATGTGCCGACAAGTGCAATAGGGCCTCAACCCGAAGTAGTGGGATCTGTGGAGTCCGAATTCATTTCAGGAGTAGCAAAAGTCGATAAGAGATTATTGGTCATGTTGAATCTAGATAAAGTTTTGCAGCCGATTAAGAAGGCGAATGCAGATGAATTCTGAAAATGAAATTACAGAAATGCATTTGGATGTCTTAAAGGAAATTGGTAATATTGGAGCAGCGCATGCAGCAACGTCACTATCTCAGCTGTTAGGTCAGAAGATTGATATGCGCGTACCTAATGTTGAGTTAGTTACATTTGATGAAATGTTTAATCTGGCAGGCGGCAGTGAAAAAGTGGTTGCGGGCATCTTTTTACGCATAGAAGGCGATTTGACAGGGACAATGTTTTTTGTGCTGACTATTGAATCTGCTACACAATTTATCCGCAAACTAACTGGTGATACGAGCTTTACTTTTACTGATGCAGAGGATTTGGGAATGGGTGCATCTGCGCTTCAGGAACTGGGAAATATCTTATCAGGTTCCTATCTATCTTCGCTTTCTGATTTTACATCATTAAATATTTATCCAACTGTACCCTCATTAAGTATTGACATGGTGGGTGCCATTGTCAGCTTCGGCCTGATCGAAGTATCGCAGTATAGTGATGAAGTAATCGTCATTGAGACGGAAATATTGCAAGAAGGTGAACATGGAATGTCTAGTCTGGCTGGACACTTCTTCTTACTACCTGACCCGCCGTCTTACCGTACGATATTCAGTTCGCTAGGAGTCTTGTAGATGGCAGCTATCCAAACAGTAGTACGCGTAGGGATTGCAGATATGAATATTGTGAAATCCCCTCACACGATTCGCACATCAGGACTGGGTTCATGTGTAGGTGTAGTACTGTATGATTCTTCAAAGAAAATAGCCGGTATGGTACATGTTATGTTGCCTGACAGTGAGTTAGGTAAATCGACAAAACTAAATGTAGCGAAATTCGCAGACACGGGTATTCATGCTTTGCTGGAATTATTAAAATCAGAAGGGGTCAGACCTTTCAGTATTAAGGCGAAAATTGCTGGTGGCGCACAAATGTTTCAATTCGGTTCGAATGATACAATTCGTATCGGCCCGCGCAATGTAGAGGCTGTTAAAAAGGAATTGAAGAGATACTCAATCCCGATTGTTGCAGAAGATACGGGTGGCTCGAGTGGACGTACAATTGAATTTGATCCTGATACAGGTATCCTACATGTTCGTACCGTCAATGCCGGAACACAGGAAATTTAACAGTAAGAGCAAAGGCGGCTAATACATTAGTCGCCTTTATCTATTGGCATTTGTTATACTTATACATAAGAGATAAGATCGGTAGAAGAAACCTCACAGGAAAGGCGTGAATTCGATGGCAAATCAAGATGTAACTGAACGACATCAGTGGAAGTTATGGATCGAAGACCGTGATCCTGATGCAGGTGATACGCTAGTTCGAATGTATACACCTCTTGTGAATTATCATGTTCAACGAATCAGTGCTGGGTTGCCTAAAAATGTATCACGTGATGAAATTAAATCACTTGGTTATCAAGGCCTTTTCGACGCATTAACAAAATTTGATCCTTCACGTGATTTGAAATTTGACACATATGCATCTTTTCGTATTCGAGGTACCATTATAGATGGACTACGAAAGGAAGATTGGCTGTCACGCTCTACACGAGAAAAAACTAAAAAGATGGATGAAGAAATCAGTAAGCTTGAACAGTCCTACTTGCGAACGGTAACACCCGAGGAAGTAGCTGACCATTTAGGCATGACAACCGATCAAGTCTATCAAACTGTGCATGAACAGTATTTTGCAAATGTATTATCGATCGATGAAAAAATGAACGAAGACGATGATCACGATCAAACTTTCGTGTTGCATGATGAACAAACGAAAACGCCTGAACAACAAGCTGTGAAAAGTGAATTGATTGGGGATTTGGTTACGAAGATTAAAGAACTGAATGAAAATGAACAAATGGTGCTCAGTCTTTTTTATCAAGAAGACATGACGTTGACGGAAATCGGAGAGATATTAAGCTTATCTACATCAAGAATCTCGCAAATACATTCAAAAGCGCTGTTTAAATTACGGTCGCTACTAGCCGCTGAAATTACAGATGGAGGGATTTTATGAGTTTGAAAGCGATTGAACTTCAAATTGCTATACCCAAAACATTTGAAGCGGGAAAGATTGCGGAGCAAAAACAACAGCAGTCTCAACTTGCTCAGGACAGTGCGAATATGCAAACAGAAAAGCAGGCACTAAAAAATCAGCAAACCGTTTTGGAATCCGATCCTTATGCAAAATTGGATGCAGATGATGAGCAACCCAAAGAGGGATCTCAACAACAAGAAAAAAAAGAGAAAAAACAACAACAAGCCAAGCACCCGTTTAAAGGCTCGTTCGTTGATTACAGTGGGTAATCGGCATGGGGATTTTATTAGCTATTTTATTCATCTTACAAATCGTTGGTTTTATGATAATGACATTGCTGTACTTGAGGATTTCGAAGTTCAATGATCTGGAGAAAAAGCAACAACAACTTATGAAAGAAATGGATCAATCGGTGTTAGCTTATCTATCAGAGATCAAGGAAGAAAATGATCGTTTGATTCATCAATTGAATCGACGGACGGAAGACAAAGTGAACCCTTTATCAAATATAGCAGCGGCCGAGTATCCAATAGATGAAGATGCTCAAACGACCGAGTCGATACCAAAGCCGAAGCCTCATCCGGTTCCTGTCCATTTCGCTTTACGATCTTACCAGAAAACAGTGGAGAACGAAAGAAACGAAAAAGAAACGCAAAAAGAGCCACAACCTAGACCACTCGATGACAGGGAGAAAGCAAAACAACTATATGCTGAAGGAAAATCTATTTCAGATATTGCAAGAGAGCTAAAAAAAGGGAAGACTGAAATCGAATTATTATTAAAGTTTGGCTAAAGTTTATTGCAATGGTTGCAAAGAAAGTAGAACTGTGTTATTTTTGTAGATGGTATTACTACACACGCGTGCGGATGAATGAGTTGGTGCCATTGTGGTCACTTATTCGCTGGAAGTACGCGGAGGATAAAAACCAATAGGAGGAATTAAACATGTCAGTAATCTCAATGAAACAATTGCTAGAAGCTGGTGTACATTTCGGACACCAAACACGTCGTTGGAACCCAAAAATGAAGAAATTTATCTTCGTGGAGCGTAACGGCATTTACATCATCGACCTTCAAAAAACGGTCAAAAAATTAGAGGAAGCTTACAACTTCATGCGCCAAGTCGGTGCTGATGGTGGTAAAGTTCTTTTCGTAGGTACGAAGAAACAAGCACAAGAAGCAATCAAAGAAGAAGCAGAACGTGCTGGAATGTACTACATCAACCAACGTTGGTTGGGTGGAACATTAACTAACTTCGGAACTATTCAAAAGCGTGTAGCGCGTATGAAAGCTATTGAGAAAATGGAAGAGGATGGCACGTTTGACGTACTTCCTAAGAAAGAAGTTTCTCAATTAAATAAAGAGCACGAACGTCTTGTGAAGTTCCTAGGCGGTATCCGTGACATGAAAGGCTTACCAGATGTAATCTTTATTGTAGATCCACGTAAAGAGCGTATTGCGGTAGCTGAAGCAATCAAATTGCATATTCCACTTGTTGGAATCGTTGATACTAACTGTGATCCGGACGAAATCGATTATGTCATCCCTGCGAACGACGATGCAATCCGTGCAGTTCGTCTACTAACAAGCAAAATGGCAGATGCTTTGATTGAATCCCGTCAAGGTGAAGATGAAGAAGTAGCTGAAACAGCGAACGAAACAGCAACTGTTTCTGCAGACTGAAATTAGTAAATGACGAGACGATAGGTGGCTTACCCCTTATCGTCTCTTTTTAAAGTAATAAGCGACTTCAGATTATATATAATAGGAGGAATTTTCAAAATGGCAACAATTACAGCTCAAATGGTTAAAGAACTTCGTGAAAAAACAGGCGCAGGTATGATGGACTGCAAAAAAGCTCTAACTCAAGTAGACGGTGATATGGCAGCGGCAATGGAATTCATGCGTGAAAAAGGTCTTTCAAGCGCAGCTAAGAAAGCAGATCGCATTGCTGCTGAAGGAGTTGCAAACATTCTGGTTCAAGGTAACGAAGCAGTAATCCTTGAAGTGAATGCGGAGACAGACTTCGTAGCGAAAAACGAAGGCTTCCAAACACTTGTTAAAGAAATTTCTGAGTTTTTGATTGCTACTAAACCAGCTTCAGTTGAAGAAGCAAACTCAGCGAAATTGGATAGCGGCTTGACTGTATCTGAACACATTTCAAACGCAGTAGCTAAAATCGGAGAGAAAATCACTCTTCGTCGTTTTGAAATCCGTACGAAAACAGATCAAGATGCTTTCGGACCATACCTACACATGGGTGGACGTATCGCAGTGTTGACTGTTCTTGAAGGTTCAACAGATTCAGATGCAGCGAAAGATGTAGCAATGCATATTGCAGCAATGAACCCGAAATACATCTCACGTGATGAAGTATCTGCTGATGAAGTAGAAAAAGAGCGTAACGTATTGACTGAGCAAGCTTTAAACGAAGGTAAGCCAGAAAATATCGTAGCGAAAATGGTAGAAGGACGTCTTGGAAAGTACTTTGAAGAAATCTGTGTCCTAGACCAGGCTTTCGTTAAAAACTCTGACCAAAAAGTTCGTGATTTCGTTAAAACTACTGGTGGAACATTAGTAGAGTTTATTCGTTATGAAGTAGGCGAAGGCATCGAGAAGCGTGAAGACAACTTTGCTGACGAAGTAATGAGTCAAGTTAAAGGTAACTAAGTATAATACAATCTTACAGAGGGGCACATCCATTATGTGTTCCTCTTTTTTGAGAATAAGAAATTGCAGGAGGCCAACATGAGTATTCCAAAATATAAGCGTATCGTGTTAAAATTAAGTGGTGAAGCATTAGCTGGTGAGCAAGGTTACGGACTATCTCCGGAAGTTGTGAAATCGGTCGCAAACCAAGTTAAAGAAGTAGTAGAGCTTGGTGTAGAAGTAGCAGTAGTAGTAGGCGGCGGAAACATTTGGCGCGGGAAAGTCGGAAGCGAAATGGGAATGGACCGTACGACAGCTGACTATATGGGAATGCTTGCAACGGTCATGAACTCTCTTGCACTTCAAGACGCTCTTGAAAAGTTAGGACCAGAAACACGGGTTATGTCATCTATTGACATGAGACAAGTAGCTGAACCCTACATACGCCGAAAAGCAATCCGTCATCTAGAGAAAAAACGTGTCGTAATATTTGCAGCCGGAACAGGTAACCCTTATTTCTCCACAGATACAACAGCTGCATTACGTGCTGCTGAAATCGAAGCGGATGTTATTTTAATGGCGAAGAACAATGTGGACGGGGTGTATACAGCCGATCCAATGAAAGACTCATCAGCTACGAAATACTTGGAACTTTCTTATCTTGAAGTCATTAGTCAAGGTCTTGAAGTCATGGATTCGACTGCTTCTACACTATGTATGGACAACGATATCCCACTTGTAGTATTCTCAATCATGGAAAATGGCAACATCAAAAAAGCTGTACTCGGTGATAAAATCGGGACAGTCGTTAGGAGGAACAAGCAATGACTAAAGAAATAATGGATCAGACGAGAGAACGTATGGATAAAGCACATAGCGCCTTTTCAAGACAATTGGCATCTATCCGTGCTGGAAGAGCTAACGCGAGCCTGTTAGACAGAATTTCAGTGATTTATTATGGTGCACCTACACCATTAAATCAAATGGCGGGAATTTCTGTTCCTGAGCCACGATTGCTAGTAGTTCAACCGTATGATAAAACAACAATCGGTGAAATCGAAAAAGCGATCATGAAATCGGATATCGGTATTACGCCATCCAACGATGGTTCAGTAATTCGTCTAGCGGTACCTGCACTTACAGAAGAACGCCGTAAAGATTTAGTTAAAGATGTTAAGCGCGAAGCGGAAGATGCAAAAGTAGCGATTCGTAATGTTCGTCGCGACAGCAATGAAGATTTGAAAAAGCTTGAAAAAGATGCAGAAATCACTGAAGATGATTTGCGCCGTTTTACTGAACAAGTACAAAAGATGACAGATGAATTTATCGAAAAGATTGATCAAACAGCAAAAGATAAAGAAAACGAAATCTTGGAAATTTGAGTACAGAACTTTCTATAAGGAGGAGCGTCCTACTTTTAGGACGCTCTTTTCTTTCTTTTGCATGCTATTTACTATGCAATTTGGTAGGATAGTCAGTAGGAGTATCCGAATAGAGCCAAGTGGGGGAACGCTATGCTTAGAAAACTAATGCGAAAAAAAACGGCAGATATTCAGTTGCTGGATGAACGGATTGACGCTGTTAAAAATAGACAGATTCCTAACCATGTGGCAATTATCATGGATGGAAACGGAAGATGGGCGAAGCAACGTAAAATGCCGCGAATTGCCGGCCACCATGAAGGAATGAAAACAGTTCGTCAAATCACCAATTTCGCAAATGCCATGGGTGTGAAGGCCCTCACTCTTTACGCATTTTCGACCGAAAATTGGAAACGACCGAAAATCGAAATTGACTTTTTGATGAATCTTCCTGGCGAATTCCTTAATACGTATTTACCCGAATTAATGGAAAAGGGCATCAAGGTGGAAATGATAGGTAATATGGATGCACTTCCAAGTCATACAGAAAAAGCAATTAAGAAAGCAATAGAGCAAACGAAAGAAAACAAAGGCTTAGTATTGAACTTTGCGATGAATTATGGAAGCAGAGTCGAACTAGTTCATGCTATGAAAGAATTGGCAGAAGAAGTGGCTGCTGGGACATTAAGAGTGGATGAAATTAATGAAGATTCAATTGAATCCAAGCTGATGACTGCACACTTACCCGAACCAGATCTATTGATTCGCACAAGCGGTGAAGTGCGATTATCCAATTTCATGCTGTGGCAATTAGCTTATGCAGAATTCATTTTCACCGATGTACTATGGCCTGATTACGATGAAGAATGCTTTTTACAAGCAATAGAAGATTTCCAAAATAGAGATCGGCGCTTTGGAAGCTTGGAAGGAGATCAGAAAAGATGAAGCAAAGAATCATCACAGCCATTGTAGCACTCGCATTTTTCGTACCTTTGATTATCATTGGTGGATTACCGTTTATTATTATGATCTTTGCAATATCTACGATTGGTTTATATGAACTACTACGTATGCGGAATATGTCCATTTTTTCAATAGGAGGATTTATCTCTTGGTTACTTTTACTCGTCATTTTACTTCCTTCTAGATGGACGGAGCAGGTAGAAGGTTTTCTGCGGTTAGGGAAACTTGAAATGATCTATGTACTGATATTATTATTATTGGTCTATACTGTAGTCATGAAAAACAAGTGGACATTTGAGGACATTGCATTTAGTGCGATTGGCGCATTATACGTCGGCATCGGTTTTTACTATTTAATTGAAACACGTTTATTTGGTTTAGAATACATAGGCTATGCGTTACTTATTATTTGGTCAACAGATTCTGGTGCATATTTTGTTGGTCGGAAAATAGGGAAACGAAAACTTTGGCCTGAAATATCACCTAACAAAACCATTGAAGGATTTGTTGGAGGTATTATTTGTGCGGTAGTAATTACTTTGATTTATAATATGTTCTATCCTATCTCTACATCGTATGTATCATTCATTATTATTACAATAGTGGCATCGATTGTAGGTCAAATGGGAGACTTAGTTGAATCTGCACTCAAACGTTTCTATAACGTAAAAGATTCAGGAAAGTTGTTGCCTGGACATGGTGGTATTATGGACAGATTTGACAGCTTACTGTTTGTACTCCCATTGCTTCATTTTGTTCAATTCATAGGATAATGGAAAGGAAGTTCATAATATGAAGAAAATCAATTTGCTTGGTGCTACTGGTTCTATCGGTACTCAAACATTAAGCATTATTGCAGCTCATACTGATCGCTTTGAATTAACAGCGATGTCGGCAGGAAGAAATATTCAAAAGGTAAGTGAAATCATTGCACAGTTTCATCCCAAATTAGTTTCTGTATTGGAAGAAGCAGACGCAGTACGCTTACAAAACGAGTTTCCTGAAGTTCAATTCGTTCATGGTGATGAAGGACTTATTGAAGCAGCGGTTGGGATGGAAGCCGATGTCTTGCTGAACTCCGTTATCGGTAGTGTAGGACTTAGACCGACGCTTGCTGCAATTAAAGCAGGTATGACAATTGCTATCGCTAATAAAGAAACATTAGTGGCGGCGGGTGACTTAGTTGTAGAAGCAGCCAAGCACCATAACGTTCCGCTTGTCCCGGTGGATAGTGAACACTCTGCTTTATTCCAATCGCTGAATGGAGAAAATCCGAAGCGAATCACCAATTTGATTTTAACGGCCTCTGGTGGGAGCTTTAGAGATTATACTCGGGATCAACTTCAACACGTCACAGTGGAACAAGCGCTTGCGCATCCTAACTGGTCAATGGGTAATAAGTTGACGATCGATTCGGCAACCATGATGAACAAAGGGCTTGAGGTGATTGAGGCACATCATTTATTTGCGATGCCTTATGATCAGATTGAATGTTTACTACATAAAGAAAGTATTATCCACTCTATGGTGGAGTTTGAAGATACAAGCGTTATGGCACAACTGGGTTCTCCTGATATGCGCGTTCCAATTCAATATGCACTTACATATCCGGACCGTATTCGGATGTCTGATGCCAAACGTCTTCGTCTTGATGAAATTGGGAAATTACACTTTCAAAAAATGGATTATGAACGATTTAAAGCCTTGTCTCTTGCATATGATGCAGGTAGAGAAGGAGGCACTATGCCTACAGCGATGAACGCGGCCAATGAAGTGGCGGTTCAACTGTTTATGGAAGGACATATTTCGTTCATGCAAATTGAAGATATTATTGAAAAAATGATGGATCAGCACCAAACTATTCAAAATCCTGATTTGGAAGAGATTTTAGAGACAGATCGCAATACGCGAAAAAAAGTCTATGGTATAGTTAAGTATCAAGATTAATTTCAGGCTGTCACAGCCGGTGAAGGTGGTTACTGAATGGAAACGGTTATTGCGTTTATAGTAATATTCGGGACACTTGTAGCATTTCATGAGTTTGGTCATTTCTTGTTTGCTAAGAGAGCTGGCATCATGGTTCGAGAGTTCGCTATCGGAATGGGACCTAAAATTTTAGCGATCCGCAAAGGTGAAACGCAATATACGATACGCTTGTTGCCTTTAGGTGGATATGTACGCATGGCTGGTGAAGATTTCGATACAGTCGAATTGCAGCCAGGTTATCGCGTAGGTCTATTATTGAATGCACAAGACGAGATAGAAAAGATTTATTTGAATCGAAATGTTTCTAATCCGAATATTTTAAACGTAGAAGTAGAAAAGTCGGATTTAGATAGAGAACTATATATTGAAGGATATGACGAAGATGGCCAACTGGTTCATCTAAAAATTGCCAGAACGGCAATGATTATCGAAAAGGGTCAAGAAACATTAATTGCTCCTTATGATCGTCAATTCGAGTCTAAGTCATTGGGTAGCCGGGCGTTGGCAATATTTGCAGGACCTCTATTCAACTTTATTCTAGCATTTTTCATATTCTTAGCTCTGGGTTTAATGAACGGTGTACCAACCAATGAACCCATAATCTCAGAAGTGAAGCCGGATACACCGGCAGAAATGGCTGGAATGAAAAAAGATGATTTAATCACTGGAGTAGACGGTAAGTCAATTGATTCTTGGCCAAAGTTTTCTGAAGCAATTCAAAATAGTGCCGGAGTCCCTATGTCTATAGAAGTGGAACGTGCGGGTAAACAAATTGTTTTAGATGTAGTACCTGATACAGTGGAAGATGCAGGACAGGAATTCGGTCAAATTGGCGTTATGTATTCAAGTCCATTGGAAAAAGGAATTATCAAATCCATTGTGTTCGGTGCGGAACAGACGTACACATGGACTGTGAAGATCTTTGAATTATTAGGTATGCTCGTTACAGGCCAGTTCACAATAGACGCGCTATCTGGTCCTGTCGGGATTTATAAAGCGACAGAAGAAGTGGCCCAACATGGTATTTTCAACTTGATGAATTGGGGCGCTGTGCTGAGTATCAATCTAGGAATCATGAATTTACTGCCATTGCCTGCATTAGACGGCGGTAGATTATTATTCTTCCTGTTTGAAGGCTTACGAGGTAAACCAATTGATAAACAAAAAGAAGGTATGGTGCATTTTGTAGGGATCATGCTATTAATGGTTTTGATGCTTGTTGTGACATGGAATGACATCCAACGATTTTTCTTCTAAAGAAGGTGGGAGTATATGATGAAACAATCGAAAACGTTTATACCCACAATGCGTGAAAATCCAGCAGATATAGAGATGCGTTCGCATCAGTTATTGTTGCGAGCAGGTTATATCCGACAGAATGCCAATGGTGTGTACACGTATTTAACTCTTGCACAAAAAGTGTTTAGAAAGATCGCGACGATTATCCGTCAAGAAATGGAAGCTATCGAAGGAATAGAAATCTCTTTGCCTGCATTGCAAAGCTCTAGTATCTTAAAAGAAACCGAGCGTTGGGACTCATACGGTAAGGAAATGTTCCATGTCGCTGACAGACAAACTAATCAATTAACGCTGAGCTCAAGTGATGAAGAAGCAATCATTGACTTGTTGCGCGACGAAGTTCGATCATATAAGAAGTTGCCGCTAACCATTTTTCAAATCAAAACGAAATTCCGGGATGAAGTAAAACCTCGTGCAGGTTTACTTCATAGTAGGGAATTCATAAGGAAAGATGCTTATTCATTTCATGCCACACAAGAAAGTTTGGATGAAAAGTATTTGGAAGTCATGCAAGCCTATACCAATATGTTAACCCGTCTTGGCATGCATTTCCGCATGGTCATGTCGGATGGGGGTGCAGGATCTCATGAGTTCATAGCGTTAGCGGAAAATGGAGAAGACCGGATTGCGTATAGTGATAGCTCCTCCTACGCTGCGAATATGGAGTTTGCTGAAGTGAATACGGAGTATGAGACACCAGCTGAAAAACAATTGGAAATGTCAAAAATCTCCACGCCAAACCAACAAACAATTGAGGACCTCGCTTCATTTTTATCGATTGACCCTGAGCGCATCATCAAGTCATTGGTGTATAAAGTAGATGAAGATTTTGTTATGGTAATATGTCGTGGTGATCATAGCATTAATGAACATAAATTAAAGCGTTTTTTAAATGTAAGCCATATAGAACTGGCAACTGAACTACAGATCGAAGAATTACTAGGCTGTCATATTGGCTCAATTGGTCCTGTGAAACTGCCTATTGGTGTAAGGGTATATGCAGATCATGCGGTTAATGCAATGGTTAACGTAGTAGCAGGAGCAAATATTGACGACTATCATTTATTGAACGTAAACCCAGAACGCGATTTCGCCATAGACGATTACGTGGATCTTCGTTTTATTCAAGAAGGAGATGCATCGCCGGACGGAATGGGTACTATTAAATTTACTGAAGGTATTGGTGTCGGGCACATTCGTAAACTGGGTACTGTTTACAGTGAGCAGATGAAAGGAACTTTCCTTAATGAACACGGTCGAACAAAGCCATTCATTATGGGAAGTTATAGTATGGGGATTTCACGTTTACTGGCAACAATTGCTGAGCAGTTTAATGATGAAAATGGTTTGAAATGGCCAAAACATTTAGCGCCGTTTGATATACATTTAATTGCTATGAATGTTAAAGATGAAGTGCAAGTACATCTAGCCGATGAATTATATGCTGTGCTAGAGTCGTATCGATACGATGTATTATATGACGATCGTGCCGAAAGAGCGGGTGTGAAATTCGCTGACGCTGACTTGATTGGTTTGCCGGTTCGCATTATAATTGGTAAAAGAGCAGATGAAGGTATTGTGGAAGTTATGTATCGCCACAGTGGAGAGTCAATAGAATGGCAAAAAGAAGAAGTATTGGAAAAACTACAGTCCTTCTTTAGTGCAGATTAATCCAAGAAGGGGAGTCCGTTAACGGAACTTCCCTTCTTTTCGCGATAGAACGGAGGAATATATAGTGGATGCCGCTCAAAAGTTTTTAACATTGCTCCAACAGACAGGTCTAACAGATGACCAGTTAATGAACTATTTTCAAAATGGTGAGTTGAATCGTGTCACCGTACAGAAGAAATCAAGAGTGTGGAAATTCAACATTACATTGGATAAAGTGTTGCCGATCGATGTTTTTCAGTTTATGCAACAACGTGTTCATGAATCGTTTGCTGCGATAGCGAATGTGCATCTTGAAATGGAAGCAAGAAACAACGAAGTAAACGAACAATTAATTATAGATTATTGGCCAATTATAATTGATGAATTAGCAGATATATCTCCCCCTATGCGTCAATGTTTAGTGGGACAAACACCTAAGATGCATGGTGAAAAGTTATTGCTTAATTGTTCCAGTGACTTGGAGTGTCAAACGTTAAAAAATAAATATATCGAAACCATATCAATCCTGTATCAACAATTCGGTTTTCCGAAGTATATGTTCGATGTTTCAATAGTTGAAAACCATAATGCAGAAGAAGAACGCCAGCAATTCCTCACTCAAAAGAAACAAGAAGAGGATGTATTATCCAAGCAAGCCTATCATCAGTTGCAACAACGTGAATCGATGAAAAGTGAACAGGGTGATTCTGATAGAGTACTTGCTCTTGGTACACCGATCAAAGCTAACGAGCCAATCGTTCCAATCCATGAAATCCAAGATGAAGAAAGACGTTTGATTATAGAAGGCTTTGTATTTGATGCAGAAGTACGTGAATTAAGAAGTGGTCGTTCTTTATTGACACTGAAAGTAACAGATTACACCGATTCGATTTTAGTTAAAATGTTTTCGCGAGATAATGAGGACGCTGAAATCATGAAGTCTTTCAAAAAAGGTATGTGGGTTCGTGCGCGTGGCGGTATACAGAATGATACATTCGTTAGAGACTTAATCATGATGGCGCAGGACATTGCGGTTATTCCAACAATTGAACGGAAAGATAAGGCGCCTGATGGGCAGAAGCGAGTGGAATTACATGCACATACTTCCATGAGTCAAATGGATGCAGTCGTCTCAGCTTCAGCTTTAGTTGCTCAAGCAGCCAAGTGGGGACATCCCGCAATTGCCATTACCGACCATGCGAACGTACAATCATATCCTGACGCGTATAATGCAGGTAAAAAGCATGGTATAAAAGTGTTGTTTGGTTTAGAAATCAACTTGGTCGATGACGGTGTGCCAATCGTTTATGAAGAACAACACCGTTTGCTTGAAACAGATACGTATGTCGTATTCGACGTTGAGACTACAGGTTTGTCAGCAGTCTACGACACAATCATTGAACTGGCGGCTGTACGAGTGAAAGATGGGGAAATCATTGATCGTTTTGAACGTTTTGCCAATCCGCATCATCCGCTGTCTTCCATCACTACCAATTTGACAGGTATTACAGATGACATGGTTGAAAATGCACCCGAAGTTGAAGATGTCATGGCAGAGTTTATAGACTTTATAGGCGATAGTGTGTTGATTGCCCATAACGCTTCATTCGATATGGGCTTCTTTTATGCTTCATGTAAGCGCGCGAAGATTGAAACTGTCGCTTATCCTGTTATCGATACATTGGAGCTGTCGCGATTCTTATATCCAGAACTGCGAAATCATCGTCTAAATACGTTAGCTAAAAAATTCGATATCGAACTCACACAACATCACCGTGCTATATATGATACAGAAGCTACAGCACACCTATTTTTACGTTTATTGTCCGATGCACAGGAAAAAGGCATCGAGTGGTTAGATGATCTTAATAAAAATATCGGTGAAGGTGATGCCTATAAGCGGTCAAGACCTTCACACTGCACGTTGCTTGCAACAGACAATGAAGGGTTAAAAAATCTATTCAAGCTTGTATCTATATCGCATATGGACTTCTTCTATCGGGTGCCACGTATACCTCGTTCGTTGCTAGTAAAGTATCGAAAAGGCATAATAGTTGGTTCGGGCTGTGATAAAGGTGAAGTATTTGAAGGTTTAATGCAAAAACCAATGGAAGAGGTAGAGGAAATCGCAAGTTTCTACGATTACCTAGAAATTCACCCAAAGCCAGTCTACTCTCATTTACTTGAACTCGATTTGATTCGCGATGAGTGGAACCTTGAAGATATCATGCGTAAGATGATTAAGCTTGGCAAGAAAACAGGTTTGCCCGTTTGTGCTACGGGAAATGTTCATTATTTGGATGAAACTGATGCAACCTATCGCCAAGTACTTGTCCGTTCGCAGGGTGGGGCGAATCCGTTAAATCGTCACTCTTTACCTGAGGTTCATTTCCGTACAACAGATGAAATGTTGAAGGAGTTTGAGTTTTTAGGTGAAGATGTAGCGAAAGAAATCGTGGTTGATAATCCGGTGAAAATAATGGAGCGTGTAGGTGACGTCAAACCAATCAAAGATGACTTATATACTCCTAAAATAGATGGTGCGGAAGACGAAGTGCGGGATTTAACTTACTCTATGGCACATCAAATATATGGAGAAACATTACCTGAAATTGTTGAAGCCCGTATCATAAAAGAATTGACTTCTATTATTGACAATGGTTTTTCTGTTATTTATCTTATTTCACATAAGCTTGTCAAAAAGTCCTTGGATGACGGCTACTTAGTTGGTTCGCGTGGGTCAGTAGGTTCTTCATTTGTTGCAACGATGATGGAAATAACAGAAGTAAATCCCTTGCCGCCGCATTATGTGTGCCCATCGTGTAAGACATATGAGTTCTTCGACGACGGTTCAGTTAGTTCAGGTTATGACTTACCTGATAAGGAATGTCCGAGTTGCCAGACAATGTTTAAAAAGGATGGTCAAGATATACCATTCGAAACATTCCTTGGCTTTGCCGGCGATAAGGTTCCAGATATCGACTTGAACTTTAGTGGTGAGTATCAATCACATGCACATAACTATACTAAAGAATTATTCGGTGAAGATTATGTATTTCGTGCAGGGACAATTGGGACAGTAGCTGAAAAAACTGCTTATGGATATGTTCGAGGGTATATGAATGATAATGATATCCAAATGCGCGGCGCTGAAATCGATCGGCTTGTGCAAGGTTGTACAGGTGTTAAACGAAATACAGGCCAGCACCCGGGTGGTATAATTGTTGTACCGGATACAATGGACATCTTTGATTTTACACCCATTCAATTCCCAGCTAACGATCTTGAATCCAGCTGGAAAACGACGCATTTTGATTTCCACTCTATCGATAATAATTTATTGAAATTAGATATTTTAGGACATGATGATCCGACGATGATCAAAATGCTAGAAGACTTGTCTGGTATCGATGCGTTAACCATACCGCCAGACGATAAAGGTGTTATGGAATTATTTAGCGGCACGTCTTCACTTGGTGTCACAGAAGAACAAATTGATTGTAAAACTGGGACGCTTGGTGTGCCGGAATTTGGTACTCGGTTTGTACGTCAAATGTTAGAAGAAACAAAACCGTCTACGTTCTCTGAGTTGATCCAGATATCGGGCTTGTCACACGGCACCGATGTTTGGCTGGGTAACGCTCAGGAATTAATTCAAAACAAAACATGTCAACTATCAGAGGTAATTGGTTGTCGTGATGATATTATGGTGTATTTGATTTATCAGGGTCTAGAACCTTCACTTGCATTTAAAATCATGGAGTCAGTTCGAAAAGGTAAAGGACTGACACCTGAATTCGAAGAAGCGATGAAAGAAAATAAAGTGCCTGCTTGGTATATCGGCTCATGTAAGAAGATCAAGTATATGTTCCCGAAAGCTCACGCAGCTGCATATGTTTTAATGGCGCTTCGAATCGCTTGGTTTAAAGTCCATCATCCCATCATGTACTATGCTACATACTTTACCGTTCGTGCGACTGACTTCGATTTAGTGACGATGTGTAAAGGTTCAGCAAGTATTCGAGCGATGATTAAAGAGATCAATGCTAAGGGATTGGATGCACCTCCAAAAGAAAAGAACTTAGTAGTTGTTTTAGAGGTTGCACTTGAAATGGTCGAGCGAGGATTTACGTTTGCTAAACCCGACCTCTATAAATCAGATGCAACGCAGTTTATTATTGATGGTAATAAATTAATTCCACCATTTAACTCGATTCCGTCACTCGGAACGAACGTTGCGAAGACGATTGTCGAAGCAAGAAAAGATGGCGAGTTTTTATCTAAAGAAGATTTTCAGAAGAGAGGCCGTGTGTCTAAAACGGTTGTTGAGTATCTAGATAATCTCGGCTGTATGGAAGGAATGCCAGAAGCGAACCAATTATCCCTATTCTAATGGGCTCGTGGCGGTTGCTTCAGTTGCATTGTAAAAGGCCATGTGATACGATTAAAACAACTTTTGCTATACGTCTTGCGGAAAAGAGTGGGGCTCCCCGCTCTTTTCTGTTGTTATTTTGAATTTCGGGAGGGATACCATTTGAG
Source organism: Sporosarcina ureae (assembly GCF_029267015.1). Taxonomy (GTDB): domain Bacteria; phylum Bacillota; class Bacilli; order Bacillales_A; family Planococcaceae; genus Sporosarcina; species Sporosarcina ureae_D. Next base: position 36,586 of record NZ_JARIEA010000003.1, on the reverse strand, counting down.
TAAAATTACAGAAGAAGTCGAACAGTTGGCAAGACCGATCGTTCAAGAATTGGGTCTTGAGCTGGTTGATGTTGAGTTCTTAAAAGAAGGTAGCGATTGGTTTCTACGCGTCTACATCGATACGCCGGAAGGTAACATTGACATAGATCAATGTGCGGCTGTTAGTAATAAGCTAAGCGAGGAACTGGACCGTGTGGACCCGATTACGCAAAATTACTTCCTTGAAGTGTCTTCTCCCGGAGCGGAAAGACCATTGAAAAAAGATGAAGATTTTGAAAAAGCCGTAGGCCAATATGTGTTCATCAAAACTTATGAACCGATTGATGGAATGAAAGAATTCGAGGGCTACTTACTCGGATACGGACCAGACCATGCAAAAGTGGAAATACGGATCAAGACAAGAAAAGTACTAGTAGAAATCGATAAAACAAAAATTGCTTTAGCGCGACTGGCGATTGACTTTTAAAACAAAAGCGCAAAGCACCGTCTAGCCTCGACAGGCGTTGGAGGAATGCCCACAAAGGCGCTTTTTGCCTTTTTGGGCATTTCGAAACGACCCGAGAGGCTGGTGCTTGGAGCTAGATGTAAACAAAAGCGCAAAGCACCGTCTAGCCCTGTGCTAGCGACTAAATCACCATGAGTAACGACAATCGGAATGTAGGAGTGATGAACATGAGTAGTGAGCTACTCGAGGCATTGACAGCTCTTGAACAGCAAAAAGGTATTTCAAGAGAAGTAATAGTTGATGCGATTGAAGCAGCGCTTGTAACAGCGTATAAACGAAATTTCAACCAGGCGCAAAACGTCCGTGTTGATTTGAACTTAAATAAAGGCACAATGGCTGTTTATTCAAGAAAAGACGTAGTAGAAGAAGTGGAAGACGATCGTTTGCAAATTTCATTGGAAGATGCACAAATGATCAATCCAGTCTATGAACTAACAGATGTCGTCGAAGAAGAAGTTACACCACGTGACTTTGGCCGTATTGCTGCGCAAACCGCTAAACAAGTTGTAACACAACGTGTACGTGAAGCAGAACGCGGGTTGATTTATGAAGAGTATATCGATCGTGAAGAAGATATCGTAAACGGAATCGTAGAGCGTATGGATCCGAAAAACTTATTCGTTGGATTAGGAAAAGTGGAGGCTGTATTGCCAACAAGCGAACAAATCCAAACAGAAACCTATGCTCCACACGATCGTATTAAAGTGTATATTACAAAAGTCGAAAGAACAGCACGTGGACCGCAGGTGTTTGTTTCTAGAACACACCCAGGGCTGTTACGTCGCTTATTCGAACTTGAAGTACCTGAAATCTATGATGGAACAGTGGAAATCAAATCGATTGCACGCGAAGCCGGTGATCGTTCGAAAATCTCTGTTTACACAACGAATGAAGAAGTAGATCCAGTCGGTTCTTGTGTAGGTTCAAGAGGGGCGCGCGTACAATCTATTTCCAATGAATTAAATGGCGAAAAAGTGGACATCGTAGAGTGGTCAGAAGACCCTGTAGTCTTCGTTGCAAATGCTCTAAGCCCTTCTAAAGTAATTGATGTACAAGTAAATGAAGAAGAACGCTCGACAACAGTAGTCGTGCCGGATTACCAACTTTCATTAGCTATCGGAAAAAGAGGGCAAAATGCTAGGTTGGCTGCTAAATTAACAGGCTGGAAAATCGACATCAAAAGCGAAACTGACGCTAGAGAATTAGGGATCTATCCTCGTGAAGAATCTCTTGCGGTTCTAGTAGAGGAACCTGAAGTCGAAACAGATGAGTTCTTGGAAACATACGAGTATGAAGAAGAAACACCTGTTGAAACAGCTGAAGACTTCGATTTATACGCAGATGAAGACAAAGAAGATTGATTTGGAAAGGATTGCATGCTGATGTCGAACAATCGGAAAATCCCTTTGCGTAAATGTGCAGCGACTGGTGACATGTTACCTAAAAAAGAAATGATACGAATTGTCCGTACGAAAGAAGGAGAAGTATCCGTAGATTTGACAGGAAAGAAGTCAGGCCGCGGTACATATGTTTCTAAAACGGAGGATGCCGTGGAGAAAGCACGTAAGCAACACTCATTTGAACATCAATTGGGAGTTAAAGTACCGGAACAAGTCTACGATGACCTCTTACATGCAATTCGGCGAGAGGCAATCAAATGACAAAAGATCCGACAAAAATTTATCAACTACTAGGTATGGCTGCCCGCGCACGTAAAATTGCAACGGGTGAAGATTTAGTCGTACAGGCGGTCCGTTCAAGTGAAGCACATCTGGTCATCCTATCAGGCGATGCATCAAAGAATACCATGAAAAAACTAACGAATAAATGTAATACGTACAACGTTGAGAAGCATGTATTTGGAAGTCGTGAAGAACTGGGGCATGCAATTGGAAAAGAAGCCCGAGTTGTCTTGGCACTAACAGATAAAGGATTCGCAAAAAAGTTATCCGAGCTACTCAACGATTATAACCGGGGGTGGGCTAATGACGAAAATGAAAGTACATGAATATGCCAGATCAATAGGAAAAACAAGTAGGGATCTTGCTGAAGAATTACTTAAGAGTGATATTGTGATTAAGAGCCATATGGAAGAACTAGATCCAGTTTCAATTGCAAAATTAGACGAAAAGTTCGGAGACTTGAAAAAGCCTGAAGTAAAAACTACTACAGTTAAGCCGGTGAGCAAGCCAGCGAACCAGAGAACAGATCGTCCAAGCAATACAAACAAACCAGCTTCAACACAAGGTACTAACCGTCAGGCTAGTAACCAAGGTGGATCGAACCGACCATCTTCAACACGTCCACAAGGACAATCTACATCAGCTCCAAAAACGGGTAACACTCCGCCACCTCGTCAAGCACAAGGCGGCGGACCACGTCCAGCTGGTGGAGGCGGACGTCCAGGCGGCGGTCGCGGTGGAAGACCACCAGCACGCGGAATCAACCAAGGACGCCGTAGATATCGTCCGGCAGTACCTGCACAAAAGGTTGAAATACCTTTACCAGATAAAATCACATTTTATGAATCTTTGTCAGTTGGCGAGCTAGCTAAAAAGTTAGGTAAAGAGCCTTCCGAGATCATTAAAAAGTTGTTCATGCTTGGTGTAATGGCTACCATTAACCAAGAATTAGATAAAGATGCAATTGAGTTGATTTGTGCGGAATACGAGGTTGAGGTAGAAGAAGAGATCCGTATTGACGTAACAGACTTGGAGATCTACTTCGAAGATCCTGAAGAGGAAGAAGAAGTAGCAGGCGAGCTGACAGAGCGACCACCAGTCGTCACTATCATGGGTCACGTAGACCATGGTAAAACAACATTGCTTGACTCGATTCGTGACACAAAAGTAACTCAAGGTGAAGCGGGTGGAATTACGCAGCATATTGGTGCGTACCAAATTACAGCTAATGGCAAGAAAATCACATTTTTAGATACGCCAGGTCACGAAGCGTTCACAACAATGAGAGCACGTGGGGCAAAAGTTACAGACTTGACAATCTTAGTTGTTGCAGCGGATGACGGTGTAATGCCGCAAACGATTGAAGCGATCAATCACGCGAAAGCTGCTGAAGTTCCAATCATTGTAGCAGTTAATAAAATGGATAAACCATCAGCAAATCCAGACCGCGTCATGCAAGAATTGACTGAACACGGTTTAGTCGCGGAAGTTTGGGGCGGCGACACCATTTTCGTTCCGATTTCCGCACTAAAAGGAGAAGGAATTGAGCAGTTACTTGAAATGGTTTTACTAGTTGCAGAAGTAGGAGAATTTACTGCAGATACATCTATTAGAGCTAGAGGAACTGTAATCGAAGCGCAACTCGACAAAGGCAAAGGTTCAGTGGCTACATTGCTAGTGCAAAATGGTACATTACATGTAGGGGATCCAATCGTTGTCGGAAATACGTATGGTCGTGTGCGTGCAATGGTCAGTGACCTTGGACGTCGCGTGAAAGAAGCGGGTCCGTCCACACCCGTAGAAATTACTGGATTGAGTGATGTTCCGTTTGCAGGAGATCGTTTCGTCGTATTTAAAGATGAAAAGACTGCTCGCCAAATCGGGGAAACACGTGCCGGAGAAGCTCTTCAAGAACAACGCGTAGAAAAAACTCGTGTGACACTTGATAATTTATTTGACCAAATGAAACAAGGTGAAATGAAAGAATTGAACTTGATTGTTAAAGCAGATGTACAAGGTGCGGTTGAGGCAATGGCGGCTTCTCTAATGAAGATCGAAGTAGAAGGCGTTAACGTTAAAATCATCCACACTGGTGCGGGTGCTATCAATGAGTCCGATATTTCATTGGCTGCTGCGTCCAACGCAATCGTTATCGGGTTTAACGTCCGACCTGATACCAATGCAAAACGCGCTGCTGAAGCAGAAGGCGTAGACATCCGTCTACACCGTGTCATCTATAAAGTAATCGAAGAAATTGAATCTGCTATGACTGGATTACTTGATCCTGAGTATGAAGAAAAGGTAATTGGTCAGGCGGAAGTTCGTGAAACATTTAAAGTATCGAAGATCGGTACGATTGCAGGAAGCTATGTAATCGATGGTAAGATCTCTCGTGATGCTGGCGTTCGTGTGTTGCGCGATAATATTGTAGTCTTTGAAGGCGAACTTGATACATTGAAGCGTTTCAAAGATGATGCAAAAGAAGTCGCGAAAGGCTATGAATGCGGAATTACTATTAAGAAATTCAATGATGTCAAAGAAGGAGATATCATCGAAGCGTACATTATGGAAGAAATCAAGCGAGTATGATTGTTTACGCGGAATGTTCTTTCTACATCCCGTCAGCGGCTTCGTTAAAAGATAAACGATCAGTGCTGAACCGGATGAGAGATCGGGTGAAAAATTCCTATAATGTATCTGTTGCAGAAATTGATCATCAGGATTTATGGCAACGTACCACGTTTGCTTTAGTTGCTGTTGCATCTTCGAAAGATGCTGCAGAACGGGAAGTAAGACGTGCGATTCGTCTGTTTGAATCCAATCCTGATTGGGAAATGACCGCGTGTACAGTTGACTACTTATGAGCGAAGAACGAGGTGAATTGCCATGTCAGTGCGTGCTAATCGTATAGCTGAACAAATGAAAAAAGAGTTGGGCGATATTATCGGCCAAAAACTTAAAGATCCACGGATCGGTTTTGTAACTGTTACGGGTGTAGATGTTACTGGAGACTTACAACAAGCGAAGATTTTCATTTCTGTTTTAGGGACAGATAAAGAAAAGGAAGATTCGTTACTTGGGCTGTCTAAAGCGAAGGGTTTCATACGATCAGAAATTGGTCAGAGAATTCGTTTACGTAAAACACCTGAAATCGAATTTGAAATCGATGAGTCAGTTGCTTACGGTAACCGGATTGAAAGCTTAATCCGCAAAGTAAATGATGAAAACGAACAATAAACATGAGGAGGAAGTTCATAGTCGCTTACGCGGTATGGCTTCCTCTCTTCTTACATAGAGCAAGTATTTCTAAATGAATTTAGGAAGAAGGGATAGGATGAACGGGATTTTGCCTTTATGGAAAGAGAAGGGCATGACATCGCATGACTGTGTCTTTAAACTTCGAAAAATACTTAAGACGAAAAAAGTAGGTCATACTGGTACGTTGGATCCTGAAGTAGAAGGCGTTTTGCCCATCTGCATAGGAAGAGCTACAAAAGTGGCTTCTTATATTACTGATGCGGGAAAAGAATATATTGCTACTGTGTCGATAGGCCGCTCAACAGAAACTGAGGATGCGCAAGGTGAGACGATCGCTAGTGATTTGACACATAAGGAATTCTCGAAAAAGCAAATTATTGAAGCATTAGAGCAATTGACAGGGGAAATTACACAAATTCCTCCTATGTACTCAGCGGTAAAAGTAAACGGCAGACGACTGTATGAATACGCGCGTAAAGGCATCGAAGTAGAAAGACCGATTCGTAAAGTGCAGATTGATCAAATCGATTTATTAGATGATAAACAATCGTTTGCTGGTGAAGAAGTGACATTTTCCATTAGAGTACGATGTGGGAAAGGAACTTATATTCGAACGCTAGCAGTGCAAATTGGTGAACTTCTCGGATATCCAGCACATATGCATTCTTTAGTCCGCACGGTTTCTGGTAATTTTAACGAATCCCATTGTAAAACATTGGCTGAAGTAGCGCAGATAATGGATCAAGAACAAGTGCAGACTATCTTGCGTCCTATCGAAGACGTGTTGACTGAATTTCCACATCTGGAATTGGAAGAATCTTTAGTAGAATCCATACGAAATGGTCAAGTGCTTCCAACAGTACCATTGCTCAACGATCACCCTTCCATCATGATGATGTTCGAGGGTCGCGTATTGGCGATCTATCAAAACCACCCAACAAAGCCCGGTTTAATGAAACCAGAAAAAATGCTACTGGCTAGTGAGTAAGGAGAGATAGAAATGGAAATCTACAGATTACGATATCCGGATCAAGTAGACATAGAACAACAACATGCTTATTCTTTAGCTATTGGATTTTTCGACGGTGTACATAAAGGACATCAGGAAGTTATCCGTAGTGCAAAAAAAGTTGCAGATAAATTAGCGATAGAAACGGCTGTCATGACATTTGATCCTCATCCGTCGCAACTCTTTTCGGGTAAAAATATTGGCTATATTACACCAGCTGAAGAAAAAATCCGAGTACTCGAGTCACTCGGAGTGAATGCGTTATTCATCGTTAGCTTTGACTGGGAACTAGCTAGTCTTTCACCGCAAAAATTTATAGATATCTTTATTAAAGGACTCAATGTTAAGCATGTGACGGCAGGATTTGATTTCACGTTCGGTTCGAAAGGTTTAGGGACGATGAAAGATATGCATGAGCTGTCAGAAGGGAAATACGGCACAACTGTCATTTCCAAAGTAACATTTAATGAGGAATGTAAAGTCTCATCGACTGAAATCCGACAGTTGTTATCTAATGGTGATGTAGAGGCCGCAGCAGTGCTTCTTGGGCGGCCATTCCGAACATTCGGTGAAGTGATACATGGTGAAAAAAGAGGGCGTCAATTAGGGTTTCCTACAGCTAATATTCAAACAGTTGAAGAACATATCGTTCCCGCCAATGGGGTATACGCCGTGCGTTGTCTAATCGGAGATACCTGGTATCGCGGAGTTTGTAATATGGGCGTGAAGCCGACATTTCATGATCCTAAACATCGTATTCCTACGGCTGAAGTACATTTGCTTGATGTGAACATGGATCTTTACGGAAAGCAAATAGCGATTGAATGGCTATACCGCATACGTTCAGAACAAAAATTCGATTCGCTTGATGCATTGAAAACACAAATTGGCAAAGATAAACAAACGGCAAAGGACTTATTAACCGACTAGTTGGTTGTTGCAACTGACATAATGCCGTGATATGATACAATAGTGTTCAATACACGAACCTCTTCTTGGCAACACGAGTCACCAACGTTTGCTCGGGAGACGGGGATACTTTTATTTAGGAGGTGAAAAGGATGGCTATTACACAAGAGCGCAAAGCTGAATTGATCAACGAATTCAAGACTCATGAAAATGATACTGGATCGGCTGATGTTCAGATTGCTATCCTTACTGAAGAGATCAACAACTTGAACGGCCACTTACGTACGCACAAGAAAGATCACCACTCACGTCGTGGTTTGTACAAAATGGTTGGTACACGTCGTCGTCTATTGAGATATCTACGTGAAACTAACGTTCAACGTTACCGTGATCTTATTGCATCACTTGGCTTACGCCGTTAATAAGACTGAAAAGCGGGCTTTGCCCGCTTTTTTCTATGGACTAAAGATAATATATTTCGCATAAATGTGTCACTTTTGATACACTATTACTAATTACATACTAGATGTAGAAAGTTTTACAATAGAGAGGAGTTCTACAATGTCAGAACAGAAAAAAGTTTATACACTCGATTGGGCTGGACGTACGCTAACAATCGAAGCCGGCCAACTTGCAAAGCAAGCTAATGGTGCAGTGCTCGTTCGTTATGGCGAAACAACAGTACTTTCTACGGTGACTGCTTCTAAAAAGCCGAAGCCTTTAGATTTCTTCCCACTAACAGTAAATTATGAGGAACGTATGTACTCAGTAGGTAAAATTCCGGGTGGTTTTATTAAGCGTGAAGGGCGTCCTTCAGAAAACGCGGTATTGACTAGTCGATTAATTGACCGTCCGATTAGACCTTTATTCCCAGATGGCTTCCGTAATGATGTTCAAGTTATTTCACTTGTTATGTCTGTCGATCAGGATTGTTCATCTGAAATTTCGGCAATGATCGGTTCTTCTTTAGCTCTTTCCATTTCGGATATTCCATTTGATGGTCCGATCGCAGGTGTTCAAGTAGGTCGCATCGATGGAGAATTCATCGTTAACCCTACACCTAGCCAACTTGAAACATCTGAAATTGATTTGGTGGTAGCGGGAACAAAAGATGCTATCAACATGGTAGAAGCAGGAGCTAAAGAAGTAACTGAAGATATCATGCTAGAAGCAATTATGTTTGGTCATGATCAAATCAAAAAATTGGTCGAATTCCAAGAAATGATAGTAGCTGAAATCGGTAAGCCAAAGTTTGAGATTGAGTTATTCGAATTGGATACAGACATCAGTAAAGAAGTGAAAGATCGTTGTGAAAAAGAACTAATAACAGCGATACAAACTGAAGAGAAGCATGCACGCGAAGAAGCGATCAATGAAGTGAAAGCATCCGTTCTTGAGCACTATACAGAAATTGAAGCGGATGAAACTACAATCAAGCAAGTGAAAGCAGTTCTAGAGCAAATGGTGAAAGATGAAGTACGCCGTCTGATTACAGTCGACAAAGTACGCCCAGATGGCCGTGGACTTGACGAAATTCGTCCATTATCTTCTGAAACGGGTCTTCTACCTCGCTCCCACGGTTCAGCATTATTCACACGTGGACAAACGCAAGTGCTAAGTGTATGTACATTAGGTGCGCTTGGTGAAAACCAAATCATTGATGGTATAGGCTCAGATGAGTCCAAGCGATTCATGCACCATTATAACTTCCCGAACTTTAGTGTTGGGGAAACAGGTCCAATTCGTGGTCCAGGCCGTCGTGAAATTGGTCACGGTGCGTTAGGAGAGCGGGCATTGCAGCCTATGCTTCCAGATGAAGTGGAATTCCCTTACACAATGCGTCTCGTTGCAGAAGTATTGGAGTCTAATGGTTCCTCTTCACAAGCATCGATCTGTGCCTCTACAATGGCTATGATGGATGCAGGCGTACCACTTAAAGCACCAGTAGCAGGAATTGCTATGGGCTTGATCAAAAAGGATGAAGATTATTCTATTCTGTCGGATATTCAAGGAATGGAAGATCATTTAGGCGATATGGACTTTAAAGTAGCAGGTACAAGTAAAGGTATCACTGCACTTCAAATGGATATTAAAATCGACGGATTATCTCGTCAGATTTTAGAAGAATCTCTTGCGCAAGCAAAGATCGGTCGTATTAAAATTCTTGATCATATGTTGACAACAATTTCTTCAACACGTGAAGAACTGTCTGAATATGCACCGAAAATTATAGTGATCCATATTAAACCAGACAAAATCCGTGATGTAATCGGGCCTGGTGGTAAAGTAATCAATAAAATTATCGAAGAAACTCAAGTAAAAATCGATACAGAGCAAGACGGAACGGTTTACATCTCGTCGCCAAACTCTGAAATGAATGAGAAAGCTAAGAAAATGATTGAAAACATCGTACGTGAAGCAAAAGTAGGCGAGTACTACTTGGCAAAGGTTAAACGTATTGAGAAATTTGGCGCATTCTTAGAAATCTTCCCAGGCAAAGATGGTTTGCTTCATATTTCTGAAATACAAGAAGCACGCACGAAAGAAGTGGAAGATGTACTTAAATTGGATGATGAGCTATTTGTAAAAGTAATTGAAATCGACAGACAAGGTCGAGTTAATCTTTCACGTAAAGTAGTCATTCTAGAAGAAAAAGAAAAAGAACAAGCTAGCAAAGAGTAATCAAATGAATTATTCAAAAAGCCTCTTCCTGCACAAGTTGCGGCGAAGGAGGCTTTTTGTACTTTACATAAGGAGTGAAGTCTATGATACAAAAGTATAATTGTTCAAATGGTGTTCGTATTATCCATGAAAAGATGCCCCATGTACAGTCCGTAGCGATCGGTATTTGGGTACATGCAGGTTCAGCAAATGAAACAAAAGAGCAAGAGGGAATCGCTCACTTTATAGAGCATATGCTATTTAAAGGAACAGATACACGAAGCGCACGAATGATTGCCGAACAATTCGATCAGATCGGAGGCGATCTTAACGCGTTTACTTCTAAAGAAATGACTTGCTATTACACTACAGTTTTAAGTCATCATGCCTCATATGCACTGACTGTTCTAGCTGATATGTTTTTCCATTCAAAGTTTAAAGAAGAAGAGATGGAAAAAGAAAAATCCGTCATATTAGATGAAATCTCTTCAGTTGAGGATATGCCTGACGAAGATGTAGATGAAAGATTGTGGGAAGCAATGTTCCCTGAAGATCCGATTGGAAGACCGGTAGGAGGACGAATCGAAACAATCAAGTCTTTCACAAAAGAAATGGTCGAACAATTCATGGTGAAACACTATAGACCTGAGAACTTGGTCATTTCAATTGCGGGAAATTATGATGAACGATTAATTAAATTAATTGAAGCGAACTTTGGAAACTATCAAAGCAAGGAACAAGCTCCTGTTTTATTGCATGAAGAAAGAGTTCCGAATTTCACTGCTCAACAAATTATCAAAGCAAAAGATATTGAACAAGCTCATGTCTGTTTTGGTTATCCGTCCTTACCTTCTACTCATGATAAAATTTATGAGTTAAGTTTATTCGATAGTATACTCGGGGGAACCATGTCTTCTAGATTGTTTCAGGAAGTCCGAGAAAACCGTGGACTGGCGTATTCGGTATACACCTATTATGCTGCATATGAAAATGCAGGTTCCTTTGTAATTTATTGTGGAACTTCTCCGGAGAACTTCGAAGAAACCTATCGCACAATCGATCAAGTTATAGGTGAAGTGCTACATGATGGTTTGACAGATAAAGAGTTAAGGAATGCTAAGGAACAGCTAAAAGGTAGCTTTGTGCTCGGTTTGGAAAGTTCTGAATCACGCATGTATAGAAATGGTCGCAATGAATTAGTGCTTGGTAAGCATCAAACAATTGAACAAGTGGTTGATCATATTGAAAATGTTGAAAAGCGAAGTGTCTATCGACTTGGCCAGCAAATGTTAGAGAGTAAACGCGCAACATCAATTATCGCACCTAAAACCAATATTCAGCAATTTAAAAAACTACAGAACTAGTCGACTTCTCACTTCCTACACATAAGATGATAGAGATCTAATATGAAGGAGGACTTCGATGCGATTATCAGAGCTGGCACAAAAAGAGCTGATACAAGTAGAAGAAGGTATGAGATATGGCTTTCTAGCAGAAACAGACTTGCTTTTTGACCGTAAAACTGGAGCCATTATTGGATTTGAAATCCGCAAAAGGTTAGGGAAAACACTTTTTCGGCAAAAGGATCAGGATATTATCGAATATATCCCGTGGCATGAAATTGTGCTGGTAGGCGAAGATCGAATTTTATTTGGAAAAACGCATGAACTAAACAAAAAGGAGGTAGAAGGCTATGACTAAATGGCTTGTAGTAGGCACAGATCAACGGTTACGGATAGCGAATGAACTATTAGTGGAATCAGGAATTGACAGTGTGTATATTTCAACCGATACCTTTGACGACCAGTTGAAGCAGATTCTGTTAGAAACAAAGCCTGATTGTCTTCTACTTCCGTTGCTGTCGATGAAACAAAGCATACCCGTAGAATATTTTAAAGAAGGCTCTTCTGTTTATTCCGGCAATACTTCTGCGGAATGGAGACAAGAGCTGGTTGAAAAAAGCATTCGACATATCAATTATTTGGAAAAAGAACAGTTCATTTGGAGAAATGCTCAATTGACTGCAGAAGCCTTCGTCCATATTTTTTATGAGCAAACGAAGCGGCAAATTGCAGGTAAGCATTTTTATGTTGCGGGATTTGGAAGGGTTGGCAAAGCCATTGCGCATACATTGCACCAATTGCAAGCTACAGTCACTATAGTTGCCCGTTCAGAAGAACAGTTAGCAGAAGCAGGAGTACTAGGTTATAATACGCTGCAGCTGAATGAAACAACTATGTTCACAAATGGCTACTTAGTGAATACGGTTCCAGCCCAGTGGCTAGATACAAAACGAAGTGGGTCTGTGCCTGTTTTTGATGTGTCTTCAGCACCTGGGTGCCTAAAGCAAGGGGATTCCTCTGAATACTATACAATACACCTCAAATTGCCTGGGAAGCACTTTCCTAGAGACGCGGCAGCTGTCTTGGTTGACGCGGTTTTGAGAATGAGTATAGACGAAAGGGGAACTAAATGCTCAAAGGAAAGCGAATCGGATTAGGAATCACTGCTTCACACTGCACGTATGACCAATTACTTCCAATGATTCATTCTTTGCAAAAAGAAGGAGCGATCGTTGTTCCAATTATTACACATTCAGTCCTCCACGCTGCTACACGTTTTGGTACAGGTGAAGAATGGATCAAACGAATAGAAGAGGCGACAGGAGAGAAAGTAGTGACGAGTATCGTTGAAGCAGAACCATTCGGTCCGTCCAATCCACTTGACTGCATGGTTATTTCGCCACTTACAGGTAACTCAATGAGTAGATTCGCCAATGCTGCTACTGATTCACCAGTATTGATGGCAGCAAAAGCGACTTTGCGAAACGGAAAACCGGTAGTACTCGGAATTTCGACTAATGATGCACTAGGTCTCAATGGCATGAATCTTATGAAGTTATTAAATATGAAACATGTCTTTTTTATTCCGTTCGGTCAAGATGACTGCATAAAAAAATCGAACTCTTTAATATCGGACTTCTCATTACTACCTACTACTGTGGCTTCTGCAATAGAAAGCAAACAATTGCAACCCTTACTAATAATTCATAATAATGCATGAAAATAGATTTTTAAATACCGCAAAATATGTTATAATTCGTTCAATAACAATTAACGAGACGTGGACATTACCAACTGTCCCAAATAATACTTGTTAATCATTGAAAGGAAGATATAGATGAAGAATGTTAATGTTGCAATTGTCGGCGCAACGGGAGCGGTAGGAACAAAAATACTTGAGAAATTGGTGGAACGTAATTTTCCTGCAACTTCCATTAAGTTACTTGCATCCAAACGTTCTGCAGGCAATGAAATAAAAGCAGGTGGAAAAACGTACATTGTACAAGAAACAACTCCGGATGCTTTTGAAGGTATTGACATTGCATTCTTTAGTGCAGGTGGGAGTATCTCTGAAAAGTTTGCACAAGATGCAGTGAAAAGTGGAGCAGTTGTAATTGATAATACAAGTGCATTCCGTATGGACCCTAACACACCGCTCGTAGTTCCTGAAGTGAATCCTCAAGAATTACAGAATCATTCAGGAATCATAGCGAATCCAAACTGTTCTACAATTCAAATGGTAGCAGCACTTAAACCTATTAAAGATCAATATGGTCTTAGTAAGCTGATCGTCTCTACTTATCAAGCGGTTTCAGGCGCTGGTGTTGAAGCAATAGAAGAATTGGAAGAGCAGAGCAAACAGTTTGTGAATCGTAGTGAGATACAAGCAGAAGTATTACCTTCGGCTTCAGCAAAGAATCATTATCCTATTGCGTTTAACGCAATTCCACAAATTGATTCATTTGACGAGTCTGGCTATACATTGGAAGAACTGAAAATGATCAATGAAACAAAGAAAATCTTCGGTGACCAAAATATGGCAGTCGCAGCTACATGTGTCAGACTTCCTGTTGTGTCTGGACATTCAGAATCGGTTTATATTGAAATTAATCAAGAGAATGTTACGGTTAAAGATATTCAGTCATTGATGGAAAATGCGCCGGGCATTGTACTTCAAGACGATCCATCTTCACAACTATATCCGATGCCGCTTTATGCAGAAGATAAGGATGAAGTATTTGTCGGGAGAATCCGTAAAGATCTGGATAACCCGAAAGGCTTCCATCTATGGATTGTGTCCGATAACTTATTAAAAGGTGCTGCACTGAACTCTGTACAAATCGCTGAGGCACTTATCAAATAAATCGTATAGGTAGAATCAAGAATGCTAATGAAAAGGAATGATCTATGTGCAACTTGGAAACATAGGAACAGCAATGGTCACCCCTTTTTCTCCTGACGGTATGATTGATTACGCTCAAACAGCAACTCTACTTGAGCATTTGATTGCGAATGGGACAGATTCTGTCGTCGTCAGTGGTACAACGGGCGAGTCACCTACGCTTACTGTTACTGAGAAGAAGGAATTACTGGATTTTGTAGTGAAAGTAGTGAATAAGCGTATACCTGTAATTGCGGGTACAGGGTCAAACAATACAGCTGAATCAATCGAGCTGACGAAGGCTGCTGAGCTATCAGGAGCTGACGGGATCATGCTTGTAACGCCTTACTATAATAAACCTGACCAAAAAGGTATGTATGCACACTTCTCAACGATTGCGCACGCTACGGCATTGCCTATTTTGCTTTATAATATTCCAAGTCGCTCCATCGTCAATTTGCTTCCTGAAACTGTTATAGCACTATCAAAAATCGATAATATCAAAGCGATTAAAGAAGCAAGTGGAAACTTAGAGCAAATGGCGGAAATCATTGAAGGAACCGCTGATGATTTTGAAGTATACAGTGGTGATGATGGATTAACATTACCTTTGCTTTCAATTGGCGGTAGAGGGATTATTTCAGTTTCTTCACATGTTGTAGGCAATGAAATGCAGAAAATGATCCAAGCTTTCCAAAATGGTGACACAAAAGAAGCTGCTGACATCCACCGTTCATTATTACCGGTATTTAGGGCATTGTTCTCAACACCGAATCCAGTACCCGTAAAATATGCGTTGGAAAAGATAGGCGTAGCAACGGGTGGCGTACGTTTACCGCTTGTTGAAATGGACGCAAGTGAAGGGGCAATGATTGATGTTGCACTTGAAAATTTTGAAAAAAGAACACGGATTCTGTAATAAACAAAAGCCGGACGACCAATCCGGCTTTTTTTGTTTGTACAGAACACCTACTATCTCGTATAATGGGGTTTAGTCGTTGTGGGCGGGAATAGAATATAGGAGGAAACAATGTGACGAAAATACAAAATGAATTAATTAGAGTGATTCCACTAGGTGGAGTAGGAGAAGTCGGGAAGTCCATGTACGTCGTTGAAATTGACGATGAACTATTTATAATGGATTCCGGATTAATGTTCCCTGAAACGGAAATGCTAGGTATTGACTTCGTAATACCTGATATGACATATCTGGAAGAAAATAAAGATCGGGTCAAAGGAATCTTCTTAACGCACGGACATGAAGATGCAATTGGATCAATTGCATACTTATTACAAAAAGTACAAGCTCCTGTCTACGGTACAAAGTTGACATTAGCGTTAGCGAAAGAACATTTGAAGAAAATGCCGGCACCATCTAATGTTCGATTCTTTGAAGTGACAAGCAAGAGCCGCATGAACTTCAAGCGCACGCATGTGACATTCTTTTACACAACTCACAGCATCCCTGATTCTTTAGGGATTGTATTCCATACAAGTGAAGGTGCAATCGTTAATACTGGTGAGTTTAAATTTGACCAAGCAGCAAAAGGCAAATATCGCCCTGATTTTGCGAAAATGGCTACACTTGGTGAAGAAGGCGTCTTTATCTTGATGTCCGATTCTACAGAAGCAGAGCGTCCAGGTTATACGACATCTGAATCTGTCATTGTAAAACGACTTTCTAAAACGTTCCACGAAGCACAAGGTAGAATTTTAGTGGCGTTGTATGCATCTAACTTTATACGAATTCAACAAGTACTAGACCAGGCGGCAGCTAAGAAAAAGAAAGTTGCAGTTGTTGGTAAAAGTTTGGAGAGTTACTTTGAAGTCGGATTGAAATTAGGTTATTTACAAGTAGAAGAAGATGTAGTCATTCCAGTGAAAGACATGGAAAAATACGATGATCAAGATATCGTTATTATTGTAACGGGTAACCAAGGTGAGCCACTTGATGCTTTGGAGAAAATCGTTCGTAAACATCATAGAGAAATCAATATCAAAAGTTCAGATACGGTATTGATCACATTCACACCATCTCCTGTCATGGAAACTTCCATGTACAAGATGATGAATGAACTAGCTAAAGCTGGAGCGACTGTACTGACGTCCACACGCAATGTACACGTATCCGGTCACGGTTCAGCTGAAGATTTGAAAATGATGCTCAACTTGATGCAACCGAAATACTTTATTCCAATTCAAGGGGAATACCGTATGTTAATTGCGCACTCCAAACTCGCTCAAGAAGTGGGTCTACCTAAAAACCGCATCTTCATTGCGGATAAAGGAGACATCGTTGAATTCAAGAACGAAAAGCTTCGCATGGCAGGTAGAGTTCAGGCGGGCAATGTTTTGATTGATGGTATCGGTGTAGGAGATGTAGGAAATATCGTATTGCGCGACCGCAAGCTCTTATCACAAGATGGAATCTTTACAGTCGTTGTAACTTTGAATAGAAAACAAAAACGAATTGCAGCAGGTCCTGAAGTCGTATCTAGAGGCTTTGTGTATGTTCGGGAATCGGAAGAGTTGTTTGAAGAAGCGACGAAACTAATTACGAAGATTGTTGAGAAGTATGTGAATAAAGAAACGTTTGAATGGACAAACATTAAACAAGAGATCCGCGAAACATTAAGTTCGTATTTATATCAGCAGACAAAACGTCGTCCGATGATTATTCCAATCATCATGGAATACTAATCTATACCGTTTGTTGACGATTTAAATAACAATGGGATTTCCATGCCTTTCTGGCTGGAAATCTTTTTTTCAGAAAGGGGGTTGGCAAATGGCAAAAAAACGAGCTAAAAAGAGAGCGCCCGCTAAGAAAAAACAACAGAAAAATCAGCAAAGTCAAATGCAACCGCTCTGGTTTGAAATACTTGGTGTTGTATTGATTGGTATTGCGATCATTATGATCTTTGAATTTGGCATCATAGGCCAAGGTTTATCGGCATTTTCCCGATTTTTATTAGGCAATTGGTATGTAGCATTGCCATTTTTGATTATAGTGCAAGCCTTAATCTTCATGGTTAAGAGACAGATCGGTGGATATAAGCACCGAATAGTTATCGGCTGCTTATTCATATTAGGAAGCATGTTGCTATTCAGTCATGTACATTTATTTCAAACATTGTATGAAAGTAAAGTATTGATGTCGAATTCTGCACTTAAGGAAACATGGAAAGTCCTCATTACCAATGATGGGATCCATGATCAGACAGGGACGCTAGGTGGCGGCATGCTAGGCGCTGTGCTGTTCGCGATGTTTTATTCATTAGTGGATTCCTCGGGTGCTACTGTAGCGGGTGTGTTGCTACTGCTCATTGGTATTATCCTTTTGACAGGAAAAGCGTTGATACCGTTTTTGGTGGAGCAAACACCTATCTTTATCAGCAATGTAAAAAAGAAATGGGCAGCTCGAGAAAAGAAAACTGTTAAGTCACCTGAAGAAAAGAGAAAAGAAAGTGCTCGGACCAATAGGAAGAGTAAGCCTAAAGTTGAAAAGACTGCTGAAACAGAAAGGGTTCAAGAGTATATTGAACCTGCTAGTGAACCGATTATTTCTAGTTTTACAGCAAAAATAGAAAAAGCCGTAGAACCGCAACATACAGAAGAATTAAACACCCAAGTAAATGAAGCACCTGCGATAGATCCTAAAGATCCTGCAGCAGATTACCCAGTAATGGGTGGAGAGCAAGAAAATGAAGCGTATATTTTACCTTCAACTAATCTACTAGAGCCGCCTGTAACAAGCGATCAATCTGGTGAATATGATTTGATTCAAGCGAACGCAAAGAAACTCGAGAAAACGTTCCTGAGCTTCGGAGTCAAAGCACGCGTGACACAAGTCCACCTTGGACCAGCAGTCACCAAATACGAAATTCTGCCTGATACAGGTGTGAAGGTAAGTCGTATCGTTAGTTTGGCGGATGACATTGCATTGGCATTAGCGGCTAGTGGCATTCGTATTGAAGCACCTATTCCTGGTAAATCAGCTGTTGGGATTGAAGTACCGAACAATTCAGTAGCAATGGTCAGTTTACGTGAAGTGCTCGAATCAAAAGAGAATAGTCCACCGGGTGCCAAGTTGCTTGTAGGTTTAGGTCGTGACGTGACCGGACAAGCGATGATGACTGAACTTAATAAGATGCCACACGTATTAATTGCTGGGGCAACGGGTAGCGGTAAGAGTGTCTGTGTCAACGGCATAATTATGAGTATCATCATGCGAGCAAAACCGCATGAAGTGAAAATGATGATGATTGATCCCAAGATGGTAGAGCTGAATGTCTTTAACGGGATTCCGCATTTATTGGCACCGGTAGTCACAGATCCACGAAAAGCAGCCCAAGCATTACAACGTATTGTGTCTGAGATGGAGCGTAGATATGAATTATTCTCCCATACAGGTACTCGAAATATTGAAGGGTATAACAATCACATTGAACAATGGAATGAAGATCATGACGAGAAACATCCACGCATGCCGTATATCGTCGTCATCGTCGATGAGCTAGCAGACTTAATGATGGTAGCGTCAAGTGATGTTGAAGATTCCATCACGCGTTTGGCACAAATGGCAAGAGCCGCGGGTATTCATTTAATTATCGCTACACAGCGTCCAAGTGTGGATGTGATCACGGGTATCATCAAAGCGAATATCCCTTCTCGGATTGCATTTGCTGTATCATCTGCTATCGATTCGCGAACTATTCTAGACGGTGGCGGTGCAGAGAAGTTATTAGGCCGTGGAGATATGTTATTCCTTCCTGCTGGGGCTTCAAAACCGACACGAATACAAGGAGCATTTGTATCAGATGAAGAAGTAGAAGCGGTAGTGAATTTCGTGATTGAGCAACAAAAAGCTCAGTATCAGGAAGAAATGATTCCAACTGAAGTAGAAGTTGTGGCACCGCATGAAGAAACTGACGATTTATATGATGAGGCGGTACAAATGGTAGTCGATATGCAAACTGCTTCCGTCTCCATGATCCAGCGACGTTTCCGAGTCGGTTATGCCAGAGCTGCTAGGATTGTCGATCAAATGGAAGCTCGTGGTGTTGTAGGACCGCCAGAAGGAAGTAAACCGAGACAAGTATTACTTGCTAAATCAGAGCTTGAAATGTAGAACCCATAATGAATTAAGTTGATTAGTCAAAGTTATTTGTCATTTAACTAGATATTTCCTTCTACCTAAGAAAATGATATAGTAAGGGTAGAAGGGATTTAGTATTCTAATCCACTAATTTGAATCCCTAGCTATTTATAGTCTGAGTGGAAAGCGCTATCATGCATTGTGCCTTAGGTGGTGCAAACTTTAATGTCATACTAATTAGTGATGAAATTATTGAATGATATCTTTGCAATATAATTCGGATTATAAAAATTAGGGGAAAAGTAATACGGAAATGGGTATAAGACGTATAGCGTCCTGATTTCATACCAAAAAACAGTAGAGGGAGGTCATTATTGATGAAAAAGAGAAAGTTCGGTCTTGCGATGTCTTTAGTATTAGCTGCAGGTACAATGTTGGCAGGATGTGGCTCTGACGATAAGGACAAAAATGATGCAGGTGAAAAGCCAGCAACAGGAGATGGCGGAGAGAAAAGCGAATTCTCCATTGCAATGGTAACTGACGTTGGAGGAATTGATGACAAATCATTCAACCAATCAGCATGGAAAGGTGTTAGAGAATTTGGTGAAGATCAAGGATGGGAAAAGGCAACTGGTGGGTACGATTACCTTCAGTCAACTGACCCTGCAGATTATACAACAAACCTCAACAACCTAGCTCGTCGTGACTTCGGTTTGATTTTCGGAGTAGGTTACTTGATGGAAGATGCAATCGCTGATATTGCAGCGCAACAAAAAGATACTAAATTCGCAATCATTGATGGTGAAGTAGATGCTCCAAACGTCACTAGCATACTCTTCAAAGAACAAGAAGGCGGATACTTAGCTGGAGTGGCTGCAGCATTAATGACAAAATCAGATAAGATTGGTTTCATCGGTGGTATGGACATTCCGGTAATCGAGCGTTTCGAAGCTGGATTCCTTGAAGGTGTTAAAGCGGTTAAGCCTGAAATCAAAGTGGATACTAAATACGTAGGTGCATTTGATAAAGCGGAACTTGGTAAAGCTGAAGCAGGACGTATGTATTCTTCAGGCGTAGATATTATTTTCCACGCTGCTGGTGGTACAGGTAACGGAGTATTCTCTGAAGCAAAAGAGCGTAAGCAAGCTGACAAAGATGCATACGTTTGGGTAATTGGTGTTGACTCTGACCAATACGAAGAAGGTAAAGTTGGAGATGACAACATTACACTTACTTCTATGTTAAAGCGTGTTGACGTAGCAGTTAAAGACGTTGCAGATCTTGCAATGGCTGGAAACTTCCCTGGTGGAGAAACTAAAGTATACGGCCTACAAGATGAGGGAGTAAGTCTTGCTGATTCACGTGGCGCGATTCCACAAGATGTAGAGGATCAAATCGATGAATACGCTCAAAAAATTGCAAATGGTGAAGTTGAAGTACCTGAGTTTGTAGAAAAAAAGAAGTAAGTTTATTAAATAGCTAAAGGCCGGTTTCATACCCGGCCTTTATTTCATTAAATTATTGAAATAAAAGTTCTTCGTCGGTTGTGCTGGAACTTTTATTTTATTAATTTCTTAGATTAATAATAAAATATAATGAAAAGTATCAGCAAGCTATCAGGAGGATGTGTCAACGCTTTCAACTTGTCATCTGTAAGCTTTTTCACGTATCATTCAACTTAAGTGTTTTGCTGTATAGTAATATTGAATTCTATTATGGGCAAGGAAGTGATTGGGATGGATTATGTAATTGAGATGCTAGATGTTTCAAAAAAATTCGGAAACTTCTATGCGAATGATCATATTACATTGCAACTGGAAAAAGGCGAGATTCATGCATTGCTAGGAGAAAACGGTGCTGGTAAATCGACCTTAATGAACGTACTATTCGGTTTATACCAACCGGATGGTGGAGAAATTCGTGTGCGCGGTGAAAATGTATCAATCACTGACCCGAACGTAGCAAATGATTTGGGCATCGGGATGGTGCATCAGCACTTTATGCTCGTAGAAAATTTAACTGTAACTGAAAATATTATTCTGGGTAGTGAGCCAACTAAATCTGGAATGATCAACATTAAGGACTCAGCCAAAAAAGTTGCGGAGATTTCAAAGATGTACGGACTCGATGTTGATCCATATGCCAAAATAGAAGACATTTCTGTTGGTATGCAACAACGTGTTGAAATACTTAAGACCCTTTATCGCGGAGCAGATATTCTAATATTTGATGAACCGACTGCATCATTGACGCCTCAAGAAATTGAAGAATTATTGAATATCATGCGTAAGCTGGTTAAAGAAGGCAAATCAATCATTTTGATAACACATAAACTGGCGGAAATTATGAGTGTTTCGAACAAAGTAACTGTCATTCGTAAAGGTAAAGGAATTGGTACTGTTATTACAGCAGAAACGAATCCTGAAGAGTTAGCGACATTGATGGTTGGACGTCAAGTCACGTTCAAAACGGAAAAGGGACCTTCACATCCGACAGAAGAAGTCTTGAGGATTGAAAATCTACAAGTTAATGATTACCGTGGCGTTGCTAAATTAAAAGGACTTAATCTTTCTGTACGTCGTGGAGAAATAGTAGGGATTGCAGGAATTGACGGTAATGGTCAATCCGAATTAATTGAAGCAATCACTGGATTGACGAAAGTAAAAGGCGGAAATATTTACATTAACGAAGAAGATGTAACTAATAAAAAGCCTAGGAAGATTACAGAGACTGGTATTGGACATATTCCTCAGGATCGTCATAAACATGGACTTATTCTAGACTTTTCAGTGGCATATAATGCTGCTCTTCAATCGTATTATCATGAACCGCTATCTAAAGGCGGTATTATGAATTATAAAGTCGTAAATGAAACAGCGGAAGAATTAATCAAGGAATTTGACGTAAGAACTCAAGGTACACATGAATTAGCGAGAGCATTATCCGGAGGGAATCAGCAAAAGTTGATCATCGGACGGGAAGTTATGCGAAATCCTGATTTGCTAATAGCGGCACTGCCTACACGTGGTTTAGATGTCGGTGCGATTGAGTTTATCCACCGCCGATTGATTGAACAGCGCGACAGTGGAAAAGCTGTTTTGCTTATTACATTTGAACTGGATGAAGTTATGAACGTCTCTGACCGGATATCTGTCATTTATGATGGAACGATTGTCGGTACTGTTCTTCCTCAAGAAACAACAGAACAAGCATTAGGGTTAATGATGGCCGGCCATTCAAAAGACGTGGCGGAGAAGAAATCTTTAGCCGCTGAGAAAGATGGTGATGAACATCATGTCGAATAAAATGATCAATATAATGGTCCCAGTAATTTCGATCATTTTAGGGCTCTTAGTAGGAGCAGTCGTAATGCTGATCAGCGGTTATAATCCAGTCGTTGGATACACGGCTTTATGGAATGGTATCTTTGGTGATTCCTACGCGATTGGTGAAACTATTCGTCAAATCAGTCCATATCTACTTGCGGGTCTTGCTGTAGCATTTGCATTCAGAACTGGACTCTTTAATATCGGTGTAGAAGGACAACTAATCGTTGGCTGGTTTGCCGCAGCGTACGTAGGGATGGCGTTCGAACTTCCAAAGATCATTCATCTACCCTTAGCGCTTATCGCAGCAGCTGTAGCAGGGGCGCTTTGGGGATTGGTACCTGGTATTTTAAAAGCAACGTTGAAAGTACACGAAGTAATTGTCACCATTATGATGAACTATATTGCGCTACACGTAGTGAATGCATTAATTAAAACACTCTCTGGCGGCGGATTCAAACTGGAACGTATTCATGAATCAGCTTCTCTAAGATCAGAATTCTTATCTAATCTGACGGACTATTCCACACTACATTACGGAATATTCGTAGCGTTGGCGATGGTTGTCGTCATGTGGTTCATTTTAGAGAAAACGAAGACTGGATACGAATTGAAGTCTGTTGGGTTTAATGAAAACGCAGCACAATATGCCGGAATGAGCGCTAATAAGAATATTGTTCTCGCAATGGTCATCTCTGGTGCGTTCGCTGGGCTTGGTGGTGCAATGGAGGCACTTGGTACATTTGGTAACATGTCTTCAATGGGCGGCTTTACAGGGATCGGTTTTGATGGAATCGCCGTTGCGTTGCTTGGCGCGAATACGCCACTCGGTGTCATTTTCGGTGCGACGTTATTCGGTTCTTTGAAATACGGAGCGAATAATATGCCGAACGAAGCAGGAATTCCTGTAGAAATTGTTTCAATTATTATTGCATTAGTTATTTTCTTTGTAGCCTGCGGATACATCATCCGTGTAGGACTCATACGTTTACGTAATAAGAAGGAGGCGAAGTGACATGTTAGACGTATTATATTTCATCATACCTATAACTATTGCTTCTGCAGCCCCTCTTATTTTTACAGCAATTGGCGGTGTGTTCTCTGAACGATCCGGTGTGATCAATATCGGTTTGGAAGGTCTTATGATCATGGGGGCATTCATCGGTATTCTGTTCAATCTGTTTTTCGCTGATACCTTTGGCGCTTGGACACCTTGGCTCGCATTACTTGTTGCTATGCTCGTTTCAGCACTATTTGCAACACTTCATGCAGTAGCTTCTATCTCTTTCAGAGCGGATCAGGTAGTTTCAGGTGTTGCGATAAACATGTTAGGTCTTGCCATTGCATTATTTTCTGTGAAAATGATTTTTGGTAAAGGACAAACAGATTTCATACAACAAAAAATTCCTAGATTTAACGTACCGTACTTGGAAGATATTCCAATCATCGGTCCAATGTTCTTTAAATTAGTATATGGGTCTTCCATTATAGCGATTGCTACTGCAATTATCGCATGGTTCGTGATTTACAAAACACCGTTTGGTCTGCGTCTGCGTTCTGTAGGGGAACATCCTATGGCTGCAGATACAATGGGAATCAAAGTTACTAAAATACGCTATATTGCAGTTATTATTTCAGGTGGACTGGCAGGAATTGGTGGAGCAGTTTATTCACAGACCATCACAAATGATTTTGGACATGCGACTATCAATGGTCAAGGGTTCATGGCTTTAGCTGCAATGATTTTTGGAAAGTGGCATCCACTGGGTGCAATGGGAGCCGCGTTATTCTTCGGATTTGCCCAGGCACTTGCGATTAGTTCATCAAGTATTAAGTTACTAGCTGATATTCCAGCAGTTTATTTCCACATCTTCCCTTACGTTTTGACTATTCTGGCTCTTGCTGGATTCCTTGGAAAAGCAAAAGCACCGAAAGCACTTGGTAAGCCTTACGTTAAAGGAAATCGATAAAAGTTATAAAAGCTATCTGGAGACGCATACTCTTCAGATAGCTTTTCTAAGTTTGTTTTAGAAAGTTTTTAGTTAAATGTGCTGAAAAATCATGGTTAGATTAAAGATAAAGGCAAAGTACGCCTTTATTTTTAAGTCCTCCAGTGCATGTCGAGGCTAAACGGCGCTCTCAGCACTAGAAAGAGTTGTATCATTTTCCAAATGGCGGGCTTAAATGTATAGTGAGACTAGGATTACATATAATAAGGTAAACGAGGTGTTTGTATGTTCAATAAAACAAAATTACAAGATGGCGTACATTTGTATATACGGAAAACGGAACAGTTCAAAACAGTTAATGTGACAATTAAGTGGAAAGCGCCACTGGATCAGCAGAAAGCTTCTGAACGTACGGTGTTAGCGAATGTGATGGAAAATTCAACAAAGCAGTACCCAACAATGAGTTCCATGCGCAAAGCACTGGACGAGTTGTACGGTACGGTATTATTTACTGACGTTTCGAAAAGAAGTTCGCAGCATATAGTTTCGCTTTATACGGAATGTGTAAACGATGAATTTTTTGCAGGCGAAGATATCTTTAAGCAATTATGGCAATTAATTCGTTCTGTAGTGTTTGATCCTAACGTAACGAATAAAGCATTTGATTCGGATGTCACGGATAGAGAAAAACGCAATGTCCGCGATCGGATTCGTTCTATTTATGACGACAAAACGCGCTTTGCTCAGAAACGCATGCTTGAAATCATGAGACCCAATCATCCTGCATCTATTTCTGCTTACGGCACAGAGGAAGCTGTATCTGAAATTACAAAGGAAAGTCTTTATACTACATACGAAGATATGATCAATAATGATTTGATTGATATTTATGTAGTAGGAGATGTAGATGAAAAGTATATTATTGAGCAAATTAAACAATTCCTACCATTTGCTGCACGTGATGCAGAAAAGCAACTGGATTTACCAGATGTAAAAGTGTCAGATTCAGTGAATACAATTAGAGAGCAGCAGGATATGAAACAAGGTAAGCTTCATCTTGGATTCCATACGCCGGTTTCTTTCCATCATCCTGACTATCATAAGATGCAAATAACAAATGGTATTTTCGGTGGCTTCGCCCATAGTAAATTGTTCATGAATGTGCGGGAAAAAGAAAGCATGGCCTACTATGCGAATAGTGCTTTTGCTTCGCATTACGGTATAGTCTACGTCACAGCAGGTATTGATGCAGACTTAGAAGAGAAAGCTGTAAAATTAATTCTTGAGCAACTGACCTCACTGCAAAATGGGGAAAGTACAGAAGTGGAATTGAATCAAACAATCGCTCTTCTTGAAAATAGTATTTTGAGCGCAAATGATTCGGCTCGTAGTCAGATTGAAATTTATGATCAATATAAAGAATTAGACGAGAACTTCACTGCAGATCGACTTATCGAAAAGTGGGAATCCGTCACATTAGAAGATATAAAGGAAATGGCGAATACAGTTCAATTAGAAATTGTGTATTTGCTTTCAGGTAAGGAGGATGTTTCCGAATGAAAGAAGTAAATTTTGATCAACTACAAGAGAAAATCTACACTGAAACATTAGATAATGGTTTGAAAGTAGTTATCCTACCGAAGCGTGGATTTTCTAAAACATTTGTAACGTTTACAACAAAGTATGGATCTATTGATCGTACGTTCAAACCACATGGCAAAGACGAATTTATCACAGTGCCTGATGGTATTGCTCATTTCCTTGAGCATAAGATGTTTGAAAAGGAAGATGGAGATGTATTTCAGAAGTTTGGCTTAAACGGAGCTTCTGCAAATGCTTATACTACATTTGGTAGAACTGCTTATCTCTTTTCTGCAACAAATAAACTAAAAGAAAATACAAAAGTATTACTTGACTTCGTTCAACAACCATATTTCACGAAACAAACTGTCGATAAAGAAAAAGGGATCATTGCCCAGGAAATTACTATGTACGACGATCAGCCTGATTGGAGACTATATTTCGGCACAATTGAAAACCTTTATGAAAACCATCCCGTGAAAATCGACATTGCGGGTACTGTTGAGTCTATTCAGGACATTACAGCTGAACATTTATATACTTGCTATGAGACGTTCTATCATCCATCCAATATGTTGCTGTTTATCGTAGGAGCAGTAAAACCTGAGGAAATGATGGCTTTTGTTAAAGAAGATCAAGCGCAAAAGTCATTCGATCAACCTGAAGCGATCGAACGCCAATTCCCGTCCGAATCAAAAGAAGTGGATGTGCCTGAACGTACTTTGACAATGGATGTTTCAAAACCTAAGTTGAATATCGGTATGAAGTGTACCGAAACAGAGCTACAGGGCCAAGAAATGCTTGAAATGGAATTGTCAGCAAACCTCGTACTAGATAGTTTATTCGGTCGTACATCTGCGTTTTACGAAAAAGCAAACGCGGAAGGTTTAGTGGATGAATCGTTTTCATATGAATTCTCTTTGGAAGAAGGATATGGTTTTGCAATGGTTGGTTCCGATACAGATGAGCCGGAGCGCTTGGAAGAATTAATCCGTCATACCATTAAAGATGCAAAGACAAATTGGCCGGTGAAAGAAGAAGATTTGGACAGAATGCGTAGAAAGAAAATCGGGCAATTTATGCGCTCTTTAAACTCCATTGAATTCATCGCGAATCAATATACACGATATGAATTTAATGACATGAACTTATTCGATGTGGTACCAACTTTAGAAAAACTATCGATGGATAAATTAAAAAAGGCATTTTCCACTTTCTCTGATGACAGCAGCTATACAATTTTCAAAGTATTACCACCTAAGACTCAATGAACCAGTCAAGATTTGCACTCGTTTTAGGAGCATCTGGCGGTATCGGGGAAATAATTTGTAAGCAACTTGCAGAAACGGGATGGTCTTTGTATTTACATTATAATACAAGAAAACATCAGGTGGATTTATTGAGAACAGAGCTGGAAGAGACATATCCTGATCAGCAATTCCGCAGTGTGCAAGCTGATTTCAGAGTGGTTGAAGCCGCTGAAAAACTGGCAGCGGACATTCAAAGCATTCAAGCGATCGTTGTAGCCAATGGTCAAGCTGTCGTAAAATTATTATCAGATACGAGCGAAATGGATATGTTGGAATTATGGCAAGTTCATATGCAGAATCCAGCACGATTAATCGCGCTGTTATCCGAAAAACTGCGTAAGCATGAAGTTTCCTATATTACATTCATTGGCTCGATTTGGGGAAGTGCGGGTGCAGCAGGCGAAGTAATGTACTCCGCAGTTAAGGGTGCACAGCATGCCTTTGTTAAAGCGTATGCGAAGGAAGCTGCTTATTCTGGTATACGTGTGAATGCGATCGCACCAGGGTGGATTGATACACGTATGAATCAGGAATTTACTGCGGAAGAGCGGCAGATGGTACTGGATCAGATTCCGCTATTGTCAGTCGGAACACCGCAGGAAATAGCGAATATGGTGGAATTTATGCTGAGTGGTAAAGCAGATTATATGACAGGTGAAATAATTCAAATAAATGGTGGCTGGTATATCTAAGGCCTTGGGAAAGGGACGATACGTGATGTCCTTTTCTTTTTTTCTTTTCATCACTCTAGCAATCCGCTATTATAGAACTAAGTGCAGACTTGTGCATTCTGGAAAAAAGTAGTTTTATGAAGGAGTGTGTTGAATGGGAGAATGGTATGTCGAATATGAATTGCAAGTCAATCGCCCTGGATTACTAGGGGATATTGCTTCATTACTCGGTATGTTGCGAGTCGATATTGTAACCATCAACGGGGTGGATGGAAGATACCGCGGTATGCTCGTCCACACTGATCATGATCAACAAATTAAACGTTTCGAGTTGATTGCTTCTACTATGGATGCGATTGTCATCCATAAGATTAGAGAACCGAAATTACGTGATGTATTGGCTGTTCGTCATGGACATTATATTCAGCGCGGTACGGAAGATCGGAGAACATACCAGTTTATAAGAAGCGAACTTGGAATTTTAGTGGACTTCTTGGCAGAAATTTTCAAACAAGATGGTCATAAGCTAATTGGCGTTCGGGGAATGCCGAGAGTAGGTAAAACAGAATCTGTGGTAGCGGCAAGTGTGTGTGCCAATAAAAAATGGGTGTTTTTATCCTCCACAATGATTAAGCAAACGGTTAGAACGAGTATGATGGGGGATGAGTTTTCAGATGATAACATCTTTATACTAGATGGTATCGTAACACGAAAAACATCAGATGAACGTCATATGCAATTAGTACGCGAGATTATGGGCTTGCCTACGATTAAAGTTGTCGAACATCCAGATATGTTTGTGAAGCAATCGGAATATACAATCGATGACTTTGATATAATCATAGAGTTACGGACTACAGTAGATCAGGAAATCACATACGACATTCTGGAAAAGAATGATCCTATTTCTAACCGTAGTCCTATGGGCGGCTTTAATATGTTTAATTGATTGAGATGAATTAGGTAGGTGTTGAATTTGATCGGAATAGGTGCTCGTTTGAAAGAAGCGAGAATATCAAAAGGATTGACGCTGGTAGATTTGCAAGACAGTACGAAAATTCAACAGCGTTATCTGTTAGCAATTGAAAATGAAGAGTTTCAAGTCATTCCAGGTGCTTTCTACGTTCGTGTTTTTATTAAACAGTATGCAGAATCGGTGGACTTGAATGCAGAGGAAATACTGACTCTTTATCAAGACGAGTATGAAACTGCTGTACAAGAAGAGCAGGAGAAAGTTGTGCCTGCAACTATGCAACGTAGTGCAGGTGCGAAACAGAATAACACATTAAAAGAGGCAATGCCGAAAATTATTGTTGCACTATTTATCCTCATGATTTTTGTTATTGTTTATACATTGTTAAAAGACAAAGCAGCAGATCCAGCAATGGATGGTGACTCATTGGGAGCGAATTCAAATGTAGTATCGGACCCACAACCAAATCCTGTTGAAATCGAGAAGCCAAAACAACCCTTCGAACACGCTTCTACTTCGGGTGAAACGTCTATATACAAATTGTCTGACCCTGAAACTATCAAATTAGTCATTAAGACTACAGGTGATTCGTGGATTTCAATAACGGATCAAAATGGAGAAGAAAGAATGCCACAACCGGCCGGTGCTCGTGTAGTACAGGAAGGCGAAACAATTGAAATTGAAGCAAACGATGCAGAGAGTTTGAGAATCCGTGTTGGAAATTATGAGAACGCAGAACTGACAGTTAACGGTCAACGAGTAGATTATCCAACAGATCTTGTGCCACAAAACATCGTATTAAAAAAGCCATAGAAAAATAGTCATCTCAAGGGGTGACTATTTTATTGTTCGTAAGTGTACTTAATCGTTAGAAAGGTGGACATGTAATGAATTTACCGAATAAAATTACGCTTTCCAGAGTCTTTATGATTCCTATTTTCATCCTGTTTCTTGCAGTGGATTTTGGCTGGGGAATGATTAGGCTTGGAGGAGTAGAAATGCCTGTCGAACATTTGGTAGGCGCAATTATCTTCATCGTAGCTTCGACAACTGACTGGCTAGATGGATACTTAGCTAGAAAAAACAACTTAGTAACTAATATGGGTAAGTTTTTGGATCCATTGGCAGATAAATTACTGGTCTCAGCCGCTTTTATTTTATTAGTGGAAATGGGTACAGCTCCTGCATGGATTGTCATCATTATTATTAGTAGGGAATTTGCGGTAACAGGATTACGTTTGATCTTAGCGGGTGGCGGTGAAGTAGTAGCTGCTAACCAGTTAGGTAAAATTAAAACAGTAGCGCAATTATTGGCAATTTCTTTTCTTTTATTGCATAACATTTTCTTCGAAGCACTGGGTATTCCATTCGGAACTATCATGTTGTATATTGCATTAGTATTTACTGTATGGTCAGGTGTAGATTACTTCGTTAAAAATCGTAAAATTTTAGTCGAGTCAATGTGAGGAGAGTAATGTATTCATGAAAGCAGAAATAATTGCAGTAGGAACAGAAATTCTATTGGGGCAAATCACGAATACCAACGCACGATTCATATCTGGAAGATTGGCTGAGGCTGGAATTGATGTATATTATCACACCGTAGTAGGAGATAATCCTGAACGCTTGTCCCAGTCGATCAAACTGGCGCAGCAACGTGCGGATATTCTCATATTTAGTGGAGGGTTAGGTCCGACAAAAGACGATCTCACGAAACAAACCATTGCACGTGAATTAGGTTGTGAGCTTGAATCTAACGACGAAGCGATGAAGACTATTGAAGAATATTTCGATCATGTCGGGAAAGTAATGACAGAAAATAATAAGCAGCAGGCTCTCGTTTTAAAAGGATCTACGGTATTGCCGAATCGAAATGGTATGGCACCGGGTATTGCTATTGGCAAAGCCGATAAACAGTATATTCTATTACCGGGACCACCTCATGAAATGGAACCTATGTTTGAACATGAAGCGATTCCGTACTTACTTGGCGTGTTCGGTAAACAGGACATAATATCCTCTAAAGTATTGAAATTACAAGGAATTGGCGAGTCTGAATTAGAAGTGCGTCTTCAGTCTTTATTAGAAAAACAGACAAACCCTACCATCGCACCACTCGCTTCACCAGGAATGGTTAAGTTGCGTATTACTGCAAAAGCTAAAACGGAGGAACAAGCTCAAAAATTGATTTCACCTGTAGAGCAAGAAATCCGCGCTATTGTAGGAGAGTTTATCTATGGTGTAGATGATGATACACTGGCTTCCAAAACAACTGAATTATTGCTGCAAAATGACTGGTCAATTTCAGTAGCAGAGAGTTTGACTTCAGGAATGTTTATGGCGGAGCTTGGTTCACAACCAGGAATTGGAAATGCGCTAAAAGGCGGCGTTGTAGTTTACAATAAAGAGATGAAAATCGAGCAATTGGGTATCTTATCTTCATTGCTTGATTTTCATGGCGTGGTCAGTTCCGAATGTGCTGAAGCGATGGCCGAAAGTATTAGGGAGAAATGTTCAACTACTATTGGAATTAGTCTGACAGGTGCAGCTGGTCCTGAACCACATGATGGTCAGCCACCAGGTACTGTTTGGATCGGGATTGCAATAGAAGGAATGAAGACGGCATCCTATAAACTTCAATTATCAGGTTCACGTAATACGAACCGTATGCGTTCTGTACAGTTCGCATTACATTATTTAATTCAAATGATGAGAGAGAAAAAAGAATTGAAGTATTGAATTTCCAAGTCGATTTAGCTACCAAAATTCAATTCATCCTAGTATTTTGTATCTTTTTTTCAATTCCTTTTATTAATTTATCGAATACCCGTTCGTTTAATTCTTGTGTATTGTATTGAAAAAAGGTATAATAAGAGTAGAAAAAGAGTTTGAGGAGGAATTGTAATTGAGCAATCGTAAAGCGGCTTTAGATATGGCGTTAAAACAAATAGAGAAACAATTTGGTAAAGGGTCTGTCATGAAAATGGGTGAAAAGACAGATCTTCAAATCGATACATCATCATCAGGTTCATTAGCACTGGATGCGGCCTTGGGAATAGGCGGATATCCACGCGGACGAGTAATTGAGATATATGGACCAGAGAGTTCAGGTAAAACAACTGTGTCTTTGCACGCAATTGCAGAAGTACAAGCAAGTGGCGGTACAGCGGCATTTATTGACGCGGAACATGCGTTAGACCCTGTCTATGCACAAAAGCTAGGAGTTAACATCGATGAATTATTATTATCTCAACCCGACACAGGTGAGCAAGCTTTGGAAATTGCAGAAGCTCTTGTACGTTCAGGTGCAGTAGATATCGTCGTAGTAGACTCAGTAGCTGCTCTTGTACCGAAAGCTGAAATCGAAGGCGAAATGGGTGACGCACACGTTGGTTTGCAAGCTCGTTTAATGTCACAAGCCTTGCGCAAACTTTCTGGTGCAATTAATAAATCAAATACGATTGCAGTATTCATCAACCAGATTCGTGAAAAAGTAGGCGTGATGTTCGGTAACCCTGAAGTAACACCAGGAGGACGTGCTCTGAAGTTTTACGCTTCCGTTCGTCTTGAAGTTCGTAGAGGTGAAGCAATTAAACAAGGTAATGATATTATGGGTAATAAGACAAGAATCCGTGTTGTGAAAAACAAAGTCGCACCTCCATTCCGTACGGCAGAAGTGGACATTATGTATGGTGAAGGAATTTCAAAAGAAGGTGAAATTCTAGATCTAGGTTCAGAATTGGAAGTAGTACTAAAAAGCGGTGCTTGGTATTCTTATGAAGGTGAGCGTTTAGGACAAGGTCGTGAAAACGCGAAACAATTCTTAAAAGAAAATCTGAAAATGCGTGACGAAATTGCAGGAAAGATTCGTGAATCATATGGTTTAAATGCTACAAACTATGTGATTGCAGCGCACGGTGATGATGAAGATGAGCTTGATGACTTACTATCTCTACCAGAAGAGAAGTAAGCTATGCATGTAAACCGCCAATTTTTATTGGCGGTTTTTTTATGAAGTTGAACCTATGTAATTTTATATAGAAATACATAACGTAAACTAATTGTTTTATAAAACCAACGCACTACAAAGTACACTAAATTCTAGGTTCGACGTATATAATCACGGTCTACTTGTTTAACGTATTTTCTGCTTTTCGGGAAAATTAATGGTTATTTAAATGAATCAAGAGAAATGAAAGTGGAAAGACTCAGTCAAACAATACAAAAGCGACTGTAGGATCATTTTTCCTCCATCATTCCTTGACACAATAAAAATACAACTATACAATTAAAGTGGCGTATTATATACGTCCTATATTTAACAAACCAATCAATTGTTTTTGGCAGTATGTTGATTTAACTTAATTCAGCAAAATAAAAAGATAAGTAAAAAGTAGTGACATCAATAAAAATTAGTCCCGAAACAGCAGGGTTTCTACTACCCGTTGGATTAAGTTAGGCCTTCGGCGTTTTCACAGATCGTCGGGACATTACCAGGAACCCCTGGTAACAAGTAACGTGAATATAACCGCCATGGCAAAATTGATTATACGAGCCGACTGAAAAGAAAAGAATAAGCAGGAGGAGGTGACCTCAATGGGTATTGAAATACTCATCTCCGTTTTGCTAAGTCTCATCGTCGGTGCAGTTGTTAGCTTTTTTATATTGAAGAATGTGAATGATTCAAAAGTGACTGGTGCCAAGCATACTGCCAACCAACTCGTCGAAGAGGCGAAGCGTGAAGCGGAGTCAGTGAAGAAAGAGGCACTGTTAGAAGCGAAAGATGAAACTCACGAACTGCGGATTGAAGCAGAAACAGAAGTCCGTGAGAGAAGGACGGAATTACAGAAACAAGAAAACCGTCTCTTACAGCGTGAAGAAAACCTTGATCGCAAGGATGATGCGCTCAATAAAAGAGAAGCAGGTCTAGAGCGCAAAGAAGATGCGCTATTAGAAAGACAACAGCATATTGAAGAGATGGAACGCAAAGCGGAAGAACTTGTTACTACACAGAAGACCGAACTGGAAAGAATCTCTTCCTTAACAAGAGATGAAGCGAAACGCGTCATCTTGGAAGATGTAGAAGAAGAGCTTTCTACGGATATTGCAGTCATGACGAAAGAATCCGAGCAACGGGCTAAAGAGGAATCCGAGCGTAAAGCACGTGAAATCCTTTCATTGGCACTGCAACGATTTGCAGCAGATCATGTGGCAGAAACAACAGTCTCCGTCGTTAATTTACCAAATGATGAAATGAAAGGTCGCATCATTGGTCGTGAAGGGCGAAATATTCGTACACTCGAAACACTTACGGGTATTGATTTGATTATTGACGATACGCCAGAAGCTGTTATCCTATCTGGTTTTGATCCAGTTCGTAGAGAAACAGCAAGATTGGCTCTTGAGAAATTAGTTCAGGATGGTCGTATCCACCCTGCGCGTATCGAAGAGATGGTCGACAAGTCCAGAAGAGAAGTGGACGAGCTGATTCGCGAAAAAGGAGAACAAACTACATTCGATGTAGGTGTTCATAATTTACATCCGGATATGATCAAAATTTTGGGTCGTCTACACTTCCGTACAAGTTACGGACAAAATGTTTTGAAGCACTCTATTGAAGTAGCATACTTAACAGGCTTGCTTGCAGCAGAGTTGGGTGAAGATGTTACGCTTGCTAGACGGGCTGGTTTACTTCACGATATCGGTAAAGCTATCGATCATGAAGTAGAAGGAAGTCACGTGCAGATCGGTAAAGAGCTTGCAGTGAAGTATAAAGAACATCCGGTTGTCATCAATAGTATTGCTTCTCACCACGGTGACGAAGAAGCAACATCTGTTATCGCAGTGCTAGTCGCAGCAGCGGATGCATTATCTGCAGCAAGACCAGGTGCACGAAGTGAAACATTAGAAAACTATATAAAACGTCTACAAAAACTCGAAGAAATTTCGGAATCATACGAAGGTGTAGAGAAGTCATTTGCCATTCAGGCAGGACGGGAAGTGCGTATCATTGTCCGCCCCGAACAGATCGATGATATTACCGCACATCGCTTAGCACGTGATATACGAAAACAAATCGAAGAAGAATTAAACTATCCAGGGCATATTAAAGTGACGGTCATACGGGAGACCCGCGCAGTAGAATATGCAAAATAATACCTAACACAAAACAGCTTCCGGTTCGTTTGGAAGCTGTTTTCATTTTGGAAAGAGGTTGTTACAGATGAAAGTAATTTTTATTGGAGATATCGTTGGATCTATGGGAAGAGAAATGGTAATTGATTACTTATCACGTTTGAAACGCAAATATCAAGCCGATGTCATTATCGCAAATGGAGAAAATGCGGCTTCAGGCAGAGGGATTACAAAATCAATTTATCATGATTTATTGCATGCTGGAGTAGATGTCATCACAATGGGTAACCATACATGGGATCAACGTGAAATTTACGATTTTATAGATGAAGTGGATTACTTGATTCGTCCTGCGAATTTTTCTGATCAAGCTCCTGGTAAAGGCATGACGTCTATTACAAAGAATGGTGTTACTCTATCAGTTATCAACTTACATGGTCGAACATTCTTACCGCCACATGATGATCCATTCGCCAAAGCGGATGAACTACTAGAAGAAGCTTTGAAAACATCACCACTCGTTTTTGTCGATTTTCACGCAGAAGCAACAAGTGAGAAGATTGCGATGGGCTGGCATCTGGATGGCAAAGCATCTGTCGTTGTCGGAACACATACACATGTGCAAACAGCCGATGATCGAATCCTTCCAGGAGGGACTGCTTATTTAACCGATGCAGGCATGACGGGCCCATACGATGAAATATTAGGAATGAAAAAAGAAGATGTATTGTACCGTTTCTATACTAACTTGCCCACTCGATTTGAAGTACCGAAAAGTGGAAGACCACAGCTTAACGGAATGTTCGTAGAATTGGATGATAAAACTGGTAAAGCTCTCAAAATTGAGCGTATTAGAATTAACGAAGATCATCCGTTTAAAAACTAATTTTAAAAGTGTCTAAATCCTCCTTACTTATCATAGGATGTTGTATGGAATATACGCGTTCCATAGACATTGCAAAATAAGGAGGAAATATCGTGAGTCCCTTGAAAGTATCTTCTCGCTCAAATCCGAACTCAGTAGCAGGAGCACTAGTTGCGGTTATTCGTGAACAGGGCTTTGCCGAGATCCAGGCGGTCGGAGCTGGAGCATTAAATCAAGCAGTAAAAGCAATTGCAATCGCTAGAGGATTCGTAGCACCAAGTGGAGGCGACCTAATTTGCGCGCCTGCTTTCACCGATATCGAAATCAACGGGGAAGCTAGGACTGCACTCAAACTTCTCGTCGAAAAAAAGGAACGTAAGTAGAATATAAAAAAGAGCTGTCCAAGTCGTCATTAGTTTACATGACAACT
>NZ_JARIEA010000051.1 GCF_029267015.1 Sporosarcina ureae | reverse complement strand
CCCATTAATAGTCCTAAGTTCACTTTTTCACCTCCCTCA
The DNA here is from genome assembly GCF_029267015.1 of Sporosarcina ureae. GTDB lineage: Bacteria > Bacillota > Bacilli > Bacillales_A > Planococcaceae > Sporosarcina > Sporosarcina ureae_D. Next base: position 56,551 of record NZ_JARIEA010000051.1, on the reverse strand, counting down.
ATTACTATTATACTACTTTGTAAGCATAGAAGTATATTTAGCGGCCTCTTCAGGGGACATTTTCTCTAGTATAGCAGCTAGTGTAGCGGGCTTTAGACTAGATAATATCTGAATGGCTTCTGCATCACCCATTTTGGTAATGACAGGAGCTGATGATTTGGCCGACATTTGCTCATATGTCGTAACAATTTCTTTGAAATCACGTTTGGATTCACTTTGTTCTAGTTTTAGCTTCTCGATCTCTTCATTCAGTTTTTCTTTTTCGATTACAAGTGTTTCATTAGAGTCTTTCACTTGAGTAAGCTCGTCTTGCACTTCAAATAATTGCGCTTCTTTTTCTTGAATTTCTGCTTGTAGAGAAATTACACGTTCTTCTAATATTAGATCTCCTTCGACTTTTTCATCAGGTACTTTTTGTTCCAAAAACGGGACTTTTGCTGTCCATTCTTTCGCCTGATCGAAAACGTTGACATCTGCTACTTTAGCTATTATTAAGACAACAGCCGTTGTGAACATGAGAGGAATGATGATCCATGCGAGTAAAATCTGAAAAAAGCCAATCGACTTTTTTTCTGATACTTCGACAGAGTCTTTAACCTCTTTTTTCTTTTTCGTTTTAGCCACTTTACCACCCGTCTTCTTTTGAACGAAACTTCATCGTCGATAGTTCGTCAATTCGATTTGCTTCCACATGTTCCATCTCGGCATCATGTTGTTCTTTACCGATTTCCTTCATCTTCTCAAACTTCTTTACTTCTATGTTCTTTTCCAACAGCTGCGTTTCATACCAATTCATTTTTGAACGGGATTTCATTACTTCTTGTTGAATGTGATCTATCGTTACATCAAGTGTAGTAATAAAACGAGAATAGTGGTGCAAGTCATCAATGGAAAAACCTGTAGTCATACGTTGTTGCTGTTCTTCCAAGATATTTTCTTTCTTTTTCATCTGGTCATACAACTGCGTGGCCACTTTTTCGAACTCTTCAATCGCTTCTTTATAAGCCATTTCCGTTTCATCACGCTCTTGTTCACGTAAATCTAAAACTTTATCAAAACGATAATGGAAAGAAGTCATTTACGCTCTCCTCCTCCAGAAGCTAACGCAACCATTTCATTTACCGTGTCTTCTAATTGGATATTCTCATTAAACTTTTGCTTTAGAAAATTGGTAATGATCGGCTCGTATTCAATCGCTTCATCGATTTCTCGTGACGTTCCTTTTTTATATGCACCTATATTGATTAAATCCTCTGATTTGTCATAGGCATAATACAATTCACGTAATTTCGCTGCTGCTTTCAGGTGTTCTGGATCCGCAATATGATTCATTAGACGACTGACACTTTTCAACACATTGATTGCAGGATATTGGCCTTTATTAGCTAGCATACGATCTAACACTATGTGACCGTCAAGAATTCCTCGCACAGCATCTGCAATCGGCTCATTCATATCATCACCGTCAACTAACACAGTATAAAAAGCGGTGATAGCACCTTTTTCATTCGTTCCACTGCGTTCTAATAGTTTGGGTAGAATAGCGAAAACAGAAGGAGTGTAACCCCTTGTTGCTGGTGGTTCACCGACTGCTAGACCAATTTCACGCTGCGCCATGGCTACACGGGTAACTGAGTCCATCATCAGCATGACGTTCAGCCCTTTGTCGCGGAAGTACTCCGCAATCGCTGTAGCTGTCATCGCACCTTTTATTCGCATTAGCGCTGGTTGATCGGAAGTGGCAGCTACGACAATTGTTTTCTTTAATCCCTCTGGCCCAAGATCACGATCGATAAACTCCCGAACTTCGCGACCACGTTCCCCAATCAGTGCGATCACATTGATGTCGGCCTCCGTATTACGTGCGATCATCCCAAGCAATGTACTTTTACCCACACCCGAACCAGCGAATATCCCGACACGCTGACCACTTCCCACCGTCAGCATACCATCGATTGCCTTTACGCCTACAGCCAACTTGTCATTAATAGTAGGACGTGTCAAAACGTTCGGAGGGCTGTTTTCCGTTCGTACTGTTGCCAGACCTTTAGGTAGGGGACTATTATCAATCGGTTTACCTAAAGAATCTAGAACTTGTCCTAGCAGATTCATTCCTACTTTTACTTCAAGTGGTTTACCTAACGTTTCCACTAAACAACCACTTGAAATATTACGAATATCCGTATAAGGCATCAGCATGACAATTTCTTCTCTAAATCCTACAACTTCGGCTTGAATTAAGGAACGTCCTTCTTCTGGGACGTTCAAGTGAATAAAGCATACATCACCTATCGATGACTCGGGACCTTCGGATTCTATTAGCAATCCTACTACACGAATAACGCGCCCAAACTTCTTTAACGTATTGATATTCGGAATGATTGGAATGAGATCTTCAGCTTTTTTCAAATTCACACACCATCTTCCATTATTTTCACCAATTGTTCTTTCAGTTCATTCAGTTGATCATCTACACTCACTACGATGCGACCATGGTTCGTTTCGATAAAACAATCTGTTGCATTGAAATCTTCATTGACAAAAATAAGGAACGGGGTTTCGGGTGGAAAAATCGAAGCGAGTTCCGACCGATGTGTCGTGACCATTTTAAACTGTTCAGTCGGTACGAATAATTTAATTTCTTTACTCTCCTGCGCTTCTTTAATGCCTTTTCGGACAATGGATAAATACGCCTCATCATCTTCTTCTATCACTCTATTAATAATTCGTTCGGCTGAGTGCATACCAATATCCAAAATGACGCGTTCTTGATTGATTAAATATTGGGTTGCGTTCTCGTAAGATAAAGTAGTAGTTTCGTTTGCAGCCTCTATCATTTCACGCATTTCAGCCATTGCTTTATTACGACCATCTTCATACCCCGCCTGAAAGCCTTCATCATAGGCTTGTTGCTGTAATTCTTCTTTTTCACTAGCCCAAGCTGCATGCATCGATTCAACATCTGCAGCCGCTTGATCTAATCGTTGTTTTATTTCGGTATCTACTATGCTTTTACGTTGCTCCATCTCCTGCAACAAGCGATTGCGTTCCATGAATACTTTACCCATACTTACCGGCTCTACTGTCTCTTCAACCGGTTGTGAAGGTTGCAAGTTACGGATTAAAATTTCTTTTGTAGGGCTTTGATTCATTACCGTACGCTCGGATCGAAACAGATTAGACAATGATGTCATCTCCTCCACCACGCGCTATAATGATTTCTCCTGCATCTTCAAGTCTACGGATGATTCCGACGATACGGGATTGCGCTTCTTCTACATCACGAAGTCGTACCGGCCCCATAACATCCATTTCTTCCTTGAATGACTCTGCCATACGCTGTGACATATTCTTGAATAATATATCTTTTACTTCTTCGCTTGATACTTTCATTGCTAAAATCAAATCTTCATTTTCACAATCACGAATAACACGCTGAATTGAACGGTTATCCAATGTGATGATATCTTCAAAGACAAACATTCTCTTGCGAATTTCTTCTGCAAGTTCAGGATCTTGAATTTCAAGCGCATCGAGAATCGTTTTTTCTGTCGAACGGTCTACACCATTCAATACTTCCACGACTGCGTCTACGCCACCCGTTTCGGTAAAGTCCTGCGTAACAGTAGAAGATAATTTTCGTTCCAGGACTGCTTCAATCTCACTGATTACTTCCGGTGAAGTAGATTCCATTGTAGCAATGCGTTTTGCTATATCTGCTTGCATTTCTTGGGGGAGTTGTGACAGGATCAATCCTGCCTGCTCCGCTTCCAAATAAGATAAAATCAACGCAATGGTCTGTGGGTGTTCATTTTGTATAAAGTTTAGTATTTGTGATGGTTCTGCACGTCTGGCGAAATCAAACGGTCGCACTTGAAGTGAAGAGGTTAGCCGGTTAATGATAGCTTGGGCATGGTCTTTTCCGAGTGCTTTTTCAAGAACTGTCTTGGCATAGCCAATACCGCCTTGAGAAATATAATCCTGCGCAAGAGCGATATTATGAAATTCTTCAATAATTTCTTCTTTTACAGAGGATTCGACTTTTTTCACACCTGAAATCTCTAACGTCAGTTGCTCGATCTCTTCTTCATTCAAATGCTTATAGACTGAAGCCGAAACTTCTGGTCCTAGAGAGATGAGCAATAGGGCAGCTTTTTGTTTACCTGACATGACTTTGTCTTTCTTAACCAACTAAAACCCCTCCGTTACTCCTTGGCAATCCATGTTCGCAATAATTTCGCGAATTCTTCCGGTTTATCTTTGGCCATTTTTTCTAGTTGTTTTCTTCTTGCGGTCGCCTCTGTTTCTGTTTCCAAGTTGATGTCATCAACTTGCACGGAATCTAATTGGGCCTGAGCTTGTTCCATTGCGAGCTCCTCTTCCATTGCCGCTTCATTACGTCTCTTGCGCAAGAACAGCACCACAAGGACAATTACGGCTAGCAGTAATACACCGCCAATTAAATACGCCCACCAAGGAATCATTGTCTTCGGATCTTCAAACGCAACATTCTTGCCTTTAAGTGGTTGAACGGAAACCGCGATTTTTTCGGCCAGTATTTCATCCGTTAATTCCCCAGCTGCTTCTTTATCCAAAGATGTACGTACAATAGTCTCTAAAATACGTTCGACATCTTGTCTAACTTCTGGAGCTAATGAAGTTGGATCATCTGCAGTTGGAGGTTCGATCATAACTTGAATACCAATATTGCTGATTTTGTACGGGCTCTCTACTATATCTTTTTTTATTCTGTTCACTTCATTATTAATTGTTTCTTCAAGACGTTCGTAATCTCCATCTCCGCCTTCACCTTCTACATAGGTAGTACGGTTATCCGTAGGGTCTTCTCCTTCAGGTGTTCCACCTACTGCCGGATTCGTACCCGAGAAAGATTCCGTGATACGTTGCACACTGAGAGCAATACCTTCCATGTTTTCGGGATCTACTGGCGTAACCAAGTTTTCTTCACGTTGTTCTTTTTTAAAGTCAATATCTGTCGTGACTGATACAACTACTTTGTCTTGTCCCATCAATGTACCGAGCATCATTTGAACCTGTCGTTGCAAGTCGCGTTCAATGGTCTTTTTCACGCCCATTTGATCCGTCACACTAGCTCCATAAGAGTCTCCTGAATCTTTTAGATCAAAGTACTCAAAGTATTGGTTCTGTATGACGATATTATCATTAGATAGGTTAGGTAAGCTTTTCGAAACTAGATTATAAAGTGAAGTGATTTGTTGTTCCGAAAAATTTTGTCCCGGATTCGTCTTCAACATGATCGCTGCACTAGCTTCTGATGTAGTATCGTTTACGAAGATCCCTTCTGTCGGTAAAGTAAGCATAACTTTTGCGTCCTTAATACCTTCTATACCCTTTATTAGATTAGCTAATTCTGTTTGCATCGCAGCAAGCTTAATCATATTGAATTCATTATCTGTAGTACCAAACCCTGCGTTATCCGAGAAGAATGAATAATCGATCAGTCCAGAATCTGGGAAACCTTCTGCCGCAAGTGAAACACGCAAGTTATCCAGTTGCTTTTCAGGCACAGATATCGCTGTACCGCCAGGCTCTACAAGATAAGGAACGCCCTGACCGTCTAGCACTTCTTTTATGCGACCGATTTCAGATGGTGATACTTCTGAATAAAGTGTTACATACGTAGTACGTGACAAAGCCACTGTTAAAAAAACCGCCAGCGCGATTACACTGGCCGCCGTCACAATATATATGATTTTTTGATTTTTTGTTCGACTTTCCCAGAAGGCTTTAAGATCTGCTCTGAGTTTTGTCAATCTTTCTTTCATTCTAATCCCCCGGTCAGCCTCACTAGGCACGATTCCACTTCTACCCAGTGCTTTCTATCTGTTAGACAGGCATTCTAATGATTTCTTGGTATGCTTCTACGACTTTATTACGCATTTCTACTGTTGCATTTAATGCGATACTCGCTTTTTGTGCCGAAATCATTACATTATGTAAATCGACATCTTCACCTTTAACAAGTTTAGCTGTCATAGTATCTGAGACTTTTTGTGTTTGATCCACTTGATGAATTGCATCATTTAACATTGATGAGAAATTCTGTTGAGCCTCGAAAGGTGTCTTTTGTACTTTCATGTCAGATTGTTGAATCGACATAGCAGGCATTGCACCTGTAATAGATTGAATCGCCATCTAGTTCACTCCTAATAAATTACTAGTATATTATCTTCCGATCTCCAACGCTTTCATCAGCATCGATTTGTTTGCATTCAACGCCGTTACGTTCGCTTCATACGATCGAGTGGCAGACATTAAATCAATCATTTCGCGTAAAGGATCAATATTTGGCATTTCAACATACCCTTCATCATTAGCATCTGGATGTGATGGGTCGAATACCAATTTAAATGGAGTTTCTCGATCTTCTTTGACACGTGTTACTGCCACACCATTTCCTGCATTGCCATGCGAATGAACTCCTTTAGCTACTTGTAGGAATGAGGAGAATTGACTTTCCTTCGGTTGTAACGTAACTGTTTTCCTTCTGTATGGTTGCCATTCGCCATCTACTTGTTTCGCCCTAGTTGAATCGATATTCGCCATATTGGATGAGATAACATCCATCCGTAACCGTTGAGCTGTTAATGCAGAAGTCGACGAATTTAGACTATGAAATATACTCATGATCAACGACCTCCTTTAATAACACTCTGTAATGAATTGAATTTGCCGTTTAATCGTTCAATCAAAGCAGAGTTGTATATTTGATTAGCTGCTAAATCCGCTTGTTCTTTGTCCATATCTACACCATTACGATCTTGTCGATAACGCAAAGCAGATACATCGAATATTTTACTCGATGCTGAGTGGGTAAAGTCTATATGTTTTGAGTCAGTTTTATAAGCTTCAAGACCTTTACTTTTTTCACTGGAAAATACTTCTTTAAAATTCGCATTCTTCGTTTTATAGTTCGACGTGTCTACATTCGCTATATTTTGCGAAATTGCCTTACCTTTCGCAGATGAATAGTCCAAACCTTTTTCAAGCAGGTTGATGGTACCACCATAAATCTCCATCGTCTCCCACCCTTCCCTCATTTAGTTCAATTTTCATGGTTTTTACTAGAGTTTTATTGAGTAATGTTATTCTTCACTAATAACTTTGTAGAAAAAGGTTATTTTTTATGATACTACTACTCTATTGTAGCGGAGATTAATGATTTTTGTCCAATCATTTCTAAAACAATTTATAGTATAAAGTAACCATTTTACTGAATTCAGAATAATGAACACAAATCAACTCGTTATTTTATATCATATAAATCAGTATTTCGATATACACATTCGGTCTGTTAATGAGTTAATTACATTATTTTGTCATATAGGCTAATATAATGTCGAAATATTGTTTTCAACGGAAAAAATTCTTTATTATCTCTGATTTTTAAATAATGACCTATCACTTTTTACTAGCATAGTACTTCCATACCAGAAATAATAACACATAATTATTTCTAAAATAAAAAAACTGAAGTAAAGTCCGTAGTTACGGATCTTACTTCAGTTCTTAGATATTTTTTTAGCGACAATATTTTTTAAGAATTATGCTTTTCAAGTTCTTCAAGGAATTTATCATTCAATACTTTAATATACGTACCTTTCATTCCTAAAGAACGTGATTCAATAACGCCAGCACTTTCTAATTTACGAAGCGCATTTACGATGACTGAACGCGTAATTCCAACTCGATCTGCAATTTTAGAAGCTACAAGTAGCCCTTCGTTACCGTCTAATTCTTTGAAGATGTGCTCGATTGCTTCGTGCTCACTGTAAGACAATGAGTTGATCGCCATTTGTACGACCGCTTTACTGCGTGCTTCATGTTCAATCTCTTCAGATTTCTCACGTAAGATTTCCATACCAACTACTGTCGCGCCGTATTCAGCAAGAATTAGATCATCTTCTGTGAATCCTTCTTTTAGTCTGGCAAGAATCAAAGTACCCAAGCGCTCGCCGCCACCAATAATCGGTACGATCGTAGTTAAACCATCTTGAAATAGTTCTTTGTTTTCGATAGGGAACACTGTATGTTCACTCTCGATATCAATGTTTGGAGATGTCTCATTAATCTGGAACAAGCGAGTCGTATACTCCTCAGGGAATTTACGATCTTCAAACATTTTCTTCATACGATCATTGTCGATTTGGTGATGAATTTCTAAACCAAGCAACTTACCTCTTCTACTTACGATGAACGCGTTACAATCAATTACGTCACTTAGCTCTTCCGCCATCTCTTTAAAGTTAACAGGACCGCCTGCACCTTTTTGTAACATTGCATTAATTTTTCTTGTTTTAACTAATAAACTCATTTCTATTGTTCCTCCTCAAGGATTTCTTCTGACTTTAATGAATATTCTAAAGGTTTTCAATCGTTAAATAAACTATTACGACTTCCTTATAGAATAAAATGTGACAAATCTTTGTTCTTTACAATTCCATCCAGCTTTTCGTCCACATAGGCTGGTGTAATCTTAATAGATGCAGGACCGATTTCTGCCGCTTCGAATGATAAATCTTCTAGCAACTTCTCCAAAATCGTATGCAATCTTCTAGCACCAATATTTTCTGTTTCATTATTTACCTCGTATGCAATTTCAGCCAGCTTGCTGATTGCTTCGTCTGTAAATTCAATTTCAACTTCTTCTGTCGCAAGAAGGCGTTCATATTGTTTTAATAAAGAAAAATCCGGTTCTCGCAGTATGCGCTCAAAATCATCTTTTGTCAATTTGTCTAATTCTACACGAATCGGGAATCTACCTTGAAGCTCCGGAATGATATCAGAGGGCTTCGACATATGGAATGCTCCAGCAGCAATGAACAAAATATAATCTGTCTTGACAGCCCCATATTTTGTTGTGACTGTAGAGCCTTCGACGATTGGCAAAATATCACGTTGTACACCTTCGCGAGACACTTCACCAGAAGACTTCTGGTTGCTACTTGCGATTTTATCCATTTCATCAAGGAAAATAATTCCCGCTTGTTCTGTTAATTCAATTCCCTTGCGTGCCACTTCATCTTGATCAATTAACTTATCCGCTTCTTCTGCTTCCAATACGATTCTCGCGTCTTTTACTTTCATGCGACGCTGAACTTTCTTCTTCGGCATGAGTGACGATAAAGCGTCTTGCATGCCTGACATTTGATCCATACCCGACCCTTGCAACGCATCAAATAAAGAAGGTTGTTGCGCTTGCACTTCTACTGTCACCATTTTTTCTTCTATTTGACCATTCGCTAGCTGATCTGCAATATCTGAACGCTTTCGTCTAATCTCAGATTGATCTTCTGTTTGCACTGGTTCAGGTTGTGTCTTTTGACCAAAAAACATTTCAAACGGATTTTGACCTTCTGTATTCTTTTTTGCTTCAGGAACAAGTAATTTCACTAAACGTTCTTCCGCCAGCTTTTGAGACTGTGTTTTAACTGCTTCGCGCATATCTTCTTTAACCATACGCACGCCCACTTCAGTTAAATCACGTATCATAGACTCAACATCTCGCCCTACATAGCCTACTTCCGTAAACTTTGTCGCTTCCACTTTTACGAAGGGTGCATGAATTAACTTTGCAATTCTTCGAGCGATTTCTGTTTTCCCGACACCTGTAGGCCCAATCATCAAAATGTTTTTGGGTATGACTTCTTCCTGTTCTTCAGGTGTTAATTGCATACGGCGGTATCGATTGCGCATAGCAACTGCCACTGCCTTCTTTGCTTTTTCCTGCCCAATAATAAAACGGTTTAAATACGCCGTGAGCGCTTTAGGAGTCATTTCTTGCTTCATTAGTTAAAGCACCTCCACGATAATATTATGATTAGTAAATACGCAAATGTCGGCTGCTGTTTCAAGTGAAATCTTTGCAATTTCTTCTGCTGTCAATTCACTGCTATGTTTTTTCAATGCACGTCCAGCAGCTAGAGCATAATTACCACCCGATCCGATTGCCAATACCCCGTCATCCGGTTCTATTACTTCGCCAGTACCTGAGACAAGCAATAATGTATTTTCATCCATAACAAGTAACAATGCCTCAAGTTTACGTAGTATACGATCCCCACGCCATTCTTTCGCTAGTTCAACAGAAGCTCTTTGAAGATTGCCATCGTATTCATTAAGTTTAGCTTCAAACAAATCAAATAACGTAAATGCATCTGCCACAGAACCAGCAAAACCAGCTAAGACTTTACCATTAAACAATCTGCGAACTTTCTTTGCTGTATGTTTCATGACGACTGATTCACCCATCGTCACTTGCCCATCTCCTGACATAGCACATTGCCCGTCATGATGAATAGCAAATATCGTTGTTGCATGAAATTTCATTATAGTTCCTCCTAAGCACGAGGGTGCGTTTGTAAATAAGTCTGGCGTAAGTGTTCATTTGTGATATGGGTATAGACCTGAGTTGACGACAGATGACTGTGCCCTAGTAGTTCCTGTACTGTCCGAAGATCAGCACCAGCACTGAGCAAGTGTGTCGCAAACGTATGACGGATCATATGTGGTGAAATATTGGTATGCAATGATGCCTTCTTCATCAAGTCATCTAGTACATAGCGTACCCCACGATCTGTTAATGGATCCCCACGTAGATTAACAAATAACTTCGCATGTTTCTTTTGCTTCATTAATCGTGGACGACTACTGTCTATATAGTTCTGCAGTGCTTCGCCTGCAAAACTCCCGAACGGCACAAAACGTTCTTTTCGTCCTTTACCCATTACTTTCACAATTCCTAAATAATGATCCACATCTTGCACTTCGATTTCCACCAATTCACCTACACGGATACCGGTTGCATAAAGCATCTCAAGTAGAGCGCGATCCCGTAATGACCGAAAATCTTCACCCATCGTGGCATCAAATAATTTCTCCAACTCTTGTTGATAGAAAAAAGCAGGAAGACGTTCTTCTTGCTTCGGATGATACAATAATCGAAATGCCTGATCTTCAATTCCATATCGGGCATTGATGAATTTAAAAAAAGATCGGATAGCTGATATTTTTCTAGAGATACTCGTTCTAACGTACGAACGATCATATAAACGGGTAACATACAATCTAGCTACAGGGTAATTAACATCATCGAACGTATCGATTTTCTCTTGCTGCAAGAACAATAAAAAATCTTGAAGATCTTTTTCATATTCTGCGACAGTATAAGATGAATAGTTTTTCTCCAGACGAATATAGGATACGTATTCTTTTGCTAGTTGTTCTATTTCAGGAATCATTTTATCACCTCGATACGAATTTATCATCGTACAACGTGCACCTGAAGCTTCGAAAGATTATTGGTTGCAAATAATTGGGAATAGAATATTTAATCTAAATGTTGTCCATAAAACACTATACAATAGCAAGGAAATTTGGGCAACTTTGAAAACTGATTCCTGATCATATCTGAGTTTATGAAGTATTTCCGTCACATAACGGTCAAATTAGTTTAACTTTCAACTATTTATCCATTATATGTACGATCGTTTCTTCCTAACTACAAGACGTTATAACAATGAAGAAGTTGCACCGTTTAAATACAACTCAAAAACTGAAGATAGAACTCCGATTAGATGGAGTCCTATCTTCAGTTTAACTTCAAACATATTAGATGATGTGATCAGTCTATATTTGTTGTTGATTTAAATTCTTGTAATGAATCTAACGCACGTGTCGCATGTTTGTTTGCACGTTCAGCTTTCGTTCTATATCGTCTATTTAGTTCAGGGAACAACCCGAAGTTAATATTAATTGGCTGGAAGTTATTCGGATCAGCTTCCGTGATATAGCGAGCCATGCTACCGAGGGCCGTTTCTCTAGGGAATCGAACAGGCTTTTCGCTCTTCGCCAATTGTGCGGCATTAATACCTGCTATCAAGCCTGAACCTGCTGATTCTACATAACCTTCTACGCCAGTAACTTGACCTGCAAATAGGATCGTTGGTTTTGATTTCAGTTGGTATGTGCAGTTCAATACTCTAGGAGAGTTGATGAATGTATTACGATGCATGACTCCATAACGCACAATATCTACATTTTCCAACCCCGGGATCATCTGTAATAGTTCTTTCTGCGCTCCCCATTTCAGATGTGTCTGAAATCCGACCAAATTATACAACGTTCCCGCTGCATTATCCTGTCGTAACTGAATAACGGCTTTTGGTTCTCTTCCTGTTTTAGGATCTTCAAGACCAACCGGTTTCAATGGACCGAATAACATCGTTTTCACACCGCGCTTCGCCATTTCTTCAATCGGCATACATCCTTCAAAATACAGTTCTTTTTCAAAGTCTTTTAAAGGGGCTACTTCTGCTGAAATTAACGCTTCATAGAAACGTTCGAATTCTTCTGCATTCATAGGGCAATTTAAATATGCCGCTTCGCCTTTATCATAACGTGACTTCAAGTACACTTTATCCATATCGATCGAATCTGCCTCTACAATCGGCGCCGCTGCATCATAGAAATATAAGTAATCTTCACCAGTCAGTTGTCGTATTTCTTCCGCTAACGCCGGAGATGTCAGTGGACCTGATGCAATTACCGTAATGCCTTCCGGTAATTTTGTTACCTCTTCATTGATCACTTCTATGTTCGGATGGTTACGGATCTTTTCAGTGACGTTGTTAGCGAATTCATGACGATCTACTGCAAGCGCGCCGCCAGCAGGTACAGCACAATCATCCGCGGCTTGAATGATCAAAGAATTGAATTGGCGCATCTCCTCTTTGATCACACCGACTGCATTTGTCAGATTGTTGGCACGTAGGGAATTGCTGCATACTAATTCCGCAAATTTATCTGTGTGATGGGCGGGCGTTTGCTTCACTGGGCGCATTTCAAATAGTTTCACCTGAACTCCCCTATTAGCTAATTGCCAAGCAGCCTCGCTACCGGCTAAACCTGCACCGATCACATTTACAGTTTGCGTCATTTCAACTACCTCTTTCTCATTATACTGAATTACTTTGATGTTTTTTAGCTTTGTGGTTCTTCTTTGTAATCACATTCTGTACATTGGATCTGAACACCTTTTTTCAAGCGTTTTTCTACCATTGTATTCTGACATTTTGGACAAGGTCTCGAAATCGGTTTATCCCATGATACATAATCGCATTCAGGATATTGATCACATCCGAAGAAAATTCGTTTCGTCTTACTCTTACGCTCGACAACTTCGCCTTCTTTACACTTCGGACATGTCACGCCAATCGGCTTAATAATGGCTTTTGTATTACGGCAATCTGGGAAATTAGAGCAAGCCATGAATTTTCCATAGCGGCCCATCTTATAAACCATCGGAGAACCACATTTCTCACAATCTTCACCTGCTGGTTCATCCTTGATTTCAATTTTCTCCATTTCAGCATCTGCAACTTCTACGTGTTTTTCGAAATCACGATAGAATTCATCGATTACTGTTCGCCACTCTATTGTGCCTTCTTCTACATGGTCAAGACGCTGTTCCATCTGTCTCGTAAATTCAATATCAATGATATCTGGGAAATATTGATTTACCGCCTGATGAACGATTCCGCCAAGTTCTGTTGGAATAAAGCGTTTAGCATCCAAGGTAACATAGCCACGTTTTTGAATGGTATCAAGTGTCGGTGCATACGTAGAGGGTCTACCTATACCTAGTTCTTCAAGTGTCTTTACTAGGCGAGCTTCCGAATATCTAGGTGGCGGTTGTGTGAAGTGCTGTTTCGGATCCACGTCTGCGTATTTAATACGTTCTCCTTCTTCAAGAGGCGGTAGAATATTTTCTTTTTCTTCTTGTTGATCATCATTGCCTTCGATATAAACTTTCATGAAGCCCGGAAATTTAACTTGAGAACCCGAAGCTCTAAATCGAATATCTCCATTTAAGAAGTCTGCGGTTACAGTATCTAAAACAGCTGGTGCCATTTGACTTGCAACAAGCCGTTCCCAAATGAGTTTATATAATCGATACTGATCTCTTGATAAGAACGCTTTCATCGCATCTGGTGTCCGCATAGCAGAAGTGGGTCGTACAGCTTCGTGCGCGTCCTGCGTCTTTGCTTTAGCTTTCGCCTTTTTGGTATTAGTTGAAATAAACTCTTCCCCGTACATCGTGTGGATGAATGATTTTACTTCTTCTTTTGCTGTATCGGAAATTCTTGTCGAGTCTGTACGCATATACGTAATTAAACCAACTGTACCCTCTTTTTTCCCAATTGCAATTCCTTCATATAATTGTTGCGCGAGCATCATCGTTTTTCTTGCACGGAAGTTCAGCTTTCGGGCTGCTTCTTGCTGAAGCGATGAGGTGGTAAACGGTAAAGCTGGATTGCGTTTACGTTCTTTCTTTACTACTTTCGATACTTCAAATTCATCAGGCTTGATTGAATTCACTATATCTTCTACTTGTTCTTGATTCGTCAGTTTGACCTTCTCAGAAGCATCGCCATAAAATTGCGCTTCAAAAGTTTTATCACCTTTAGTGAACTGGGATGTGATCGACCAGTACTCTTCCGGTTCAAATGCATTGATTTCATTTTCTCGGTCAATGATTAAACGCAATGCAACTGACTGTACTCGTCCCGCGGATAATCCTTTTTTTACTTTCTTCCAAAGGATCGGGCTAATATTATAGCCCACTAATCTGTCTAGGATTCTTCTAGCTTGTTGCGCATCCACTAAATCCATATTAATAGGGCGCGGATGCTTAAATGATTCTTTGATTGCATCTTTTGTGATTTCATTGAAGACTACGCGGCAATCTGATTCGATATCCACACCTAATTGATGCGATAAATGCCAAGCTATTGCTTCCCCTTCGCGATCCGGGTCAGCCGCGAGAAATATTTTTTTCGCTTTCTTTGCTTCTTTTTTTAATTCTTGAAGTATCGGACCTTTTCCACGAATCGTTATATACTTCGGTTCATAATTATTTTCGGTATCTACTCCCATTTGACTGCGGGGTAAATCACGTAAATGACCAAGTGATGCGCTAACTTTATACTTTTTTCCTAAGTAACGTTCAATCGTTTTCGCTTTAGCAGGCGATTCCACTATTACTAAGTAATCTGCCATATCGTTCCCTCCTCAGAGAGATTTCTTTATATTTATTCAGCAAAAGAATATCTGTTGCAAAATGTATAACAGTTTTCATGATAATGCAACCTTTTAAACATTTTACAAAAATAGGATACATCGATTCACTGTAGAGAATCAATAATTTGATAACCACTCCACAATGGCTTGGCTCCTTCATCTAAGAGCCTATTCGGACCTGCAGAAAGAGGAGAATCTATAGCGCCTGGCACTGCAAAAATTTCTTTTCCGTGATCAAGCGCATGCTCGACTGTACTCATCGTTCCGCTTCTTTCGACAGACTCCGTAATGACAAGCGCGCTGGATAATGCACTGATGATCCGATTACGCATAGGGAAGGTCCATTTTGCAGGTGGAAAGTACGGTGGGTATTCAGTTACCAGCAAGTGATTTCTCGCCATTTCTTCAGCTATTTGCTGATTTTTTTTGGGGTACATATGAGAAAACCCATGACCTAGTACACCGATCGTATCCCCGCCATATTCAATCGCTGCTTGATGTGCCATAGTGTCTGCTCCGTCTGCTAGCCCTGACACAATCGGTATGTGATGATCAACAAGTGGCGGAACAATAAACGCTAGCGCTTTCCTAGAGTAGTCAGTAGCTTTGCGAGAGCCGATTATTCCCACACGGGGATGCATTTTCAATAAATCAATATTTCCTTTGCCATATAGCACAGCAGGTGAATCGCATAATTGTTTTAATTCTTCAGGATAATTAGAATGACAATATGGAATAGGAAAGCATCCTATTCCTCTCAATAGTTCCACTATAGGTAGTTCGGATATTTCCTTAAATTTCATAGGAAACTCTTTAGTTTTCGCTACTGGTAAGTTAAAAATATACGACCAGTGAAGCGCAGAATAAGAATGTAAGTTTTCTAATGAAGGATTTTCTTGTAACAACTTAGTGAAACGATTAATTGGTACAGGATGAATATAATGTAAGTTAAGTAAATGACGTTGCTGATTAGTATATAGCATCGAATTCTCCTTTATTCGACACTACAAGCATGAGCACGAAAAAAAGGAGTAGCGATTAAGCTACTCCTTTCAGTTTACTTCGTTTTACATTTCTCGTATAGTCCTTTTTCTTTCAGAACCTTGATTAATGTTTCACCTATGACGGAAGGTGTCTCTGCAACTTGAACATCAGCTTCTTCAAGAGCTTTAATTTTATCAGCGGCTGTACCTTTACCACCGGAAATTATAGCTCCTGCGTGTCCCATGCGCTTACCTTCAGGCGCCGTTTGACCACCGATAAAGCCTACAACAGGCTTCGTCATATTTTCTTTAATCCAAGCGGCTGCTTCTTCTTCTGCAGTACCGCCAATTTCACCGATCATGACTACTGCATATGTCTCTGGATCTTCATTGAATGCTTTCAAGACGTCGATAAAGTTTGTACCATTTACCGGGTCTCCGCCAATTCCGACAGCTGTAGTTTGACCAATTCCTTCTTGTGTTAACTGATGAACCGCTTCATACGTTAGTGTACCTGAACGAGAAACTACGCCCACGTGACCTTTTGTATGAATATAGCCAGGCATAATACCGATTTTTGTCTCGTCTGCAGTGATAACACCTGGACAGTTTGGACCGATCAATCGAGTATTTTTCCCTTCCATATAACGCTTCACTTTAATCATATCAAGTACAGGAATGTGCTCGGTAATACAGATGGTCATTTCAAGTTCAGCATCTACACCTTCCATAATTGCATCCGCTGCAAATGGTGCAGGAACATAAATGATGGAAACTGTTGCGCCTGTTTCTTTAACTGCTTCTTCTACAGTGTCAAATACCGGCACGCCTTCCACCGTCTGACCGCCTTTACCAGGCGTTACGCCAGCGACAATTTTCGTACCATATTCCAACATTTGCTGTGTATGGAACAGGGCAGTGGAACCTGTAATTCCTTGTACAATTACTTTTGTATCTTTATTTACATAAATACTCATGATTTGTACCTGCCTTTCTTATCCTATCAACTCGACGATTTTTTTCGCGCCTTCTGCCATGGAATCTGCAGCAACAATATTGATGCCGGATTCTTTCAGCAAGGCTTTCCCGCGTTCTACATTCGTTCCTTCAAGACGTACAACAAGTGGCACTTGAAGTCCTACTTCTTTAGCAGCTTCAATTACACCTTCAGCAATTACGTCACATTTCATGATTCCGCCAAAGATATTAACAAAAATACCTTTTACTTTTGGATCTGATAAAATAATTTTGAAAGCAGCCGCTACTTTTTCTTTCTTTGCGCCGCCCCCAACATCCAAGAAGTTAGCGGGTTCTCCGCCGTAGAAATGGATCGTATCCATTGTAGCCATAGCTAAACCGGCTCCATTTACCATGCAACCGATATTTCCATCTAAAGAAATATAGCTTAAGTCATGCTTGGATGCTTCGATTTCTTTCGGATCCTCTTCATCATAGTCACGTAATTCCATAATGTCTTTATGACGGAATGTAGCATTATCGTCAAAGTTGAATTTCGCGTCCAATGCAAGTACACGATCATCTTTCGTTACGACAAGTGGATTAATTTCAACGATTGATGCATCTTTTTCGCTGAATACTTTATATAAACCTAAGAAGAAACTTACTGCTTTATTGATTAGATTACTTGGGATTTCCATATTGAAAGCCATACGACGTGCTTGGAAAGGAACCAACCCGACTACCGGATCGATCACTTCGTAGAAAATCTTCTCAGGGCTATTTTCTGCCACTTCTTCAATTTCTACGCCACCCTCTGCAGATCCCATCAATGTTACACGATCCGTTGCCCGGTCTACGACAAGGCCAATATAAAATTCTTTTTCGATATCGATTCCTTCTTCAACAAGAAGACGTTTGACTTCTTGTCCTTTAGGACCTGTTTGGTGTGTTACGAGTTGCGTACCGATTAAATCAGCAGCTACCGCACGCACTTCATCAAGACTTTTCACGATCTTGACTCCGCCTGCTTTACCGCGTCCACCCGCATGTATTTGCGCTTTTACCACAATAGGCTCTGTACCGATTTCTTTCGCTATTGTCATCGCTTCTTTTGGCGAAAATGCGACACGGCCCTTCGAAACAGCCACTCCGTAATCTCTTAATAGCTGCTTCCCTTGATATTCATGGATGTTCATACGTACTGCCTCCATTCGATTTACAATTGCTTGAAGCTCAACTACTGTTTTATTGTAATCAAATCGTCACACATTGTCCAAGAATCACTATTGTAAAACTAAATTCTATAATTTCCAATAATTCAAATGGACTCTTATTGTTTACCGCTTTTCTCACGATCTAAACGATATATATAAGCAAACACTTCGGAAACCGCCTGATATAATTCTTCAGGAATTGTTTCGTTAACATTTAATTGACCAAGTAACTCCAGTAGACTTGGATCTTCTTGTACAGGAATGTCATGCGCTAGTGCACGTTCAAGAATATTCTCTGCGATTTTTCCTTTTCCTTTAGCCAGTACTTTCGGCGCGTCCGAAACTTCAGGGTCGTAGGAAAGCGCAATAGCTTCTTTTCGTGTAAATCGCTGTTCTTCTTTCATATTCTGAAATCCACTCCTCCTTCATCCAAATGGAAGGGGTTAGTTGGCTTTTGAGCAATTTGTTGCTGTTCATTGAAGGGCTTAAAAGTAACACCAGATAGTTTATAACCCGCTCCTTCAAGACCTTCTTTTAACAAACTTTGGAAAGTTGAACCGATTGTTTTTAACGAAGGTAATTCGTTAAATATCGTCAAGTTAACCACTTTGTTTTGCACATGCATATCAACTAACGTAGTCGACAATGACTCCAATTCCAAATAAAACAATATTCGGGCGAATGCAGGATCAATTTTGCCATCTTCTTTCATACGACCATTCCATTGCAGAGTGGCATCGATTTTTTTGCCGAACATTTCAAGTGGTACTTGCATAATTAGTTGTTGTTGTAAGCCTGTATCTCCCGATTGGAGTACTGTGCCATTCATACGCAACACCATGGTCTCTGCTGCATCACGGAGTGGCGGTGATAAAGAAGGATCTTGTAGCATGGCCAGTAATTGCGGTTTTAATGTACTTGCTAAATTAGCTAAGTCAGGTTCTTTACCACCAAGCACTGCTTCATAATTCATACCTAATGTACTCAATACATGTTGCAGTGCTTCTTTCATGATAGGTCCGTTCATCGTTTGCGATACGCGTACTTCAGCTGCCTGAATCATTTGTTTCACTTGAGCATTTTCCGACTTTTCAGCGGACTGCATTAATGCACGAATGGCTTCATCAACTTTTTCAACGGGCACTATAAGCGATGGGATGGATTGTTGTACTTCCTTTGTGGCAGCTTGTTGCTGGAGAGGCACAGCAGTTGTTTCTTGTTTGCTGGCTTGTTGTACCACTGTCTGGCTAAGCTGTTCGACTAATGTTGATTTAGCCCCCTCTGTCATAGGTTGTTGCGCAAATTGATTCAAGACATTCTGCAATGCGGTTTTCATCGATTCTGGCATCACTGGACTAGAATGCAATTGTTGCATTACATTCTGCACAATCGCTTTGACCGCTTGGTGATCTGCAGCAGGCGTTTGGCTTAATTGTCCGATAGCTGCTTGTACAGATTGTACGGTAGCGGGGGCATTTGTAGCTTGTTGCGCTACGTTATTTAATGCTGCAGGTGGAGTGGTTACTGATGTGTTAGCTTGAGTAAATACTTTATTAAATTGCTCTACGATAGCTGCTTTAGAACTATCTGTCATCGGTTGTTGTGTTAACTGATTAATCACAGTCTGCAAGGCATTTTTCACAGGTTCAGGAAGTGCGGTAGTAGTTAATTGCTGCGTGATATTTTGTACAAGAGCTTTTACTGTTTGTTGATTTGATATAGGTGTTTGGCTCAACTGATTCAGTAGGGACTGTATCGTTTTACTCGTTTCCAATTGATTTGTCATGGGTCTTGCTGAGTTGGGAGATTGTACACTCGCTTTCGTTACTAATTCAGCCAACACTTGCGGTAAATTAGCCAATGAAGTTTTCGCTGGCAGTAAGTCGGCATTTTTTAATAGTTGTAACGCAGCAAATCGATCTGTTTTCCCCGCTTGTGGATCCAGCAACTGAGCTAAACTTTGATTAAGCAGTTCTTTTCCTACCGTTTGATTAAGAGGAGATGATAAAGCTTGCATCGTCGTTAAAAGCTCCTGCCGCATCGCTAGAGGCAGATTAGGTTCACTTTGGATAGCTGCAAGCAAAGTCGTGAGTTGTTGCCCAATCGTGCCTGTCTGCGTTTGTAGTAGCGATTGAAACACAGCGGGTGTGAAAGGCAGTCGCCCTTCAGCAATTTTCCCAAGCGTCGCGAGTGCGTTTGCTTTCATTTCAGTAGGTACAGATTTTAGAAGATTGACGGCTTCAAGCATATTCTCTTTCGTCATAGGAATTTTTTGCTTGATGATCGTAGCAAGAATATCTTTCATTTCTTGTGTTTTAGGTAAATTTAACGATTCCATTAATTGCGTCAGTTGAGCAGATTGACCTTCTCCACCGCGCATCGGGCCCGAAATAACCTGTAATTGTAATTCAGGTTCTGTACCGTTAACCTTGAAGTAATAATTGTCTCCTGCTTGCATAGGCACTTCCAGCTTTGCATACAACTGATGATTTCCTACTTGTACTTGTGCCATTTGACCAGGAAATAATTGTGTGATCTTTCCGTGTATCATTTGTCCTTCTTTCAGAGAAAGCGGTTGAGTTTCCGCAGCCGTAGCTCTTGCAGGTGAGGCGGACAAAGAGTTTAAATTCATTGTCGATCCCTCCACATTGTTTTGATTGGCTCAAATGTTTTACGATGATGTTCGCAATACCCATGTGTTTCAAGCCCTTGTAAATGTTTTGCTGTTCCATATCCCGCATTTTCATTAAATGCATACCAGGGAAACTCTTCGTGTAATTCATTCATCAGGGCATCACGGGTTGTTTTAGCTAATATAGAAGCGGCTGCGATAGTTAAGCTTTTTTCGTCTCCTTTGATGACGGAGTAACACGGACACGGGGTGTGTAAATTCATTGCATCAGCCACTACTGCATGAGGAGCTATCTCTAGTTGACTTACAGCTGTCTCCATTGATTGTTTTGTCGCTTGATAAATATTCAAATCATCTATCGCTTTTGCCGATTGAACGTGTATGGAGTATGCTACAGCCTGTTCTTTAATTAGCTGAGCGAATTCCTGTCGTTTCTCTTTAGAAATCTTCTTCGAATCATCTACTCCAATGAGAGCAGAACAATCTTCCGGTAGAATAACAGCTGCCGTTACTACCGGCCCTGCTAGAGGTCCCCTTCCCGCTTCATCAATTCCTGCCAATAACAAGACTTGTGTGGATTTATACGCATCATCAAAGTCTTTTTTCTTTTGAAATTCTTGAATGAGTGCCTGCTTTTTATTATATCGAGCGCGCCATTGAATAATCGCTTGCTGGACACCTTTTCTAGTGTCGTTTTCTAGCTCTGTAAGCCACTCATTCGGTTCTTGTAATTCTACCAATTGATCTTTTATTTGCTGTATCGTTGTCATTTACTTCACCTGTCCATCTGAAATATGTTTGTCTATATAGTATATCGGTTTCTAAATGATTTTTTCGACAAAAAAGCAACGGTTCGGAAACTGAGTTCCTAGCCGTTGCTTCTGATTATTCAAATTCCTCAGGAAAATCGAATGTTAATTTGCCTACTTGCTGGTCGCGGATATCTTGTACGATCATTTCTGCTACTTTATCATAATCAATTTCTCCGCCAACTCCATATACTTTTCTACGTTCACCGATTTTATCAAACAATGTTTGAATATTGTCCCCCACCGTTGTCATTTCGTAGCGCTGTGCTAATCTATCGGGGTAATGGGATTCTAAAAACTTAAGTGCATAGACCGCTAGCTCTTCCATATTTAATACAGAATCCTTGATCGCACCTGTTAATGCCAGTTTATAACCCACTTGTTGATCTTCAAACTTCGGCCACAATACACCTGGTGTATCAAGAAGTTCTAGTTCTTTTTCGAATTTAATCCATTGTTGTGCTTTTGTTACACCTGGTTTATTGCCAGTTTTCGCGATGTTTTTCTTCGCTAATCGATTAATTAAAGTAGATTTCCCCACGTTCGGTATGCCGACAATCATTGCACGGATTGCGCCAGGACGTATGCCACGTTGCTTCATACGGTCATACTTCGGTTGCAAGATTTCTTTTGCCGCTTTTGTAACCGTTTGTAGGCCTTTGCCTTCAAATGAATTGATCGCGACTGTACGTAAGCCTTGCTTCTCAAAGTATGTAATCCAACGCTTCGTTTGCATTTCATCAGCCAAGTCCATTTTATTCAAAATAAGCAGTCTTGGTTTATGCTGAGTTACTTCGTCTATCATGGGATTACGTGAAGAAAGTGGCAGTCTCGCATCTATTAATTCAAATACTATATCGACTAACTTCAGTTTTTCTGTGACTTCCCGTCTCGCTTTCGCCATATGGCCTGGAAACCATTGAATAGTCATTCGAATTGCCCCCTTTCGTTATTTCACAAGACCGAAATCTTTAATCGGCCAGAATACTACACTCGTACTACCGATTACTTCATCGATTGATACGGCTCCAATATGTCTAGAATCTTTACTCTTCCGACGGTTATCGCCCATTACAAATATGTGATCTTCAGGCACAGTTTGGGCATCGATTTGCGGCACGTCTTGCAGTGTGAAATCTTCCGTCAGCGTTCCATCTTGAACCTCTGATTTGTATTGATCCAGATATGGTTCTTCATACGCTTTATCATTTACATATAGTACATCATCTTTATACTCTACTGTGTCTCCTGGCAGACCGATTACACGTTTAATATAATCCTTCTGCTCAGGTGCGTGGAATACTACGATATCAAAGCGATGTGGTTCACCAATCGTGTAACCGATTTTATTGACGATCATACGATCTCCATGTTCCAATGTTGGCATCATGGAAATACCGTCAACAACGATTGGTGTGAATAAAAAGATACGAATAATGGCGGCTAATCCAAACGCTATTAACAGTGCTTTAATCCATTCTAATCCTTCACTTCTCGTTTTTTTCTCTTCCATCAATCCAGCCTCCTGCCTTGTCTGTTATTATTGTACAGTCAATTGTCTTTCTGAGCAAAAAGAAAGGAGGCCAAGTGCAAGGCCCCCTTCGTTTCTGTTTATCTTATTAGCGTAGTTCTTTGATACGAGCTGCTTTACCGCGTAGCTTACGTAGGTAGTACAACTTCGCACGACGAACTTTACCGCGACGAGTTACTTCAATTTGAGCTAGTTTAGGTGTGTGTAATGGGAATGTACGCTCCACTCCAACACCGTTTGAAATTTTACGTACTGTGAAAGTTTCGCTAATTCCGCCACCACGACGCTTAATAACGATTCCTTCGAATAACTGGATACGCTCACGAGTTCCCTCGATGATCTTCACGTGCAAGCGAAGTGTGTCGCCAGGACGGAATGAAGGGTGTTCAGTGCGTAACTGATCTTTTGTAATATCTGCAATTAGTTTTTGCATGTTTTTCTCTCCTTCTTTTCTGATGTTCTTGCACGTCTTGAATTGCAGCGGAACAACAGTAAAATAGGCGCTCTTAAAAAGCGCTTAGTAAATCATAGCATATGCCTGTTAACGAATCAAGCAAATTCAGCCTCTTTTATGCTTCCATTGTTGAAAGAGTTTTTGTTGATGTTTCGTTAATGGTGCATCTTCAAGAAGTTCAGGACGACGCTCTGCAGTGCGGAGGAATGCTTGCTCTTCTCTCCACTTCTCAATCTCTGCGTGATTGCCCGATAACAGCACAGGAGGCACTTCAAGGCCGTTGAATGTAGCAGGTCGAGTATATTGTGGATGTTCCAGCATCCCCGTCGAAAAAGAGTCGTGGACAGCCGACTGGTCGTTCCCAAGAACATCAGGGAGTAACCGTACTACACTATCAATGATTGCCATGGAGGCAACTTCTCCGCCTGTCAGTACAAAGTCACCAAGTGATATCTCATCAGTCACTAAATGTTCACGGATTCTCTCATCATATCCTTCATAGTGGCCACAGATAAACACTAGATGCTGCGCTTCGGCAAGTTCTTCTGCCTTCTTTTGCGTAAATCGCTCACCTTGTGGACACATTAAGATCACACGCGGTTTACTGTCGCTAGTGCAAGTGACGTCTTCTACAGCAGCAAAGAGAGGTTCGGGTTTTAATACCATCCCCGCACCGCCTCCATAAGGATAGTCATCCACTTTTCTATGTTTATTTGTTGCGTAGTCACGAAAATCCGTCACCTGAAAGGATGCGGCCTGTTGTTCTTGCGCTTTCTTCATGATAGAGGAATGAAGTACACCTTCAAACATTTCAGGGAACAAAGACAGGATATCAATTTTCATCATGAAAGTAATCCGTCCATTAGTTCAATTTTGATGACTTGCTCATCGATATCGATGTCTTTTACAACATCTTCGATATACGGGATATAATGCGGCTTACCTTCAGCTGGTGTTACTTCCCACACATCATTTGCACCTGTTTCAATAATTTCAGAAACCGTGCCGATCTCTTCTCCTGTTTCTGTAATCACACGACATCCAATGATTTCATGATAGTAAAACTCATTTTCCTCAAGTTCTGTTAATTCTTTCTCAGATACTTTAATTACGCCGTCACGAAACTTTTCGACGTCATTGATGTTTGGATAACCTTCGAACGTAAGCAAATCAAAGTTTTTATGCTTGCGGTGACTTGTTACTTTCACAAAAGTAGGAGCTTTTACTTTCGGCATGAAAATCGCGAGCTCACTTCCCACTTCATATCGCTCATCCGGAAAATCTGTTTTGGACATTACACGGACTTCACCTTTGATACCATGGGTATTCACGATCGTGCCTACATTAAACCATTCCATTATTTCGCCTCCAATGTATGAATAAAAGTATTTATACGTGCAAAAAAAGGAAGGAACCGGGGCTCCTTCCTTTTGGATCAATCCAAGATATCCAAATACACTTTTTTGCCGTGGTGGCTGCCTGCTGCTGAGTAAACAATCGTACGGATCGCTTTTGCCACACGACCTTGCTTCCCGATCACTTTACCCATGTCTTCCGCATTCACTGATAACTGATAAACGACTCGTTGAGATTGTTCTTCAGATACCACTTTCACGTCATCTGGGTAATCGACTAACGGTTTTACAATTGTTTCAATCAGCTGCTTCATGTCCACCCCTCCAAATTACTTGCTGTATTTAGCGTTATGGAATTTTTCCATGATACCTTGTTCTGAGAACAAGTTACGAACTGTATCAGATGGTTTAGCGCCATCTTGAAGCCATTTCAAAGCCAATTCTTCATCGATCTTAACTGTTGCTGGTTTTGTAAGTGGGTTGTATGTACCAACCTGATCGATTTGACGGCCGTCACGTGGTGCACGTGCATCAGCTACTACAATACGATAAAAAGGAGATCTCTTAGCTCCCATACGTTTTAGACGAATTTTAACTGCCATTATTATCTACACCTCCGAATAGTTTCACACAAGATAGTATATTACCAAGGTTTTATTTGTTTGTAAAGGTTTTTTTCTTAACACCCTCTATTTTATTTAAAAAACGCATCAAAACCAGGCATTTTACCCTTCTTCTTACCTTTTTGTTGCATATTGGTCATTTGCTTAACCATTTTTTTCATTTCTTCAAACTGCTTTAGCAAACGGTTCACTTCCTGGGTGGAAGTTCCAGATCCTATCGCAATTCTTTTTTTACGGCTCGCGTTGATAATTTCCGGGCTTTCCCGTTCAGCAAGTGTCATGGAATAAATGACCGCTTCTACGCGACCCATTTGACTCTCATCCACTTTGGCATTATCGAGGCCTTTGATTTTATTTGCACCCGGCATCATTTTTAAAATTTCGTCGAGTGGCCCCATCTTTTTCACTTGTTGCATCTGATCAAGAAAATCATCAAGCGTGAAGCTTTGTGTGCGCAACTTCTGCTCAAGTTCTTTAGCTTTATCTTCATCCACATTTTCTTGTGCTTTTTCAATCAACGACATGACATCGCCCATGCCAAGGATTCGTGATGCCATACGCTCTGGATGAAATGGCTCAAGCGCGTCCATCTTCTCACCCATACCGACAAACTTAATTGGTTTTTCAGTGACCGTACGAATTGATAAAGCAGCACCACCACGAGTATCTCCATCAAGTTTTGTCAGGATGACGCCAGTGATTCCGATTGTATCGTCGAAATTTTTCGCAACATTGACTGCATCTTGACCTGTCATCGCATCCACTACAAGGAACACTTCATCTGGATTCGTTAACTCACGAATATCTTTCAATTCCTGCATTAACGCTTCATCTACATGAAGTCGACCCGCAGTATCAATAATTACCACGTCATTATGCTCACGTTCCGCTTCTTCCATTGCTTTATGTGCAATTTCAACAGGAGACTGGTCCGTTCCCATAGAGAATACAGGAACTGTGATTTGCTTGCCTAATGTTTCAAGTTGTTGGATCGCTGCCGGCCGATAAATGTCCGCTGCAACAAGCAAAGGTTTTTTATTATGCTTTTTGCGTAAAACCGTGGCCAACTTACCGGTCGTTGTGGTTTTACCGGCACCTTGCAATCCCACCATCATGATAACGGTAGGTGATTTACGTGCGAATTGGATAGGGTTTTGTTCTCCGCCCATCAGATTCGTCAATTCATCTTTAACAATTTTTACAACTTGCTGGCCAGGCGTCAAACTCTTCATGACGTCCTGTCCTACTGAGCGTTCGCTGACCGTCTTGACAAACTGTTTAACGACTTTCAAGTTGACGTCCGCTTCGATTAGAGCAAAACGAACTTCGCGCATCATTTCTTTTACGTCAGCTTCGTTGATTTTACCTTTGCCTGTGATTTTATTCATCGTTCCTTGCAGGCGTTCGGCTAGACCTTCAAATGCCATAGACAATCCCCCCTATTCAAAATCCTTTAAGGTATGTAGCAACTCCATGAAGCGATCTGGATTTACAGTAGGAACCATTTTTTCTAGCTTCTCTACGGTTTCCAGACGACCTTCATGTTTTTCGAACAGATTGAGTTTCTTCTCGTAATCCTCGAGCATAGCCTCAGTCCGTTTAACATTGTCATACACAGCCTGTCTCGATACGCCGTACTGCTCTGCGATTTCACCGAGAGAAAGATCATCTAAATAATATAATTGCATATATAAACGTTGTTTGTCAGTTAATAATGATTGATAAAAATCAAAGAGGAAGTTCACTCTTGTCGTTTTTTCAAGCATGATCACGACCTCCTTCAGTCACCATTATATATTATCCTGCATACACACCACTGTCAAGTATATTTACTTGTCTTCTTTAATTTCCTCTTCATCTTCTTTAGAATCTTCCATTTCCAATCCGTCCGCAAATAATCCATAGACATATTTCTCTGGATCGAAGGGTTGTAAATCATCGATACCTTCACCAAGACCGACAAATTTCACTGGTATGTCAAGCTTATTACGGATCGCCAACACGATACCGCCTTTTGCCGTGCCATCTAGTTTTGTCAATACAATACCTGTGACATTCGTTACCTCGTTGAATGTCTGGGCTTGAATCAATGCATTTTGTCCAGTCGTCGCATCCAATGCTAATAACACTTCATGAGGTGCGCCTTCAATTTCTCGACCAATGATACGATGGACTTTTTCCAATTCATTCATCAAGTTCACTTTATTTTGTAAGCGGCCTGCGGTATCACAAATAAGAACATCGACATTGCGCTTCTTTGCTGCTTTAACTGCATCAAAAATAACCGCAGCTGGGTCTGAACCTTCAGCCTGACGAACGACCTCTACACCCGTTCGCTCTCCCCAGACGACAAGCTGTTCTATCGCCCCTGCGCGGAACGTATCCCCAGCAGCGAGCATGACCGTTTTGCCTTCCTTTTTTAACCGTGATGCCATTTTACCGATCGTTGTCGTTTTACCGACACCGTTCACTCCAACCATCAAAATTACATTCAGTCGACCTTCTTCCAAATTCAAATCATTGGAAACTTCTTCACCTGAATTGTAGATTTCTACAAGTTTTTCAGATATCAGTGACTGCATACCGGTTGTATCTTTAATGTTTTTACGCTGTACTTCTTCTTTCAGTAAATCAATTAATTCCATGACTGTTTCAAATCCAACATCTGCTTGAAGCAATACTTCTTCGAGCTCTTCAAAGAATTCTTCATCAACCACACGGAATCGGAATACTAAATCATTCACTTTCGATGTAAATGAATCTCGGGTCTTTGTCAGACCATCTTTAAACTTCTCTGTTACTGCTTCGTTTGTACCTGAAATCTTATCTTTTATTTTCTTAAAGAAAGACATTCCATCACTCCTTAGCTACTGATTTCTTCTGCTACTTCAGACAATTTCACGGAAAGTAGTTTGGAGACGCCTGATTCCTGCATCGTGATGCCATAGAGGACGTCAGCGCCTTCCATCGTACCTTTTCGATGCGTAATTACAATGAATTGGGTTTGCTCCGACACTTTCTTCAAATAATTACTATACCGTACTACGTTCGCTTCATCCAGCGCTGCTTCCACTTCATCTAGAATACAGAATGGCACAGGGCGGACTTCCAATATGGAAAACAGCAAGGAAATTACAGTGAGCGCACGTTCCCCACCAGATAATAGGCGTAAGTTCTGTAATTTCTTCCCTGGAGGTCGTGCTACGATATCAATTCCTGTTGTCAGTAAGTTAGCAGGATCTGTTAAGACTAGGTCCGCTTCTCCGCCACCAAACATGTCTTTAAACACACGACGGAAATGACTTCGGATCGATTCAAATGTTGTTTCGAAGCGACTTTTCATTTCTTGATCCATTTCTGCCATTGCTTCTTGCAACGTATTTTTTGCTTCGACCAAGTCATTACGCTGTGACTGTAAAAATTCATGGCGCTCTGATACTTCCTGGAATTCCTGAATCGCATTGGGATTGACAGGCCCGATCTTTGCAAGTTGTTGCTTACAATCTTCTACCGTTTTGCGAAGTAGTGGAATGTCCGACGACTCAATCTGCAACTCGTTTGGTCTTAAACCATATTCTTCTTCTAGGCGATCTTTGACTATTTCATATTGCGTATCTAATCTGGACAACTGGATCTTCACCGTATTCAAGCGCTCAGAAATAGAGTCCACTTGTCGCCTAACTTTTTTCATATGCTGTTCGTGCTCCTGAACACGTTTAGCTTGCTGCAGACGTTTAGTTTTTTCTACCTCTATCGTTTTCAGCAATTTTTGTTTCGCTTCAGTTGCTTGATGACTTTGTTTTTCAATTTCCTCCGGTGTTAATTCTTTACCGATTACAAACTCTTGCACGTATTGCTGTTCTTCTTGCAGTCGGCTAATTGTCAAATCCAATTCCTCTAATTGCGTGACGGTCTCCAACATACCCGTTGAATGATAGGCATCTTGTTCTTTTAACACAGCACTTTTTTGTTGCAAATCATGTAATCTCTTTTGCAAGGACTGCTGTTCTTCCCGTCTATTCTCTACTAGTCTTTCTAAACTCTCCAACTTTTCTAGCATCTGTTGAAGTTCATTTTTTAATGCTTTGTGACGAGTTTGCAAATCTTGTTTTTTGGTCGTTAATTGTTTTTCAGCAGATACAGTATCAGAACGTCCAACTTCAATTGTAGAGATTTCCATTTCTACAGATCGCATTTCCATTTCAGTTTCCTGAATAGACGAATGAATAGAGGACTTTTTCTGTTGAACATCTTCTAGCTTTACGCGTAATTGATCACGTAAATGTAGACTATCACCGACCTGATTGCGAGTTTCAGACGTTTGGGCAGTAGCTTGCTGAATAGATTTATCCATTTGACGCAATTGATTGGAAAGCGTCTCCAACTCTGCCTTTCGGGAAAATAGCGTGGATTGGCCTTTTGCACCACCACCTGTCAACGAGCCCCCTGCATTGATAATATCCCCATCCAGCGTGACGATCCGATAGCGATGTCCTATTATTTTTGCTAAACCTGATGCGGTTTGTAAATCACTAGCAATGATCGTTTGACCTAATAAATTTTTAGCGACCGACTCATATTCCATAGAAGTTCGGATGAGTTCAAATGCTGTACCGATGAAACCTTGTTGTTGAGTGAGTACTTGTCGGCTATTCATTGGCAATTCACGCGGTTTCAAGATATCCATCGGAAGAAACGTAGCGCGACCGAAATTTCTTGATTTCAAATATCCGATAGCCTGTCTGGCATCATGCTCAGTCGTAGTTATAATATGCTGCATGGCAGCGCCAAGAGCTGTTTCAATTGCTTTTGTATAAGCTGGTTCCGTTGTGATAAGTTCGACTACAGCACCTTCGATACCCTGTATATGTTGCTTTTGCTTTGCATGAAGTACTTCTTTGACACCTGAATAGAACCCTGAAAAATCTTTTTCGAGACTTTCTAGGGCACGCAGTCTTCCTTGCATTTCGGACTGTTTGCGTAATGCTTTTTGAAGAAATTGCTGCTGAGTCGATAAACGTTGCTCTTCCTCTGACAATTTTTGTTGACAGGTTCTTGCTGACTTCTCCAACTCGTCTAACTGTTGCTGAACAGCTTCTTTTTGCTTGATCTTCTCCTGCTGTTCTTTGGTGAGTTGTTGTTTTCTCTCGGAAAGCAGGGCTGTCTGAACCGTAATCTTTTCTGTAGAGGACTTTTCACCTTGTAGCCGTTCTTCTACATGTTTAATTTCGTTGCGAACTGTAGCTTCTTCATTGAGCCGCTCAATATAATCAGATTTCAACTGTTCGATTTGCTGTTCTGTTTCTTTTAGCGAACTGTTCAACAGAGTCATGACTTGTTTACTTTCTTTCGTCACTTCTTCAAGTTCATACCGAATTCCCTTCTGTTTATTCTGCATGGAACTCAGTTTTTCTCTTGCTATATGTTGCGTTTGTTCAGCAATTTGTAACTCGGACTTAATTCGTTTTACTTGTTGCTCCGTATTGCGAGTCTTTTCTAGGGACAATAATCTTCTACCATCCCACTTCTCCGCTTCTGCCGTTTTATTAATCAATTCGCTTTGAAATTCATCCAGTTGAAATTCTATTTTCCGAAGAACTTGTTTATCATGATCTAGTTCCTCTTCACTTTGTGCAAGTTGAGCCGAAAACTTTTGCCGTTCTGCTTCATCACTTTTCATTACTACCGTTTTTTCGGAAATCTGCTGTTGTAATGCAGACGCGTCATGATGAAGTAATTGAACGTCAGCCTCACGAAGAGTCGAACGCAAATCAGAAGATTTACGTGCCAAAACCGCTTCTTTTTCTAGCGGCACAAGACGATCATCGATTTCCTTTAATATATCCAGTACACGATCCAAATTATCGGTCGTCTCAAATAGTTTATGTTCCGCCTGAAGTTTATGGGTTTTGTATTTCAATACACCCGCAGCTTCATCGAAAACATTTCGTCTCTCATCTGCACGACTGTTCAAGATCTCGTCTACACGACCTTGTGAAATAATAGAAAAGGCTTCTTTACCTAATCCCGAATCCATAAATAGCGTCGTGATATCTTTTAACCTACAAGTCTGTCCGTTCAATAAATACGCACTATCACCAGATCGAAAAACCCTTCTAGTTACACTGATTTCTGTGTAATCGAGCGGGAATAAGTTTTGTGCATTATCTAAAATAAGGGTGACTTCTGCAAAATTGACTGCTTTTCGTGAATCGCTGCCTGCAAAAATGACATCTTCCATTTTACTGCCGCGCAATGATTTTGCAGACTGTTCACCCAGTACCCAACGGATGGCATCGATAATATTACTTTTCCCGCTTCCGTTAGGTCCAACGATGGCCGTTACCCCTGGCACAAAATCTATATGGATTTTTTCCGCAAAAGATTTAAAGCCTGCAATTTCCAGCCTTTTCAAAAACACGATTAGTTCTCCCCTTCGTTTGTCTGCATCGATAAATGTTCAATCGCACGACGGGCAGCTTCCTGTTCCGCTTCTTTCTTGGATTTACCTATTCCTTTTCCAAGTTGTTGATCATTGAGATTGACTACGGTAACAAACTTTTTCGCATGTGCAGGACCTTTTTCTTCTATGACTTCGTACTGAAGAGGTCCGTTATTTTTTTGCTGCACTAACTCTTGCAGGCGACTTTTATAATCTGTCACATGCGAAAAAGCTCCGATACTAATTTTCGGAAAAACGATTCGTTTTAGAAACTCTTCAACGACTTCCATGCTCTGATCCAAGTAGAGCGCACCGATATATGCTTCAAACACATCCGCAAGTAATGCTGGACGCATTCTTCCACCAGTCAATTCTTCCCCCTTACCAAGAAGAATATAATCACCGAAGTTTAATTCATTCGAAAACTTAACAAGTGATGGCTCACATACAATCGCTGCACGAAGTTTCGTAAGTTCCCCTTCGCTTTTTGCAGGTTCTGTGCGGAATAAAAACTTTGATACTCCAAGTTCCAAAACAGCATCTCCAAGGAATTCCAATCGTTCATTATCGGAAAACTTCTTGCGACGGTGTTCATTGACATAGGATGAGTGGGTAAATGCATTGTACAATAGATTCTCATCTTCAAATTGAACGCCTAGTTCTTGCTGTAGCATGGTGAATTTCTCGCGTACAGCTTGTGGCAATGCAGGATGGGATGCTTGATCTTTCGATGTTCTTTTATTTTTCATAAACTACTCTGCCTCTCATCTATTAATTTTATATATGCGCTTTAAAGCGAAAAGAGACGCTTTCTTCTTTTCAGATGAAAGGAAGAAAGTGTCTCACCTAAAAGATCATTCGCCTACTTTTGCTGTAATATACGTTACTGCATCTCCGACAGTTGCAATTTTCTCTGCATCATCATCAGAAATTTCCGTTTCAAACTCATCTTCAAATTCCATAACAAGTTCTACTACATCTAGTGAATCAGCTCCAAGATCCTCACGGAAAGAAGCTTCAGGTTTTACTTCGCTTTCATCGACACCTAGACGGTCGACAACTACTTTTGTTACGCGCTCAAGTACTGTTGACAACATAGTCACCTCCTCTCAAGGCCAAATCGGCTCATTAGCTACTATTGAATTATAGGGGTTAGTCCCCTTGTTACGCAACCATAAATAGCGCTTTCAAAGAAGTAGATCAATTACATCACCATACCACCATCTACATTGATGGTCTGACCGGTAATATATTTTGCTTCATCGGATAGTAAGAAAGCGACAGTGCTCGCTACATCTTCAGCACTTCCAAGCTTACCTAAAGGAATCGTTGACAATAGTTGTTCTTTCATGTCATCGCCCAATTCATCCGTCATATCTGTTGTGATAAATCCTGGTGCTACAGCATTCACTAAAATATTACGTGCCGCCAATTCTCTTGCTGTCGTTTTAGTCAAACCAATGACGCCCGCTTTTGCCGCCACATAATTTGCTTGTCCTACATTTCCAACAACGCCTACAACGGAAGCGAGGTTGACGATTCTTCCTGAACGCTGACGCATCATTTGACGTGTGACAGCTTTAGTACATAAGAATACGCCTTTTAGATTAATGGATAACACATCATCCCACTCATCTTCCTTCATGCGCATTAATAAGTTATCTCGCGTAATGCCAGCATTATTGACAAGGATATCAATACTTCTGAAATGTTTGATCGTCTCGTCCATCATAGCTTTCACTTGATCAGCATCCGATACATTTGCTTGAATGACGAGTGCTTCTCCACCCGCCGAACGTATTTCTGCCGCTACGGTTTCCGCTTTGTCTTGACTACCGCTATAATTGACAACTACTTTTGCACCTTCTGAAGCCAAGCGTAAAGCAACAGTGCGTCCAATCCCTCTAGAAGCTCCTGTGACGACTGCTGTTTTTCCATCAAACCTTCCCATCATGACCACCCTTTCGCCTCTTCTAGCAACTTCTCAAGCGTTTCTTCATCATAAACCGGGTACACTTTAGCTGTACGATCTATTTTACGGATCAACCCGCTCAATACTTTTCCTGGTCCACACTCTACGAAACGAGTAACACCAAGTTCAAGTAGCTTTTCAATAGACTCTTCCCAACGTACAGGAGAGTAAAGTTGCTCTACCAATAATTTTTTTATTTCATCCTGCTTCGTTACTTCATCTGCAGTAACGTTTGCAATGACCGGAATTTCTGCATCCTTCATATCGATAGCTTCAAGCGTTTTTTGTAATTCTTCGGCAGCCGGTTCCATGAGTATAGAGTGGAACGGTCCACTGACATTCAATGGCAATGCACGTTTTGCACCCGCTTCTTTTAAAGCTATACATGCTTTATCCACGCCAACTTTCGCACCTGAAATAACAATTTGTCCAGGGCAGTTTAAGTTTGCTGCTTGTACTGGATGTCCTGACTCTGTGATATTGGCCGTAATCGATTCCAAGACTTCGCGATCCATGCCAAGTATGGCTGCCATTGCACCTTTGCCTGCAGGTACTGCTTCATTCATATATAGACCACGCTTATGAACAGCGACCACTGCATCTTCGAACGAAAGTACCTTAGATTCAACAAGCGCTGTATACTCACCCAGACTGTGTCCTGCTGAATAATCAGGTATAATGCCTTCTTGCTCCAAACGTGCCGCGATCATCGCACCCACAGTTAGTAAAGCGGGTTGCGCATTATAAGTCAACGTCAACTCATCTTGCGGACCTTCAAGTATTAATTTACTCAGTTCGAAACCAAGCGCTTCATCTGCTTTCTGCATAAACTGCTTAGACGACTCATTCTTCTCTGTGAATTCTTTACCCATCCCCACGGCTTGAGAGCCTTGTCCTGGGAAAACAAATGCCAGTTTACTCAAGATTCCTCTTCCTCTCCGATTGTTTCTTTAATCTTTTCGCATACTTGGTATTGTACCATGGTTCTCGCTTGGCGAACTGCATTGAAAAGTGCATTAGCGTTGGATGAACCATGCGCTTTGATGACGGGTTGATTCAGACCAAACAATCCTGCTCCACCGTATTCCGAGTAATCCATTTTCTTTTTTAATCCTTTAAGATCATCTTTAACTAATCCTGCCGCAAGCTTGGTTTTCAATGATGACATAAATACGTCTTTAATCATGGAAAACACATTCATTGCAGTTCCTTCAATCGTTTTCAGCACCATATTCCCTGTAAAGCCATCCGTGACCACGACATCAGCCACACCATTTAACAAGTCACGTGATTCCACGTTACCGATGAAGTTGACTGGTGCAGCTTGCAACTCGGCATAAGCGAGTTTCGTTAGCTCATTCCCTTTACCAGCCTCTGTGCCGATATTTAATAATCCAACACGGGGTTTTTCAATACCGCGCACTTTTTCTGCATAGATGCTGCCCATAATTGCAAACTGCGCTAGCTGAGATGGTTTACTATCTGAATTCGCTCCCACATCTAGCAAAACAAAACCACTACCATCAATCGTAGGCAAGGTCGGTGCCAGTGCCGGTCTTTGGATGCCATCTAAGCGTCCCACGATAAAGAGTCCTGCTGACATGAGCGCACCCGTATTACCCGCTGACACACACGCCTGTGCCTCACCATCTTTTACCGCCTGCGCCATACGTACCATGGAAGCATCTTTTTTCTTTCGAATTGCGCGCACAGGTTCATCATCCGGTTCAATGATTTCCGAGCAGTGCACAACTTGAAGGCGTGGATGCGGTTCGAGGAATGGTGCCATTTTTTGCTCATCACCAAATATATGTATCTTGATGTCATCAAATGCATGAAGGCTCTGTATTACTCCTTTAACAATCTCTCCAGGAGCATTATCTCCACCCATTGCGTCTACTGCAATAATCATCTGTACTTACCTACCTTTTTTTGTCGTACGATACATCTGAAACTCTCCTGAGAAAACAGGCTCACTCTCTACTGTTGACAGAACATCGACGATCGTACTTTTATTTTTTAAGGTTTCCTTACGCACTATGGCACGAGATACCACACGATCTCCCGCCCTCACCGGTTTTTGGAAATGAAGCGAAGAACGGACAGTCAAAGCCAGATCATCATCCAAAACCGCAACAGCCAATGAATTCGCTTGTGCAAATAAATGATGTCCTCTGGCAATACCATTTCTCTTGAAGACATGTGCTTCCGTGACGTCGAAGATCGAAAGTGCTTTATTATCTAATTCCACATCGATAATTTCACCAAAGATCTCTTCTGTTTGCATGGATTTTACTGTACCTAATATTTGTTGTGACGCTACCGATTTCAACCGCTCTCTCAACTCTGGGATACGGCATTCCATTCGATCAAGTCTGACGGTTTGGATACTCACGGAGAAATGCTGGGCAATGTCCTCGTCCGTCAGAAATGGATCTTCTTCAAGTAGCGTTACGAGTAATTGTTGCCTCTCATGTTTAGGAACTTTCAATTACTACACCCCTCCAGATTAGCACTTGGTATTAACACTAAGTATATAAAGAGCTAAAACAGATTGCAAGAGGAATAGAAAATACTAGTTGTACAGCTATCAATCTATCCTCTTATCAGTGAGTGCACCTGATTGCTCAAGCCGTTCACGTAAAGTAGCGTACTCGTTGCCTGTCCAAAATGCATCCGAATTCAATAACCGTTCCGCATCATCACGTGCTATAGTGAGCACTTTAATATCATGGACCAAATCAGCCATTTTAAATTCTGGCATCCCGCTTTGTTTCTTGCCGAAAATATCGCCTGAACCCCGTAACTCCAAATCCTTCTCAGCCAGAATAAATCCATCGTTTGTTTCCGTCATTGACTGCATACGCATCTTGCCTTCTTCTGAAGATGGATTCGCAAGCAATACACAGTATGATTGATCAGAACCACGTCCTACACGTCCCCTAAGTTGATGTAGCTGGGCAAGACCGAATCTAGTCGCATCGTAAATTAGCATGAAGGTTGCGTTCGGGACATTGACGCCAACTTCTACAACAGTCGTTGAAACGAGTATGTTCAACTGTCCTTCACTGAACTCCCGCATGACTTGATCCTTTTCAGTCGAAGGCAAACGACCATGCATTAGGCCTACCGTATAGCGACCACCAAAATAATTACTTAGTTCCGCGTGTACTTCCACTGCATTTTGGACATCCAATTTATCTGATTCCTCGATCAAAGGACAAATGACATAGGCTTGTCTTCCTGCCCGCAACTCTTTTTCCATCTTTTGTAGCACGGGTATTAAAGAATCTTCTTTCAGCCAATGTGTTTCAATTTCTTTCCGACCCGCCGGCAATTCATCTAAGATAGACACATCCATTTCACCGAATACCGTAATTGCCAGTGTTCTCGGAATAGGTGTGGCTGTCATGAATAGCACATCAGGATTTAAACCTTTATCACGCAAGACACGACGTTGTTGCACGCCGAAACGGTGTTGCTCATCTGTCACGACAAAGCCTAGTTTATGAAACTGCACTTCAGGTTGGATGAGTGCGTGCGTTCCAATCAGCAAGTCAATCTCTCCGACCTGCAAACGTTCCAGCAACTCTTTTCTCGCTTTCGCTTTAGTAGATCCAGCTAGAAAAGCGACAGTAACACCGAAAGGTTCAAACCAATTGGCCAATAATTCGGCATGCTGCTCAGCCAAAATTTCAGTTGGTGCCATCAATGCTCCTTGAAAACCCGCCGTAACCGCCGCATACAAGGCTATAGCTGCTACAGCCGTCTTTCCTGAGCCCACATCTCCTTGCAGTAAACGATTCATTCGCAGCGGTGATTTCAGTTCCGCGCATAATTCATTCACTACACGTTTTTGTGCATTTGTTAGTTCAAACGGCAATGTACTGATGAACTTTTTCAGCAAATCTAGATCGTATTGAATAACAAGTCCTTTTTCCTGCTCTTTACGTAATTTTTTCATGCCTTGAATCTTTAATTGAAATAGTAATAGTTCTTCATAAACAAAGCGTCTACGAGCATGCTTGACATCTTCAGGCGTAGTCGGGAAATGGACCATTTCTAAAGCTTGTGAAATAGAAGGTAATTTGTACATACTGAGTATCTCTTGTGGCAACGTTTCTTTTACATATTGCGCTGTTAGATCGATTACAGTTCGCATGTAGCGCCTGAATGTTTTTTGATGCATAATTCCTTTTAAACTATACACCGGCTCGAAGTCAGTTTGCTCGCCAGTATGTAAACGATTGACCGTAATCACCTGACGTCCACGGTCCCACGCCCCAGTAACATTAATTTGCATCCCTGGAAGCAGACGATCCTTTAAATAATGCTGATTGAAAAATACAGCTTTTATCAAATGATGACCGACTAATAAACGGACCTGCATTCTTGAACGATTTTTTCCGGAATAAAAAACTGCAGGTTCGGACTCGACTCGTCCTTCCACAGTGACGCGTTCGCCATGCGGTGTTTCAGTCAAGTCTTTCATACGAAAATCTTCATGGCGGTATGGGAATGTATACAGCAAGTCTTCGATCGTCAAAATCCCTAATTTCCCAAATTGCTCTGTCGTTGCTTTACCTATTCCTTTTACAGTTCCGACACTATTGTTCAAAATGTTTTCCATACGAAATCTACCTCCTCCCCATATCAAGTTAGAAAACGGATGTTCTTCTTTTAAGTTTACCATGAAAAGACAGGAAAATAAAAACGTTGCCCCACTTACAGGACAACGTGATGTGTTTATTCTACAGATATAATGTATGGATAAAGCGGTTGTTTTCCAGCATATAATTCTATATCGATATGATCAAATTGTTCTTCAATATAGCTACTGACTTTTTCCGCTTCTTCAGTCGTCACGTCTTCACCATAAATAATCGTGACAATTTCATCTTCCTCATCAATCATGGAAGATATTAAGTTCTTTGCCACATCTTCCAATGAAGGATTGGAGCTAGTAATTTTCCCTTGAGCGAGTCCCATGAAATCATCTTTACGGATAGTTATGCCAT
Organism: Sporosarcina ureae; assembly: GCF_029267015.1. Lineage (GTDB taxonomy): Bacteria > Bacillota > Bacilli > Bacillales_A > Planococcaceae > Sporosarcina > Sporosarcina ureae_D. Next base: position 17,435 of record NZ_JARIEA010000051.1, on the reverse strand, counting down.
CAATCGATGTATCACGAACTGCGTAAGTAACTTGTCCGGTTTTTATAGAAGAAGATGCTTGTAACATCGTTTGGGCATTCTTCTCTACTGTCGCTTCCGGGTTGAATGCCAAAATAGCTGCTAAGCCTTCTGGTACGGATGTCGTCGGCACAACCGCCGCTTGAATATCCAATACTTCAGCTGCTTGTTCAGCCGCCATTATAATATTTTTATTGTTTGGCAAAATCAATACTTTCTCCGCACCAATTTCTTGAATGGCTTTGACTATATCCTCTGTAGAAGGATTCATCGTCTGACCACCTTCAATCACTGCAGATGCTCCGATACTCTTTAGAAGCTCAGCAATTCCTTTACCCATCGAAACGGTTACAATCGCATATTTGTGTTGAGTCGGTCTCTGTGTTGACACTTCATCTCGATCCATAATATCGCTATGTTGTTCACGCATATTATCGATTTTCATCTTTGTTAACGATCCATACTTCTGTCCGTAAGACAAAGCGTCTCCTGGTTCCTCTGTGTGGATATGTACTTTTACTACTTCATCATCTGAAATAACAAGCAATGAATCACCCAGCTTGCTTAAGTCTTGTCGGAATACAGCTTCATCAAAAGGTTGATCCAAAAGCTTATCTGAGTCCAGTTTGACCATGAATTCTGTACAGTAGCCAAACTCGATGTCTTCTGAGTTCATAAAGCCCTGTATACTACGATGATGCTCGGTATTCACTAAGTCATCCATTGAATGCATAACTACCTTTTCAGGTAATTCTTCACCTTTTAGACACGCCAAAAACCCTTCATAAACATAAACAAGACCTTGTCCACCACTGTCTACTACGCCAACTTCTTTCAAAACAGGCAATAGATCAGGCGTGCGTTTCAATGAAGCTTTAGCCTCTTCCACAATGATTTCCAGCAAAGCAATTAAATCAGACGCATCTTCAATATGTTCCACTGCCGCATTGGCAGCATCTTTGGCAACCGTCAAAATAGTTCCTTCTACAGGCTTCATTACAGCTTTATAAGCTGTATCGACACCGTACTTCAGCGCTTCTGCAAATTGTTTTACGTTTACGTCTGCTTCTTTTTCAATTTGCTTACTAAATCCTCTGAATAACTGGGATAAAATCACACCTGAATTTCCGCGTGCACCCATAAGCAATCCTTTTGAGAATGCCTGTGCAGTCAAACCAATATGTTCTTGTGCATTTCTTTCTGTTTCTTTCGCGCCGGATGTCATGGATAAATTCATATTCGTTCCCGTATCACCATCTGGCACCGGGAACACATTTAAAGAATCCACATAATCCGCATTTTGATGAAGATGATGCGAACCCATTTCTACCATCTTCGCAAATTGCAATCCATTAATTGAAGTCATTGACTTGAAGGCCTCCTTTTACACGTTCGTTACACGAACACCCTGAACAAAAATATTTATAGAACTCACTGATAGTCCCAACGTCGTTTTCACTATATATTGCACTTTTGATTGTACTTGATAGGCTACTTCAGTAATTTTCGTGCCATAGCTCATAATAACGTAGATATCAATATGGAATGCATCACCTTCGTTACGCACAATCACGCCACGAGAAAAGTTTTCTTTGCGGAGGATTTCCGTAAGCCCATCGCGAATTTGGTGTTTGGAAGCCATCCCCACAATTCCATAACACTCGACCGCAGCCTCACCGACTACTTGTGCAATTACATCATTCGTAATATCTATCGTTCCATGCTCATTTTTAAGTTCGATTGACATTCCTCTTCTCCTCCCCATCCCTAGACACATCATACGTACATTATACGGTAATTCATCAAGAATGAAAGTATTGAAACCCTTAAAAGATAGTGTAAAGGAAAAAACCTTGAAAGTATCAAAATAAATTGTTGCATCGATTCAACGCTTATGATAAAGTACTATGGTATGCGAATTGTAACGTGAATCGCTAAATAATTCACGAGGAGGAACTAAAATGGCTAAACAATGTGTTATAACTGGACGAAAAGCTCGTGCTGGTAACACTCGTTCACACGCTCTGAACTCTAGCAAGCGCACTTGGGGCGCTAACCTTCAAAAAGTTAGAATCCTAATAGACGGCAAACCTAAACGCGTTTGGGTATCTGCAAGAGCTCTTAAATCAGGCAAAGTACAACGAGTATAATTAAAAGCTGAAAGCGCCTCGGTAGCCTCGACAAATGTTGGAGGAATTGCCGTAAAGGCGCTTTTTTGCCTTTATGGCAATTTTGAAACATTCCAAGAGGCTGGCGCTTGAAGCTGGATATAATTAAAAGCTGAAGACGGCGATTAGCCGCGACAGGCACTGGAGGGCTAGAAAATAAAGGCGGGTTTTGCCTTTATCTTCTAGCCTGAAGTGTCCCGAGCGGTTGCCGTCTGAAGCTAGATATGGTTTAAAGCTGAAAGCGCCTCGGTAGCCTCGACAGATGTTGGAGGAATTGCCGTAAAGGCGCTTTTTTGCCTTTACAAAAAGAAAAAACACAAAGCACCACTTAGGCGCTTTGTGATTTTTCTTTTTTGCGTTTTTTTGTCTTGCCGGCTTTTGGATTGGCAGCAACGGTTGATTTCGTACGGCTGTCCTTTTGGAAAGCTACTGCGCACTTTCTCACAATGTTACTGACAAACTTCGGCAATGTGAATGTATATACTCGCAAATCCCCAACTCCTTTCAGGAATCTGAACTCCTTACCATTAAGCATATGCCCTCACGGAAAGAGATAGTACAAACATCCGCCACTGTTTCATTACTCGTAAAGCGAGTAACGCCGATTTCCAATCGTTCATTCACCGTTTCATACTTGAATCCTGTCAACGTCAGCCCTGTCACGACGGGGCCAAACGAGAAAAAGGATGTATAAGGATAGCGTACATCCTTCTTTACACGTCTCACACCAGGAAGCATGACACGAATATCATTTGTGGTATTGTGTATTTTGAATTTCACTTTATGATTTTTCGATTGCATACGATACAATAAATGCAATGCGGACTGTAAGTGATCCAAACGACCACCCGTCACGCCTGTTAAAATAATATAATCTGGTTCATATGAAAGCGCTCGCTGCACAGCAAGTTCCGTATCTGTCTCATCTTTATCTTCATTTGCACGATGGACAATTTCTACATTCGAATTGATTTTCTCAAACTGTTCTTCTGTTACAGAGTCAAAATCACCAACCGCTTCAGTGGGCTGAATCCCTTTTTCCAATAAATACAATGCACCCCGGTCTACACCGATATACACCGTATCTTCTTGATCGTATTCAGCTAAGTCGACCACTTCTTCTATAGGACCTGCTGCACACACGATGGCGTATTTCATTTTGCCATCACACTCTCGCCTGCAGACTTAATAGCTTGTAGCGCTTTAGCACGGTCTTCTTTACTATAAATTGCAGATCCCGCTACAAATATTGTCGCACCAGCCTCTACGCAAGGCTTAATAGTTTCTTCGTTAATTCCACCATCGATCTCAATTTCAATGGAGAGATTGCGCTCTTTGATGAGTTCAGCGAGTTGTTTCACTTTGGGTACAACGGAATGGATAAACGACTGACCGCCAAAACCTGGATTAACCGTCATAAACAATACCATGTCAATATCTTCGAGGACATGCATGATTTGCTCAATTGGCGTATGCGGATTCAATACGACACCTGGTTTCACACCCGTCGATTTGATCAACTGCAAAGTTCTATGCAGGTGAGGGCAAGCTTCCACATGTACCGTAATATAATCAGCACCTGCTTTCGCAAAGTCCTCAATATAGGCGTCAGGATTCTCGATCATCAAATGGACATCAAGTGGTAATTCAGTCAACGGACGTAACGCTTCAACCACGATTGGTCCCATCGTAATATTCGGAACAAAATGTCCATCCATTACATCGATATGAATCAGTTCTGCTCCTGCTTTCTCTACTTCCTTCACTTCTTCTCCAAGTTTTGCAAAGTTTGCTGCTAAAATAGACGGTGCAATTTTTATCATACTTAGTACCTCGGCTTTCTATCCATAATTTCTTGCAAAAATAACATATAGTTTTTATAACGACCTTCTGAAATTATTCCTTGCTCTACCTGCGCTTTCACTGCACAGCCTGGTTCTTTCATATGGAGGCAACCTCTGAATTTACAACTTTCACCGGCTTCTGAAATCTCCACAAAATAGTCTCTCAGCTCTTCTTTTTCGATATGTTCAAAATCTAATGAACTGAATCCAGGCGTATCGGCGACCAATCCATCGGCTACTTCAAGTAACTCTACGTGGCGCGTAGTATGTTTTCCGCGACCAAGTGCATCAGATATCACACCTGTTTTTAATTGCAATTCAGGCAAAATCGTATTTAATAATGTGGATTTCCCCACTCCTGACTGGCCGGCAAGTACAGTGGTTTTGCCACTGAAATACGGGCGAAGCGTTTCAAGTAATGAATCTTCATGATCGATATTACGCAAGATGGTATACCCTATTTTTTGATAATAAGCTAGATTCACTTCATTGTCTTCTAGCTTTTTCGTGTTCGCGATATCTTCTTTGGAAATATATAAAATTGGTTCCAACTGATGAGATTCAATAACTGTCAAGAAACGATCGAGTAAACGGAGACTCATATCCGGTTCAACAACTGAAAAAACCAAAAGTGCTTGATCTACGTTCGCAATTGGCGGTCTGACTAATTCGCTTTTTCTCGGATGAACTTCCGTAATCGTTGCATCATTGTTTCCATCTGGTACATACGTAACAAAATCTCCTACCAACGGATTAATTTTCTTGAGTCGGAACACTCCACGACTTTTGCATTGAATCAATTCACCATTATGCTCTACATAATAAAAACCACTGATGGCTTTTCGAATCTGGCCTTCTGCCATCGAACTCCTCCTCTATTCTAAATCTTTATAGTCATACTTATTTTCTTCAATAACTGTTTGATCTCGCATGATTTTATATCCACCACGATCACCTTCTTGAAGTTCAATGGTAATCTTGCGTGTTGTATCTTCCGTAATTTCAAATTCTTCTATTGGATCATTCATTGTGTGTGTACGATCTTGTACATAAATTTGAATTTTTTGCGGAATTAGTTCTGGCTCAGGTTTTGTTTGAGGATTGTTATCGGTATCTATTTCACCATTTGTACTGTCCTCTTCTATTGGTTCTTCAGGGGTTTCATATGGAATGGTAATGTTTTTTACCAATAGTTTGACCGGCTTAGAAGCAGGTCCTTTTGACACCACGACATCCACTCTTTGTCCCTTTTCCATTTTTTCGCCTTTAGAAGGTTTTTGAGAAACTACATGTCCCTTTGACACTTTGTCCGAGAATTCTTCGCTAACGATATGAATTTTCAATCCAGTTCTCTTAGCATAATCCTCCAACTGTTTTGCAGACATGCCCGATAGATCATCCAATGATTGGAGCTCTTTTCCTTTGCTTACTGTGAAGATTAATTCTGTTTCTTCAGGAATGACTGGTTGATCAGCTTCAGGTTGTTGACTAATGATCGTACCTTTTGGTTCATCAGCATAAACTTCGACCAATTCAATGGGCAAAAATCCGTAACCTTCTAAAAAGCGTTTAGTCGCTTCAAAGTTACGTCCTGTATAATCGCTCAGAATCATCGTATCTTTTCCTGTACTGACAAATATTTTGACACCATCGCCCTCTTTGCGCTTCTTCCCCGCTTCAGGTACTGTTTTCGTTACTTGACCCATTGTATATTCATCGGACGTCTCTTCAAAACGTTCATCTATAACAAAGCCTTCTTTTTCAAGTATCTCTGTAGCTGCAAGTTCTTCTTCCCCAACTACTTGAGGCACGATAATTTCTTTAGGTTTCATCAACATAACCAGTACGATTACGAGTAAAGAAATCAATAGAATACTACCGATTAAAATAAATGGCCATTTCTTCTTTTTCTTTTTCTTTTTCACAGGACTTACCGGCTCAGTTTGTACTGGATTAATTTTCATAGTATCTTCTGCAACGACAGATTTCGGTACATCTTTAATTACAGGAATAGCCATGGTTTTATCATCATCAAAAGGCAAGGCGAATTTACTTTCATTCAATCGATCAGCAGATAAAACGGTTAGTAAGTCATCATACATATCATCTGCGGTAGCGTATCGATAGATTGCATCTTTAGCAGTAGCTTTTAAAATAACGTTTTCTACGCTCTGAGGGATGTCAGGAAATTGATCACGCACAGATGGCGTTTCTTCTTGTAAATGCTTCAACGCAATTGCCACCGCAGTCTCTGCAGAAAAAGGTAGCTCCCCTGTAAGTAATTCATAAAATACGATACCTAGTGAATATATATCTGATCGTTTCGTAGCCATACCGCCTCTGGCTTGTTCAGGGGACAAATAATGGACCGTTCCAATTACAGAGTTCGTCTTCGTATGCGCTGTGGAATTTAAAGCCATCGCAATTCCGAAGTCTGTTATTTTCACATCGTCTTCACCATTCATTAACACATTTTGAGGTTTAATATCACGATGCACAATGCCATTATGGTGCGCATGTGATATGGCGGAGACAAGCTGTTGCATAATTGACACTGCATGTTCTGCCGACAATGCACCATGAGTATGAATATAGTCTTTCAGTGTTTTGCCGGCTATGTATTCCATCACCAAGTAATGGAGTTCATCTTCTTGGCCGACATCAAAGATATTTACAATATGTGAATGTGTCAGGCTCGTCGCGGATAGCGCTTCCCGCTGAAATCGTTTTTTTAACTCCTCTTCATTGGCAAAGTCATAATGTAGTACTTTAATCGCTACATCGCGGTCCAGTATTACATCATGCGCCAAGTACACTCTGGACATTCCCCCATCACCGATGACCCGAATAATTTCGTAACGTTTACCAATTCGTTTTCCAATCATACGTGAGTCACCTCGATTTCAGGAATCGCCAATAGTATAACTGTAATATTATCTTCACCACCGCGATGATTCGCTAGTTCTATAAATTTGTCTGCTTTTTCTGCCAACGAACTTTCGTGCAACATAATATCAAGCATTGTTTCCTTTTCGATTTTATTGCTTAAACCGTCTGTGCAGAGTAGCAAAAAGGAGTGGGCTAATAATGGAAACGAATAACGGTCAGGTACGATAGACTTCTCAGAGCCCACAGCTTTCATAATCCAATTTCGTTGCGGATGTACTTCGGCTTCCTGCTCCGTAATTTCTCCACTATCAATCAACACATTTACAAAAGAATGATCTTTTGTTATTTGACGAATCGCTTTGCCTGTTACTTGATAAATCCGGCTATCTCCTACGTGAAAGACGATGCATTGATCGTCCAAGATCAATGCAAGATCTAGTGTAGTTCCCATGCCTTTATACGTGTCATCTTCTTGAGCAGTTATGAATAAAAACTGATTAACATCCACTACTGCGTCATACAGCAAGTCGACCCAGTCCTGCTCCGATACTACGTCCCTGTCAGCAGACATGAATTGCTCGCCTATCATCCGTACAGCTGTGGCACTAGCGTAATCTCCACCTTTGTGACCACCCATTCCGTCTGCAACCACCGCGAGTATCGTCTGTTTTTCAGAATGAACGAATACCGCAGCTTCATCTTCATTTACTGTTCGTTTCCGTCCTGTATCAGAGCGTATTTCATACTCCATGGGCTACCCTCCATTCCAATTGGTCTGGTTAGTTGATTCTTTTTAACGTCGCGACAAAGAAACCGTCACTTTGATGATCATGAGGTAAAATCTGTAAGTAGCCATTCTTCGTTTCATTCTCAAGAATATGGAGTGGAACTAGTACAAAGTCTGGTTGCTCTCTCAAGAACCATTCTACAATCTCTTCGTTTTCGGACTTATCGATTGTGCATGTACTATAAACTAAAAGACCATCCTTCTTCACTAGTTGACTAGCAACTTCAAGTAGTTCTTTTTGAATGACTGTAAGATTTTCAATATCTTTAATAGTTTTTTTGTATTTGATTTCAGGCTTTCTACGAATAACCCCTAATCCACTACACGGCGCATCTACTAATACGCGGTCAAAAGATTGAGGTTCGTATGTTTTCAATAATTCCCTACTATCTCCACTATTTGTATGAATGGAACTCAATCCAAGTCGTTCTGCATTTTGCTCAATTAAACGTAATTTATGTGCATGCAGATCATGTGCCTGAATTTCCCCTTCATCTTTCATACGCTCTGCTATATGAGTAGTTTTACCACCTGGCGCAGCACACATATCCAATACGCGCATACCCGGTTCTACTTGCAATGCAATGGCAGGTAGCATAGAGCTTTCATCTTGAATCGTCAACAACCCTTGTTTGAATACTTCTGTAGAAGCCAGATTTCCTGACTCCACTTGGATACTACTATCTGAAAGAGTACCCGCTATTGCAGTAATCCCTTCTTTTTTTAGTAAGCCAATGACTTCACCAATATTCGTTTTGGTTCTATTGATTCGAGCAGTTGTGATAGGTGGTTGATTATTGACTACTGCGGCTGCGGTAGCTTCTTCCATGCCGTATTGCTCAATCCATCTTCGAATCAACCACTCCGGGTGACTAGTCTCAATTGATAAACGAGTAATCGGATCTTCAATTTCATCTAATGAAGGTACACCTTCACGGTAGATTGAGCGAAGAATACCGTTAACCATGGACGAAACGCCTTTATGGCCTCGCTTATTGGCAATTTTCACTGCTTCGTTAACAATCGCGTGCTCAGGTATTTTAGATAGATAAATGATTTGATAGACAGACAGACGAAGTAACTGCCGAACCCATGGCTGCAATTTCCCTCTCACAAACGGTGCTAAATAATAATCAAGCGTCATTTGCTGCTGTAACGTACCGTATGTTAACTCTGTCAATAATGCACGGTCTTTTAGTTGAAGATCATAGATTTCAATCGTTTTATGGAGCAATAAATTACTGTAAGCTTGCTCTTCTTCAATTTGCATTAACATTGATAATGCTGCATCGCGTACATTACCTCGCCAAATCTTCTTTTTATAATTTGTCATTCGAATTTGTCTCCTACTTGCCATTTTGCTCCGATTCCATTTAAGAAAACGGTGGCCGTCATTCGTTTTTTACCTGCTGGTTGTAAGTCTGTAATGGCTATAGTGCCTTCACCTGTTTGTACTATAATACGATCTTTTTCCAGACCGACAATTTCTCCGGGCGTTGCATCAGATAATTGCTCCTCCAGCTGAGTCCACCAAATTTTCACTTGGTCACCGGAAAACTTCGTATAAGCGACTGGCCACGGATGTAACCCTCGTACTTGGTTATATATTGAACGTGCTGAACTTGTCCAATCAATTCGCTCTTGTTCTCTTGAGATGTTTCTGGCAAATGTCACTTGCGTCTCATCCTGTACTATACGCTCATTTGTACCAGCAAGGATGGATGGTAATGTTTCTTTTAATAATGCAGTACCTGCTTTGGACAATTTTGTAAACATCGTACCTGTATCATCAGTCTCTTCAATTGGTGTAATGACTTGCGAAATGATATCCCCCGCATCCAACTTCTCTGCCATATACATGATCGTAACGCCCGTTTCTGTCTGACCATCCATAACCGCCTGATGAATGGGTGCACCACCACGATAGTTAGGCAATAAAGAAGCATGAACATTTATACAACCAAATTTTGGTGCTTCGAGTAGTTCATTCGGAAGCAATTGACCGAATGCAGCCGTTACGATCAAGTCCGGTTGGAGGTCAAGAATTTCCTGTAACTCCGCAGAACCTTTCAGCTTTTCCGGCTGAATAACAGGCAATCCCAAGCGTACTGCTTCTTCCTTTACAGGAGGTGGTGTCAATACACGCTTACGGCCTACTGGACGATCTGGTTGTGTTACGACTGCAAGAATTTCATATTCTTCATTATGTAGCATCGTCAAAACACCTACAGAAAATTCAGGAGTTCCCATGAAAATGATTTTCGTCATTCGTCATCCTCCTCTTCGTCATCGTCTTCAAATTCAGATGGATCAACCACGCGTGTAATCTTTTTATCGAATAGAATACCATTCAAATGGTCGATTTCATGTAAGATTGCCCGTGCTTCGTAACCTTCTGCTTCTAATTCATATAAACTGCCGTCCCGTTCTTGTGCTTCAATCTTCACGTGGAAAGGACGTTCTACTTCTCCGAATAGTCCTGGGAAACTTAAGCACCCCTCGACTTCTACTTCAGATCCTCCAATTGCCGTAACGACAGGATTGATCATTTCAATAATTTCTTGTTCTTCATCGAAGTCTACAATGGCTGCACGTATAGATTTGCCCACTTGCGGAGCTGCTATCCCCACGCCGTCATGCTCTACCATTGTTTCGTACATATCATCTAGTAAAACACCCAGTTTTTCATCAAATACAGTAACTTCCTCGCATGGAGTCGTCAGGATAGGTGATGGATGCCTAACGATTTCTAATATAGTCAAAATAATTTCCTCATTTCTTTATCGAAAGGTTAAAAGATCGATGTTGGTTCACGGTTAATTGACATAACCAAACCGTCTTTTGCCCAACTTGTTTTGTAGTGTTTCAAAAGTTGTTGCAGAACCGGAATTAGTGCAGGTTCTTGTTTGTATTTTATCAAACTTTGATAACGATATCTATTGTTGAGGCGACTGATTGCCGCAGCTGTTGGTCCAATGATGACCGTTCCCTGTGATAGACGCTCCGCCATAAATGCAGTGCCTTTATGTGCATAGTCTGCAGCTTTTAATACATCTTCATGACTGAACTGTACAACCGTCACATAATAGTAGGGTGGATAGCCAAGCATTCGCCTTCTATCCATCTCCATATCATAAAAAGGCACGTAATTCTGTGTCTTAGATAACTCAATTGCATAATGCTCAGGGTCATATGTCTGAATGACCACTTCACCCGGTAACTGATCACGTCCTGCTCTACCACTCACTTGTGTTAAAAGCTGGAATGTCTTCTCAGCAGCCCGAAAGTCGGCTAAATGGAGAGATGTATCGGCAGCCAATACACCTACAAGAGTGATGCGTGGAAAATCAAGCCCTTTGGCAATCATTTGAGTACCAAGTAAAATATCTGCTTTTCCTTCTCCAAAATCATGCAACAAACGCTCATGAGCACCTTTAGTATTTGTCGTATCAATATCCATCCGAATAACGCGTGCTTCAGGTACTAATTTATATAGTTCTTCTTGTGCTTTTTGTGTTCCTGTCCCAAAGAAACGAATATGCTCGCTTGTACATTCAGGACATTCAAGTGGTACCCGTTCTTCATGACCACAATAGTGACATTTCAGACTTTCGCTTGCGCGGTGATAGGTTAATGAAATATCGCAGTTTGGGCATTCAACAACCGTGCCGCAATCACGACAGAGAACAAAACTCGAAAAGCCACGTTTATTTAACAGCAAAACAATTTGTTCTTTGCGTGCCAATCGTTCGCGAATGCCTTCAGCGAGTGCAATAGAAAACATAGAGCGGTTTCCTGCTTTCAGCTCTTCACGCATATCTACCACTTCAACACTCGGCAACGCTTGATTCTTCGCTCGTTTTGAAAGGGTTAACAAGGAATATACCCCTTTGGAAGCCCGGGCATAAGACTCCAGTGAAGGTGTCGCACTACCTAAGATAACAGGACATTGATAATATTCTGCTCGCCAAATGGCTACATCTCGTGCATGATACCTTGGCGATTCTTCTTGTTTGTACGTAGACTCATGTTCTTCATCTAGGATCAACAATCCCAAATTCGTGAAAGGAGCAAATACCGCTGAACGTGCGCCAATTGCAACTTTTACTTCGCCGCGATGGATCCGACGCCATTCATCATACTTTTCGCCAGCGGATAAACCACTGTGTAAGACCGCTACTAGTTCTCCAAATCGTCCTTTAAACCGGGCCGTCATTTGAGGTGTCAATGCAATTTCAGGTACTAATACAATTGCTTCTTTACCTTGTTTTAACACATGGTCGATGGCCTGCAAATACACTTCCGTCTTTCCACTTCCTGTAATACCATGAAGTAAAAACGTCTCTTGAATATACTTATCACTCGAATGTTCAATAGCAGAAAGCGCAACTTGTTGCTCTTCTGTTAGCTGTTCCGGTTTACCGCTATCCTTCATTTTTGGTGATTCTAACTCACGATACACCTCGACTTGTGATTGCTCGACTATCTCTTTATCTACAAGTGATTTCAGTACACTCGATGCTACACCGGATTCATTGAGAAGCTTACTCGCCTCTACTGATTCTGTCGGGTGAAGCAATAACCAGCTGAGTAGTTCACGTTGTTTTTTAGCATTGGGATGCGTTTCTTCCAATGCAGTTTCAAGTCGAGTGGCATCCGGTATATGAATCATACGTACTTTTTTCATCTTAGTTTTCTGTTGGATCGCCGTATCGATTTCAACAATTCCCTGTTCGTTATACTTCTTTACTTCATTTAATAAATTAGCATCTTGAATTGCTTTTAACGTCATTTGCTGGCGGTTACCTAAAAATGCGCGAAATGATTCGGTGAGTTCATCCGGTTTGATGACGGTCATAATCTTTTCATATTTAGCACGCATAGCAGCGGGTAACATTACTTGCAATGCATCGATTTCATAAGCGATCGTTTCCGTTGCCACCCACTTCGACAGTGCCAATAACTCCGCAGATAACACCGGTTCTAAATCTATAATTTCGGCTAGTGGTTTTATCTTGTTACTATCCAGCTCGCTCTCTTCTTTGATCGCTGTAACATAGCCCGCAACTTTCCGCGGACCAAAAGGAACTTTAACCCGTAAGCCTGGTTCCATCACATGTTCCCACTCAACAGGAACTGCGTAATCAAATGGACGGTCGATGGGATAGGCTGCTACATCCACAATGACTTCAGCGATCATGCAGCTTACTACTTTCTTGCTGAATAATCATTTCAAATAACCGTTCGGCTAATAGATCTTTTGGCATTGCTGAAAAAGGGATTGCTTCTCCTTCTCTAGAAAGTAATGTCACAACATTCGTGTCACTACCGAAACCGCCGTCTGGGTCAGTCACATCATTGACAATAATGTAATCCAGATTTTTAGACTCCAGTTTCTTTTGACCGTAAGCTATCACATCTGTAGTTTCAGCAGCAAAACCAACTAATAATTGATTTTCTTTGCGCTGACCTAATGTTTTCAGGATATCAGTTGTCCGTTCCAATTCGAGTACATCGTCGCCATCTTTTTTCTTCATTTTCTGACCATGAATATTTTTCGGACGATAATCAGCAACGGCTGCCGACTTTACCACAATGGAAGCATCATCATAATGACTAATTACAGCATCAAACATTTCTGCAGCACTTTCTACATATATCACTTGAACGCCAGTAGGAACCGGTAGCTCGACTGGTCCTGAAATCAGCACAGTAGTAGCACCTAGTTTCTGTGCAGCTTCCGCCATTGCATAGCCCATCTTGCCACTTGAAAAATTGGATACATAGCGGACGGGATCTATACGTTCACGTGTCGGTCCAGCTGTAATGACTACTTTTTTGCCGCGCAAAGGTTGATAAGTAATTCCATTGAAGTGGTTGCGAATTAATTCAGTAATTTTTTCAGGTTCTTCTAAGCGACCCTTACCTACATAACCACAAGCTAAAAAACCTTCTGAAGGTTCGATAAATTGATAGCCATCCGCGTGTAATTGGTCAATATTACGCATAACGGCAGGGTGCGCATACATATGTACATTCATGGCAGGTGCAATCCACACATCTGCTTCTGTCGCTAGTAAAATAGTCGTTACCATATCGTCGGCAATTCCGTTTGCAAGCTTACCAATTACGTTAGCGGTAGCAGGTGCTACAACCACTAAATCGGCCCAGTCCGCTAGATCGATATGTGCAATGACACGAGAGTCTTTTTCATCAAATGTATCAAAATATACATCATTGCGTGACATCACTTGAAAGGATAATGGTTGAACAAACTCTTTTGCTGAATCCGTCATGACGACTTTTACATTAGCTCCAGCTTGGGATAATTTGCTGACAAGCGCAACGGCTTTATATACTGCAATACCACCTGTTACGCAGAGTAAAATATTTTTATTATCTATCTTCATGAAACTCATTTCCTTTCCGAAAATAATAAACTCCCTGAGAACGGTTGAATTCTTAGGGAGTTGTTTTTTATTTCAAATCAAACTTCATCTTCATAAATGATTGATTCATCTGCTGCTTCATTGATCAAAACGCCTGCTGCTACTTCTTCAAGCGCTCTGCCCACACTTTTCACTGAACGATATGAGTGAAGTAATTCATTTTCTTTTTCCTGTAGCTCACGTGCTCGCTTAGCTGCCAGTGTGACTAGCGTGTATTTAGAATCTACTTTTCCCTTTAGTGAATCAACTGATGGATATAACATAGTTTATTCTCCCTCCAACATCTGTAAGTATCTCTGTTCCACACGTTCTCTTCTGCAATGCTCTGCCGTAACAATCGCATTGACCCGGTCACATGCTTTGGAGACCTCGTCGTTCTCTACTACATAATCGTACAGGTGCATCATTTCGAGTTCTTCTCTTGCTTTCAATACACGGTCTGCAATAATATCGGATGCTTCTGTACCTCTACCAATCAAACGACTTTCTAGGTCACTTAAACTTGGAGGTGCTAAGAAAATAAACAGGCCGTTCGGTACTTTTTCACGTACTTGTGCTGCGCCGACTACTTCAATTTCTAGGAAAACATCACGACCAGCGTCTAATGTTGCGTTGACATAGTCAAGTGGTGTTCCATAGTAGTTCCCTACGTATTCTGCGTATTCGAGAAGTTTTCCTTCTTCAATCATTTTTTCAAATACTTCTTTTGAACGGAAGAAGTAGTCGACACCGTCGACCTCCCCTTCACGCGGGTTTCTTGTGGTCATGGAGATGGAATATTCGTAATTGGTGTCCGGGCTTGAGAATAATTCTTTCCGAACAGTTCCTTTTCCGACGCCGGATGGACCAGAAAGGACAATTAGTAGTCCACGATGTTTGTACATGTAATCCCTCTTTGTTATGTATTCATTAGCACGCCATTCCTAATTATAACCTATACATACGACAATTAAAGTAGATAGCCCCGTTGATTTCCCTTCCAGGTGGACGCTTTCCACTACAATCAACTAGATATCATATAAATACATTTAGAATCGAAAGAACAATTCATAAAGATTTGTCTAGTTAGACTACGTAGGCCCATGTGTGCAATCTGTTCATATTATACCATAATCATACGATGAGTGCTAAAATGGAACAAAACGAAATGAAAGAGGAATCCGTATGGCATTTGATGGTTTATTTACGAAAGCAATAGTAAGCGAACTGCAGCAACTGAAAACTGGTCGGATTTCGAAGATTCATCAGCCGAATTCACAGGAGATTATTTTTCAAATCCGAGCCAATAATAAAAATCATAAGTTATTAGTATCTTTGCATCCTTCTTTTTCACGGTTGCAGTTGACTGAAGAAGTGTTGACGAATCCCCCTGAGCCACCGTTGTTTTGTATGGTGTTGCGAAAGCAGCTGGAAGGCGGGATGATTACGTCAATTGAACAACATGAGAATGACCGAATTGTGAATATTAGTGTACAAGCGAGAAATGAATTGGGTGACCAAATCGAGCGAAAACTAGTTATTGAGATAATGGGGCGACATAGTAATCTGATTTTACTTGACGCTTCACGCGATATGATTATCGACAGCATGAAGCACTTGCCGCCTTCCGTTAATAGTTATCGTACTGTTTTACCTGGACAGCCCTATATTCCTGCACCTCCACAAGATAAACTAGATCCGTTTGAAGTAACAGAAACAGAATTCAATACACTTGTCGGAGCGCTTCACGAACCAAAAGACATTGTGAAACAATTTGCGGGCTTCTCCCCTTTAACTGCGGCTGAATTATTGTACCGCGTAAAGCAAAATGAGCCTTCCTTTACTATTTGGCGCGAGTTTCTCAATAGCTTCCATGTAGATACTATGAAGCCAACAGTCGTGGAAAACGACAAAAAAACTCTATTTTCGGCCATTGAATTGACACATACAGAAGGAACAACGCAAACATTCTCTACACTTGGCGATTTGCTGGATAAAGTATATTTTGCCAGAGCCGAACGCGAACGTGTGAAGTCACAAGCTATTGACCTCGAACGCTGGTTATCGAATGAAATTGCAAAACTAGAAAACAAAACAAAGAAGCTTCAAAAAGAGGAAGAAACCGCACAAGACTTGGACACGCTAAAACTATATGGAGAGCTGTTAACTGCAAACAGCTATAAGTTGCATAAAGGTGATAAAGAAGTGACGGTAGAAAACTACTACGAACAAGGCACAACTGTCACAATTCCGCTAGATCCAAGAAAATCACCAATCGATAACGCACAACGCTTTTTCTCGCGTTATGCCAAAGCAAAAACTGCACTGATTCGGATTGCGGAACAACTTGAAAAGACTAAAGACGATATTGAATACTTTGAAATGGTTAAACAGCAAGTTTACCAAGCTTCCCCAATCGATATAGAAGAAATACGTCAAGAACTAATAGAACTCGGATTTATGCGTGCCCGCAGAAGCAAAAAGAAAGCAAAACTGAAAAAACCAAAACCGGAAGCCTTCATTTCTTCCACAGGCATCCCAATCTCAGTCGGAAAAAACAATAAACAAAATGACTACCTAACATTTAAACTAGCAGCACGCGATCACATATGGCTACACACAAAAGACATACCTGGCTCCCACGTCGTCATACACGACACCGATCCAGACGCTCAAACAATCGAAGAAGCAGCCGCACTATCCGCCTACTTCAGCAAAGCACGCGAGTCATCATCTGTTCCAGTAGACTACACAGGAATCCGGCACGTCAAAAAACCATCCGGCGCAAAACCCGGATTCGTCATCTACTTCGAACAAAAAACCGTATTCGTTACACCAGACGAAGATTTGGTCCGTAAACTAAGAAAATAAAGTATTTTCTAGATATAAATTTCAAACTAATTAAGATAGAAGAGAATTCCTGCTATTACAGGTTTCTTTTCTATCTTTTTTCAAAAAATAATGCATCATAGTTCTACGTTTTAAAAAAGACACCAGTTGATCGTAAGTGGAAGGCGGCGACTCCCGGAGGATCGGCGTGCGCCTTGAGACCCTGGACTGAACGAAGTGAGGGAAGCGGCTCAAGCCACCATAGCTGTCAACTTAAGAAATAGGTGTACTTCTTTCAAAAAGATGGTAAAGATACATACCATCATTTTTGAAAGGAGTTCTTTATATGTCTATCAACCATCATTTTGACATGCTTGAACAATTACTTTCATTGATCCATCCTGAAAGAGTGGATGCTTTGGCTAAGGAAACCGGTTTTATCAAGCGTAAAAGACAAATCACTGCTGGTGAT
>NZ_JARIEA010000061.1 GCF_029267015.1 Sporosarcina ureae | reverse complement strand
CTTCTTGAATGGGTTGAACCATTTTTACACGATAAACAACTTGAAGAAACTACGGAGGTTGTGAACGATTTCTTCAAAGTAGATGGAGACGCAGAAAAACTGCAAAAAAAATTATGCGAATTGGATGATGAAATGGAAGGAAGTTGGCTAAAGCCTTTATGGGATGATATGTACTTAAAATTCCGTGATCCTTTGCCAACGGGTATGCATTTTAATATTTTATTGGATAATAAAAACCATGAAAATCGATATACGCGTGCGGAACTTGCGGGAAGGGTAAGCCGTTTAGTCACGGAATTCTATCATTTAATAATTGATGGTGAAGTAGCACCAGTCGTAAAAAATGGTGTGCCCCAAGATATGAGTCAATATAAGAAGTTTTTTAAGTCCATTCGCATTCCCAGAGTAGAAAGAGATGAATTTAGAGTAGCGGCATTCGAGAAAAGAAATAACCATGTCATTATTTTATATAAAAGAAATGTGTATAAAGTGAACGTAACAAATAGTGAAGGTGAAATGTATCAAAGCCGTGAAATCGCAAATGCTATTGAAAGAACTTTTCAAGAAGAGCAAAGTGAAGGCGCCAACGTAGGGATTTTTACAACGGCGAAAAGAGATGAAGCTGCGAAGATATATGATCAACTTATCGTATCTAAAGTGAATGCGGATCATCTACAAGCGATAGCGGATTCGCTCATTGTCCTCTCTATGGATGAAGAAAGTAGTACTTCCGAAGAAGCGATTGAGAATTTAATGTTAAATGGGACGAATAAATACTTTGATAAAACCATCCAAGTGATCCTCACTAATAAAGGTGAATTGGGTTATAGCATCGAGCATTCTTCGGTTGATGGTACGACGATATTTGCTGTCATTAGCTATGTAAATGAAGGCCTGGAAAGTGATGAGCCTGAAACCATATATACGACTGAACCCACTCTAATGGAAAAACAACAATGGGAATTATCTGCGGAGATTAAGAAGTCGTTAATGAGATTCGAAAAAGATCATGCAAGAGTCAAAAAAGAGTTTTCTATTAAAACGACAATCTTCAACAGCTTTGGTTCAGATGAAATCAAAAAGATGAATATTAGTCCCGATGCGTTTTTCCATATGGCTTTACAAATTGCACAGTACAGAACGTTTGGCACATTTAGAAGCGTTTATGAACCTGTATCAGTCCGTGCATTTTATGAAGGAAGAACGGAATGTGCGAGAGCGACCAGTATGGAGAAGCTAGACTTGGTGAAAGCGCTAGAAAATGGTGAAGAGAGTCATGAAGTGTTGTATGACTTGATGCAAAAGGCGAGCGCGGCTCATACAGATCGAATTGTAAGGTGCCGTAAAGGATTCGGTGTTGAAAGGCATATGTACGGCCTGGAGCAAATGTATACGTTGCACGGGGAAGACCTCGGTATGACGGATAGACCTGCACTCTTTAGCGACACTGGCTATTTGACAATGCGGCATGATTTCATTTCGACAAGTGGTATGGCGTATGACAATGTAAAGTATCGGATATTCGGGCCAGTCGTTGAAGGCGGTTTTGGACTCGCTTATATTTTATTAGATCAATCGATTTCTATTAATATCTCCTCCAGTGCGGATGAAGCAGGTCATGCGCAGAAGTTAACCAATCATTTGGAAGATGCATTTTTAGAATTACGACAGATTGCGAACCGTATTATTTAAATGAGGTAGCTGTGCGCGAAACAATCATGAAAGTTTCATGCACAGGTACTTTTAGTAAGATATTACCCAGAATCCTAACTTCTGAGTAGTATCTTTTTTACATACATCCGTACCAAAATCCCCCAACAGACAAAATCCGCAACCTTCAAACACCCCCATCGTCAATACTTATGCTGTACTGAACCAATAAAAATCCGCAGCATAAAGCAGGTGAAACCTATATGAAAAGATCCGAGTATAAGGCATTACAACATAAAAAAGCACCTAAAAAGAAACGAAGCCTGAAAAACAAGATCATCCGTTTCGTATTGATCAGTTCACTGCTTGCCGTTCTTTGCGTACTACTCGTACTGAATGTCTTCATCACATTCAGCGACGTCAGTAAACTTGAAGAACCTGCACCCAGAGCGACAGTGATTTACGATCCGGACGGTGAAGTGATCAGCAAAGTTTCGAATTCGAATATTGAAGGTGTAACGATTGACCAGATTCCGAATACGTTGATCGAAGCAGTCGTCTCCGTGGAAGATCAACGATTCTACAAACATCACGGCATTAATTATTTCAGGATGGGACGTGCCTTAGTCGAGAACGCGTTCAAAGGCAAAATCGTGGCAGGGGGCAGTACGATTACGCAGCAGCTTGCAAAAAATGTATTTTTGACGCAGGAGCGTACGTATTCGCGTAAATTCAAAGAACTGATCCTCGCAAAGAAGATTGAACGAGTGTATTCGAAAGAGGAGATCATGGAACGTTACCTTAACCAAATCTATTTCGGTGACGGGGCGTGGGGCGTTCAACGTGCAGCGCAGACCTATTTCGGTAAGGATGTCAGCGAATTGACGTTAAGCGAATCTGCGGTAATTGCGGGCGTCATTAAAGCACCGTCGCATTTAGCGCCTACGAAAGATATAGAAAAGTCGGTGAAACGGCGCAATCTCGTGTTGTCGTTGATGCTGAGTGAACAGTATAGCAGTCAGCAAGAATACGATGAAGCGGTTGGGCAGAAACTGGCATTGGCTGAATCGACAGTTCCAGATTATAAAGTGAACTATCCGTATTATATCGACCGTGTAGTGAACGAGGCGGTCACTATGTACGATTTGACGAAAAATGAAGTGCTGTCCGGCGGGTTGCATATTACGACAGAAATCAATCCGACGGTCCAGAATGCGCTGGAAGAAGTGTATGCGGATGATAGATATTTTCCAAGCAGCACGCCAGATCAACTTTTGCAGAGTGCCTCTGTTTTCTTGAACCCTAAAACAGGCGGAATCCTGGCGTTAGTCGGAGGGAGAGGAGAATATACGCAGGGACGCTTCAATAATGCGACTGACCTCATACGGCAGCCTGGATCTGCGTTAAAGCCGCTTGCCGTCTATACGCCGGCGCTTGAACAAGGATACCATATGTCAGATTTGCTTGTAGATGAACCAATTGATATGGATGGATACTCTCCGAAAAACTTTGATCAGCAATATAGAGGGGAAGTGACGATGTACGATGCACTCGCACAATCGTATAATATTCCTCCTGTATGGCTGTTGGATGAGATCGGCATCAAAAATGGAGTTCATGCGGTTGAACTGTTTGGGATATCATTAGAAAAAAATGACCGTACGCTTGGATTAGCGCTCGGAGGTCTCGACAAAGGTACTTCTCCTTTACGGATGGCTCAAGCATTTTCTGCGTTTGCGAATGATGGAGTGATGGAAGAAGCGCATGCGATCACTGAAATTAAAGATTCGGAAGGAAAAGTGCTAGGAAAGTGGCAGGGTGAGTCTGTACGCGTGACAGATGCGGAAGTTGCCCAGCAAATGACCTATATGCTGCAAGGGGCTGTAAATGAAGGTACTGCCAAAAAAGCCCAAGTTTCCGGTGTGGACGTGGCGGGGAAGACGGGCACCACGCAGCTCCCGATTGAAGGAGTGGACGGTTCAAAAGATCATTGGTTCGTTGGCTATACACCGGATATTGCCGGTGCAGTCTGGCTCGGATATGATCAAACAGACGCCGACCATTATTTAACATCTACTAGCAGCTTTACCGCACCCCCGATTTTCGCACAAGTTGTTTCAAAATCAGCAAGCGAATTAACAGCCAAGGAATTTGATTTGTCGTTAATTGATGAAGAAATAAAAGAGCTGAAGAAGCAGAAGAAAAAGACCAAGGAAGAAAGAGAAAAGAAAGAGAAGAAGATAGAGAAGGATCAGAAGAAAAAAGAGTTTTGGGAAGGGATTGAAGAGTGGGGGCGGAAGTGGTTTACAGGTAAAGAGGATTGAAGGGAAAGGGAATAAGGTGCTTGTGTGAGAAACATTCATGAATATTTCTCACACAGGCACCTCTAAAAAATGTGAATGTTTAAACAAACTTAATTGTTTTTTGCACAGCGTACTTTACCTTCCTTTCAATCGCCTTTTTCTGCCTTTTGATTTAATAGTAGGGGAGCTTACATGAGCGTATTTCAAATGTTTACTCATTAGAATTGTTTCTATTATAGTCCATAGTTCTCTAATTCTGCCGTTGGGTAACCTTATGGAAGCTTTTTGGTCTTGTTCATCCCTTTTGACGTGTAAATGAAAAGGTTCGGTACTTGTTTGATGTTCTTTACTCTCCTCATGGGGCTCAGAGTGAAATTTTATAACAATCGAACCAGTAGGGGAATAAAAATCATAGTGGTAGTACTCAATAAATCCATCTTTTATTATCTCTTGACAGGAAAGTTTTGTTAAGTCGGAAAATATAATAGTTTTTCGAACAGCACCCGGTTGCGAGGGTAGACCATTAGCGCCGTCGCGGATTTCCGTGATTTCATCAAATTCATTTTCAAGCAATGTATAGTTAGTCTTTGGAATTCCTGTTGACATTTAACGCATCGAACTTTCTAATGAAATATGACCAAGCAGCAACATCAGTTTGTTCTTCGGATGATAAGTCATCCATAGAACCCAATGTACTCTCGAAATCTCCCCCGTACTTTCCTTCATAAAGAGCTATCTGTTCAACCAAGAATAAACGTTCATTCGAATCATAAAGGTTTTCTTCTTGTTCTTCTTCCCATTCTTTCACAATTTTATCAACAGTGTACATTTTACCTGTTCTGGATTTCCACAAAGTATTTGCGCTGATTCGTGCTTGTGAGTTTTTCTCAGTTCTTTCAACGCCCACGAATCGACCTTCTTTAATCCAATTATTGATAGTAGTAATCGATACTCCGAAATATTTTGCAATTTGCCCCGTAGTATAAGCAGGGGCAAAATTTGTGTCCTCTGCAGCAATCTCTGCCATTTCCTCTAATATTTTTGAGAGATACTTTTCCATTTCCTCTGTGTTACCAAGGATTGAATCATTCAACTTACTAAATTGAAGGTTGTTTATGTTAGTTTTTTCTAAATAATTTACCATTACTTTAAAGAATAATAAACTATCATCCTCATTTTCGAAAAGACGTTTAGTTAATTCAGGTGTTCTTTTAACAAATTCTTTTTTTTCGAACATCGTCAACATGATCATCACCTCTTCACCTCCTATTATAAACAAACTGAAACTAAACTACAAGCAACTCAAACTGAAGTTCATGTTAATTATTGTATTCAATTAAATGTTTTTTATACCTGTTCGAAAAGTAGTACCATGCGCCTGAGAGAATTTAAGAAGGTACCAGGTCCCGACACTAATCAGAAACGATTCTGAATTGAACTGAAGTTGTGTGAGGACCTGGTACCTTCACGAAAAATCCTCTCCCATATCAAAATCAAGAACGGGTGATCTGTATATCTTTCTTTCTGGTTTCTTGTCTACAACCAGTTCATTGACATAGTTTTCAAAGTTCGTTGCGTTAAACAACGTAGAAGGTCTAAGGAATGCTTTGAATTCTTGAAGGTTTAACCACTGCTTGGCCTTTAAGTCGATGACACGGATGAAGTCTTCCTCTGTGTATCCTTCTTTGATCCGTCCATTGATGAATTTACGGGTAGCGGCGGACTCGGCTTTGAAATGTTTTCCGGTTTTGTCGTTCAGGTACTGAATCACGGAAGGTGCGACGTCGAGATTTTTCTCGACAAAGGTTTTATTTTTTATATTCTTAAGTTCTTTGGTTATAGGCCGTCCCATAGTGAGATACTCCCTCGTACCAGTGTGAGTTTGCACAGCGTCTAATTGTGAGTTGATTGCCGTCTCATGTTGAGATGGTGGGGTGTCCTCTTTTGGGTTGGTCGTTGTTTCATTTGGTGCATAGGAAAATGGCAGCATTTCATAATCAATTCGATACCATTTCGTGTTGTCGATTTTCATCCTATTGTGTTTAGAAGTAGAGATCAGATATCCCTTTTGTTCCAAGTCGTACGTAATCCGTTTAATCGTGTTTAACGACCAAAACGGAAATTCTTCCATCCAGTCGTCGTATGTATTAAACACCCATTTATGACCATCACGTACGTTTTTTGAAATGTTCAATCGGTAGTGAAGTTGTTGCAAGAATAGCGCAGCGTTTAGTCCAACTTTCATTGCGAGTGAAGGCAATAATGGAATCGGATCTTCGTTAATTAATAATTTCATCTGGTAGTCCCCCTAGAGTTAAATGATGTAGGAGTACTTATTTAGTACTCCTCATACTTCATATAGAGAGTTATCTAGAAAAGGATACACGTTTTTTTACTATCATCAGTCTGACTGTTTGGGTGGCATTAATGGGACATGCACTTTTTACTTACAAATATTCGATTAATGTTGTGGCGATCGAGAAATAGATCAGTAACCCGATAATATCATTTAACGTCGTGATGAACGGACCGGAAGCGATAGCTGGATCGAATTTCAATTTATTGATGATCAATGGAACGATTGCGCCAATAACTGCCGAAATGCCTAACGTCAGTAAAATGGAAAAGCCGACAATGAGACCAAGGGCTAAATTACTATAGAAAATATACACTAGCCCTGTAATAACGACCATACAAATCAGTCCGATTAAGAAACCGGTCTTTAATTCACGTCTGACCATCTTGAACGCACTGTTCTTTTCAATTGTGCCTAACGCCAGACCGCGAACGGATATCGCTAGCGATTGTGTTCCAACGTTACCCGCAGAGTCCATAATCATGGGAATGAACACAGCGAGCAACACGACTGACTCCAATGTCTCTTCAAATCGTCCAATTACTCCACCTGTGATTAAACCAAAAAACATCAGACTAATAATCCATGGAGAACGCTTTTTGGCGGCCGCAAATGAACTTAAGTTCACATCTGTCGCACCTTTAGTAGCCGATAATTCACCAAAGTCTTCTGTCGTTTCTGCTTCTAAAATGTCCATAATGTCATCGACAGTAATAATACCTAGCAAATGATTTTCTGTAGTGACGACAGGAACCGCTAGGAAGTCGTACTTTTTGATGAGTTTCCCTACGTCTTCTTGGTCCATTTGATCTGGAACCGATACGACGCGTGTATTCATAATATCTACGATCATTTCTTCAGGATTTGCGACGAGCAAGTTGCGCAATGATACGACGCCGATTAGCTTGCCATGTTCGTCGACCACATATAAATAGTAGATAATTTCAGCGTCCGAGGCAATGACTCGTAATGTATTGAGAACGTCCGTTACGTTGTCAGTAGATGAAATGCCGACAAACTCCTTCGTCATTACAGCTCCAGCGGTTTCTGGTTCGTACGATAGAAGGCTTTTAATCTTTTCGGCTTTGCCAGGTTCCATATTGTTGATTATGGAATTCGGCAACTCATTATTGAGCTTGGTTAAAAATGTTACGATGTCATCCGTAAACATATTGTTGAGCATTTCGGAAGCATATTTGTCATTCAGCTCTTGAAAAACTTCTTTTTGATTATGAAATTTTAAAAGGCCGAAGATAACCGCCATTTCACGTGGGGATACATACGCATAAACTCGGTGACGTTCGTCTTCTTGCAACGTCATGAAGATGTCCGATTGATCGGATGGATGCAACTGTAAAAACGTTTCTCGAAACTCTACGATTTTTTCTTCTTTCAACTCGTTGATCGCACTAGTCATGTATTGTTCGCGTGTCTTTTTGCTTAACTTCATCATATACGACGCTCCTTAGATTAGTTCTCTCGTAAAGTAAGGCTTACACAAGCATAATAAGAAATGGGTATTTTAATTTTAAGTGAAGTATAAAAAAACACCTTCAAATAGAGAAGGTGTTTTGTCATAAGCAATACGAAAAAAGTTCTTTGAAAAGAACTGTAAATAGCCAAACAAATATCCTCCAGTCGTGGAGCTTTAGCACTGTATGGCATAGGAGTGAATCCAGCTACGTTAGAAATTACCTTAACTCGATAATTCCTGTTGACCCATTGGCGTCTTTGGACGTTTCTGGGCAGCAGCGTCTCTCCATACAGGAGCCTTACCTAACGAGGGGTATCTTGCAATTCATTACAGATGATATCGGAGGGCGTTTGGTTTGTCAATTAACTGGGGCTATGAACTCTTCCATTACGACGCGTTTGGTGTGGATATATACGATAAATGAGGTGCCAGTTTGAGATGCAAACGTGAATGGTTAAGTGATCATGTAAGTGTCTGGCGAAGCTATCCTTTGTTTAATTCTTGTATCTATTATGAATTAAGTTTAGTAAACTACAAATCAAGTATATCTAATCGATGCGTATATAGGAGGAGTAATCGGTGGTAGTTTTGATATAGTAAGTACGAAAGCCATTGCAATGGCTGCGAATAATACTTTCAAAACTGATGGGTATGATAATAAAAATAAGGTTATTATTATGAAGTAATTCTATGGTCTTTTGAATAAGGTAACTGTTCAAGAAAAAACATGAATGTTTTAAAAAACACGAAAGCAACTTCACTCGTTATTTTTATATACTTTCACATGGAGTTTATGCACACTATATAATTCTGAAATAAGAAAGTGAGCAAAAGGAGTACGATAAAAATGAATAAAAGTCACCAGCCAATAAAACCATTCACTCCGCAACAATTTAAAACAATTGTCGATCAACTATTCATTCAAGCAGAGCGACTAGACGATGAAGCGCTTGGGAAAGTGACGCGGTCGCTGCTCGCTGCAGATGAAACATGCACCTGGACGATCCACATTGTCTTCGATCGTGCGTTTGCTGGAGCTCTACGACACGCGTTCCGCAAAGAGCCTTTAAAGTCAACGGAGCACATCATATCGCTTCCCGACATCCTATCAATCGGTCCGATAGAATCTCTCCATACGGATGAAGGAATCAAGAATCGATTTTGTTGGCTTCAAGAACATCTCCGCGGTGATTTCCCAGAACAAGAGAGAGAATTCCGTAGTGCTGTACAGGACATCAAACGCATCCCCTTACATTTACCAATCATTCTCTGGGCGGGCAACAATGCAGCAGAGCAAACAGGCCTGCGATTTGCAACCTACCTCCTGAGTGGTCGGCCAAATGAAATCAGCGAACTCAACATAACGAAAGCATTCGAATCACTGTACAAACAAACGTGGCAGAGTGAAGAAATTCACCTCCTGCGTTCCAATGAACTGTCGCCTGAACAGTTGCTCGAACTTTACGCGCATTACGAACCGTGGAAATGGAATCCAGCCCGCCGCACAGCCATCGAACAAGAAGGCAAGTCACTTATGTATGATGAGTCTAATTTGCGCACTTGGCAATACGAAGAACTGTGGAGCTCAGATGAAGATCGCCACGACACGTTCATCATGGATTGTGCACGTCAGTTACAGTCCGAGTATCCTGACGAATATTACAACGTACTGCGTCTCATTGGGCAAGTATACGGAGAATTGGAGCAGTATACAGGTGATGCGTGGATTGAATACAGGGTAAAGGAATTGATCCGCAACGGGGGGCTTGTATGTAGAGGTAATATTGAGGATTGGGGGAAATATGAAGTACAGATAACAAAAAAATAATCGTGCTATTTATACTATGATTTATAATTGACGTTTTATTTACTCTGATCTGATACTTAGAAAAACGATAAGATAACTGATTTCTACAGTTATCTTATCGTTTTTTTAAAATTTCACGATTATAAAATATTGATATATTCAACATCCTATGTTTACAATGCTTAGAAATACATACAAATTAAAAGGGATATAAAAATACATCAGGTCTTATCATAATTCAACGTCAATATTTCAATCGTTTTGTATCCAGATCCGATACCGAATCAATGGTGTACCAGTCATCTGTCTGTGAAATAATATACTTCTTAGTCCTTTCATATAATAAAGGGGATTCAGCATTTGAATAATAGGTGAACCGTTCTAGAACAATCAGTTCAAATGTATGATTTTCAAGAGGAGTCATAGAAATGATCTCGTTCGTTAGAAAATTATAGCTGTAGCCAGGTTTAGTATTCAGCTCGGATATGAAATTGCCAAAGCTGCCGTGGCTGTGTGTTCCTTTTCGGAAAAAGCGCTCGATATAATCATAATCAGTATAGTATACAGCATCAACGTAAGCTTCACGGAAGTTCTGATAAAACTCTTCTACTTCTTCTAGTACTTCTTCCAACATCTCTGCCTCCTGAATGTGTTCAAAGGGAAGATATATACTTGTATCATTCAGGGCCACGGTTTTCGATTGCACTTCTTTCCCGTCATCTGTTTCCCCGACTGCATACATATTTATTTGCTTATTTATTTTTGCTGGATAGACTTCGGATAATTCGTTGACCTTTTTACCAGTATTCTTACCGTTAATATATACTGTGGCATCTTCCAAGTCTGAATCGATATACACTGTGGTAATACCCCATTTTGGTGATATCGTCTGCTCATTACCCTCTGTTGTTTCGATAATCTGCTTGCCTTTTCCGTTCATCGGTATTAGGCCGCCATCTATCAAGAATTCCCAATCGTACTGTCCTGGAATGAAATTTCCAACTATAACTAATTCCTCGTCTTCATTTGAATGAACTTCCTGTCCGCCGAAAGTGAAAGTAGTATCTTTAAGAGGGAGCTCCACTGAAACAGTGGTAGGAACCACGGTAAATTGTATATTTTGGTACAGTCCAAACTTTGCCGGCTGTTTGCTGGCGAGTATGAATTCTCCTGAATCATAGATCACATTCATGGGCTTATTGGATTTCATCCTCTCAGCCTCAAAAATCAGTTCATCACGCAGGTCGTTCCAACCGTAATCACTGACAGCGGTGTAAAGATTTTCAGGACTGGCGACGGTACCATCATTGTAAGTGAAATGATCAAAGAACGCTTTCTTATCCTGTTTGTGATAGGCGTCATTCATTGCATTTATCTTTCGGATCGGATCATAGATGGATTGCAAAATTAGGTGTGTGGCCACAAGTGCAACAACTAATGTGAATAATAATATCAGAAGGATTTTTACCGATCTTTTCATCGGTTTTTTAAAAGATGACTTTTTCGCTGGTCTTGGCTGTTGCTTTAGTGTGTTGGAATTCTGTAGCTGTTCACCACAATTGGAACAGAATTCTGTATCGGGAGAATTAGAACTTCCACAGTTTGTGCAAAATTTCATAAGTATAACTCTTTTCTATTGGCAATAGCCTCATATTTTAGTTTTATTCGTATTTAGATTAATGATGGCAGTAATGTAAAATTGGTTTCCTGCTTTCTTAAATACATACTTTTTCTTACGCTCATAATGCAAATCTCCATCCTCATAAGAATAGAAGTTGAATGTCTCAAACGAGTATAATTCAAAGGTGTCTTCTGAAACCTGACTGACGGATGTAATATCATTTAGCAGAAAATCATAATGGTAGTCCAATATATTTCGATGATCTATGACAAATTTCGCATAATCACGGCGGATTTCACTGCCTTCAGGGAAATAATCCTCTATGTAATCAAAATCAATATAGTCGATTGCATTTTCATAGTCATTACGGAAATTTTTGAATAGTTGACGAATTTCGTTGGCTTGCTCTACGGCAAGATTTTGCTTCTGTTTTGCTTTTCGTTCTTCCTCTACATGCTTAAAAGTTAGGTAGACAGTTTTCTTTGACAGTGTTGCTGTGTCAGAAGAGATTTCTGTGCCTTTGTTATCGTTTGTTACCGCATGCACTTTTACATTCTCATTTATTTGGCTCGGGTAGAGCTTGCTCAGTTCTTTAACGGTTTTCTTCGTGGATTTTCCATCGATAAATACAATAGCATCCCGCACGTTTGAATCAATACGAATCGTTGTGGCTTCCCAGTCAAGTGTTGCATTCTGCTGGTTGTTTTCATCAGCTTTCACGATATGCTTTCCTTTACCTAAGAGTGGCATAAAAGGACCTGGTGCAGTGTAAGACCATTCATATTCTCCAGGAATGTAAGAACCAAGCAAGACTTGTTCGTCATCCTCTTTTGAGTTAAACTCTTTCCCGTCAAACATCAGTTTGGTTCCTTTATAAGGGATTTTTAAACTAACTTCAGTAGGCAAAATCGTAAAGGTGACTTCTTTATATAATCCTGGCACCACGGTTTTGCTAGCAACTGAAATAGATGGGTTTTCTATTGTAACTGCACTGCTATTCTTTCGGTTGTCAGTTACAATCATTGCTTCCTTTGCAAGGTCATTTCGCAAATCATTCCATCCTCGGGCTTTTACTGCCGAATAAAAATGGCGCGCATTACCGGAAGCATCATCTTGCAAATGAAACTGCTCAAAAAACGCTTTTTCGTCTTGATTGTGGAAAGCCAGATTCATAGCCTCGATTTTCTTTTGCGGATCGTACATGTTTTTCATGAATAAGTGTGTGCCGATAAGAAGAATTATTAATGTTATTACTGAGAAAAGTGATATTTTTTTCCAAAGTTTCATCGGAAGTCTTGGTGTCTCTTCTAGGTCTGTTGTACGATGCTTTTTATTTACCATCAGCTCGTTTGAGACAAGCGTTCGTTCACCGCAACTTGTACAAAACTCGGCCTCACTAGAAAGCTGATCGCCGCAGTTTTTGCAAAATTTCACAATCAACCACATCCTTTACTTTTTTCTAACAGTATACAGGTAATTTAGTAGTTATAAAAGCATGTTTAAGTAGTTAATTTTGTAAATGATAGAATTGGGCACTATTTTTAGAAAAAGAGTTACAAATTTTACTTAATATACTATACTAAACATAACTAGTCGTATAGGCATGGTTCTTTCGGTTATATAAACTAGTCAATTGTCATTAAATAAAGTTAGATGAGGTGGAATGTAAAATGAGTACATTACAAACAAAAGTAGGGGAAGGTCTGAATATCATACAGGACACGCTTCAACAGGGTAAACAAAAAGTGGCAACAGTTCAAGAGACAGGACAGATTCGCCAACAACTAGAACTCCTCCGGCAGAAGCGAATTGAGCAGGTGCTTCTACTTGGTAATAGGGTTCATCAGGATATTAGACAAGGAACGGCGACAGACCCTAGTTATTTAGAAATTGCGGAGCCTATTGGACTTTTGGATCGTGAAATTTACGAACTTGCTAGATCACTTGAGCTTTTGCAACAAAATCAGAAAGCGAATAGTCAATGTCCAACCTGCCGGAAACACATCGCAGACACAGACAAATTCTGCGGATCTTGCGGTGAAACGCTAGCTACCACTGAACTGGTGGAATTATTGGAAATAAATTGTAATAATTGTGAAATGCTGATTCCTGAATCATCGTCATTCTGTCCGTGTTGCGGATTTTCGTTGAATGGGGAGGAATAATATGTTTTGTCCGACTTGCAGAACTGAAAATTCAAATGCAAATAATTACTGTATTGCTGGCGGCCATTCGCTTAATACGAAAACACTGGGAAAGAAGCCGGTGAGTGGGGGGCTTGAGTTTTGTTCATCATGCGGTACCAAAAATCGATTCTCCTCGACCTATTGTAATCACTGCGGCATTGACGTGACTAAGTTAAAGGTATCGGATGTTACACCCTTTGTTAAACAGAAAGTAAACACACAGAACTTTACAGCTTCAAAAGATACAAGTGCAAAGCAATCCTTTATCACTGGACTGATTAGCTCAGCTATTGGTGCCTTGCTCATTTTATTCTTCAGTTTCGGAGTAATGAATTATTCAGAAGGAAAAGTAATTGACTTTGTAGCTGAAGAGGGTGAACGCTTAACGTCCGAAGGTTTGCGAAGTGGCTTTTTTATAAGTGAAGAACTGTCAAGTGAACTGGAGATTCCTATTACTCTTCCGAATCTCTATAATGTCTGGACATTTGCCGCATTGCTTAATGGTGTTAACGCAGAAGCATCTCTAAACTATGCGTATGACTTCTTTGACTATGGGGATGTAGAGAGATTTTCTGTCAAATCTTCGAATTTCTTTTCTATTGGATTAGTATTTATGTTCTTAGCATTAATTGGCATGGGACTTTATATAGGATGGAAAGCAAAGAAAACAAATGGGGAGCTGATACTACCGCTCCTATTGGGTATTGTGTTTTATGCAGTTTTTGTCATGATTTGCGCCTGGATAGCTAATTTAAATTTTTCATTAGGTCAGGTGGGATCAGGTAATTTCTGGGTAGATGCAAATATTACTTTTAATGCATTCAGTTCTATTTTTAAGACCTTATTTATTGGAGCAATTGTAGCTGGGCTCGCGGCATTTGTTACGAAGTATGGAAGGGGTTCAATATCGGCAGTTCAGCAACTCCCTGGTTGGAAGAAATGCACCGTGCTTTCTGGAGCAGCTATGGCGGTTATTCTTACTACCTCTTCACTTTTCATTTATATTTACTTGCAGTTATATTTAAATGATTTCAATAGGGCATTCGATGAGCAAGGCATATGGATTACGAATATGTTGGCTGCTGTCTCTATACCCCACGCATTGCACTTTGCGAATCTGGCCTCCATTGATATCCAAGCGTTCGAGCATTATAATCTAATGACACGTGGTACTCTTTCAGCGCTGATGTCCAAAAAGGATTTTGTTGCAAACTTTGCTGACACTTTGAGTGATAAAGAGGAAGTGCGACTGCTTTATAGCTTGAAGGGCGGCTTATGGTATTTGCCGAAATTCATCGTATTAATCCCAATATCTCTTTTCATTTTTATCGGCATTCGATTCTTCCACTCGCTTAAAACAAACCTGAAAGATCTGCTTCTTTTATCAGGGCTATATGCGGTTCTTATGGCAATAACTTCTAGGTTTTCGAAAATGGAACTGATCTTTATGGAGGATTTCGGACTTGATATGGGAGCAACGCTAATCACTGCTTTACTTATGCCATTTCTATTGGCGTTTATTTCCTTGGCTGTTGGTGTGTTTTTACGTGAGAAGCGTAATGATGCAAAGGTGGTATAATATGTGTAGATACTTTAAACTATCTTTTAAAAAATCATACACAATTAACTGAAAAGACATTTATAAATAGCATAAAAGACAGCGCACCCTCATCAATACAAGAGGATGCGCTGTTTTGAAAGATAGTACCCGTTCCCTACACAATACGATTCCTGCCTTTGGAGTACAAAAAAACTCTCCCAATCGGCTATGTGCGGTAAGAAGAGTTTTTTTTGCGCAGACATCTCATTCTCCATCCCATACTGCACCGTTCACACGTTTTTCACTCATCAGTTCACTGACGGTCCCAAGACGAAAACCTTTCTGTGTGATTTGTGTAATCATATCTTCCATTCCTTCAGCTACAGGTTGAGTCGGGTGCATTAAAACCATCGAGCCGTTCTCCACTTGCGATACGATCCTGTTCACCATTTCATTCGTCGCCGGCTTTTTCCAGTCAACTGTATCCACGGTCCATAAAACCGTATACATACCTAGCTGTCTTGCGGTTTCAACCGTTTGTTGATTAAAACTGCCGCTTGGCGGACCGAACCACTTGGGCGATGTAATCCCAAGTGTTTTTATGATGACCTCATTGGTCTTTTTTAACTCTTCCATTGTTTCAGCTTCTGATTTCTGCTGTAAATCAGGGTGGCTGTAAGCATGGTTTCCAATTTCATGCCCTTCACTATGAATCAATTTAGCTAAATCAGGATTTTTACTTACCCAGCTGCCATCGAAAAAGAAAGTAGCTTTCATTTTATGCTTCTTGAGTGCATCCAAAATATCAGGAATGTATTCATTACCCCAGGCAACATTAATTAAAAAAGCCACCATCGGTTTATCGGGATTTCCTTTGAAAATGGGGTGGGGGCTTAGATCTTTCAAATGAACAGTGGGGGAAGTTTCTTTGTAAACGACTTTTGATTCATCCAATGTCCCAGTCGCTTTCATATCCTTGTAACTGGCTTTCAGATCCACTTCCAGTCCATTGTAGCCGGGGATGGCTTTCCAGACTCTGTCGACCTTTGCATCAACCGCCGGGATATGATGCGCCTTGCTGAATGATTCCAATTCTGTCGTCAGTCTGTCTTTGCTATTTTTAGATGCGGAGGCCGTGCTTACTAGATCCGTATCTGCTCCCCACTGATTGGTGAAAAGAGCTAGGTAAAGTATTCCTATACAAGCAATGAAAGAAATAAGCCAGAAACGTTTCAGTTTATATCACCTCTTCTCTAGTCCGTAGTGTTTCCTGTACTTGAATAAGTATGCTGGTTTTAGGTACGAGATCCGCATACAATTCAAATCCTCCTGCGTATACTTCCGCAATAATTTGCAATACTAAGCGTATAATTATCATGGATTTTACATGTGGGAGGCGAAGGATTTGGGAAAGGAATTTGGCCAGAGTTGGAAAAAACAACACCCAGGCACATTCTTTGGGAATTCGGTAGAGAAGGCAGAACGTGCAGTGAAACAAGCGATGTCTCATCCAGAAGAGATGGCCATCGAGCATGCGTTTAATGCAATTGAGCGCGCAGAAAATGCGTTTGTGAATGTGGAGCAATATGACAATGAGTTAGATACAATTCAGCAACATAAGAGTCAGTTGGATTTGATTAAGCAGCAATTGAATGATGCTCGAATGAAAAAAGGCGAGTAATGAATAGTAGCACTAAGTCATCGTAAAATAAGGTACCTTCGCAATGCAAAAAAACAGCGCACCCTCATCTACAAAAGAGGGTGCGCTGTTTACTTTTATTTCTCTTCAATTAACCCACTTTCCACCAAGAATACCTTAGAGACGAGTTCAACCATAATACCCAATATGAAACAGTGAAATATACGCATCCCAGAGAGTGCAGGGAATGTCCGTTCACAAACTAGAGCAGCTGTCAGAAAGTATTCAAAGTGAAATCACTTCAGATCTGCGGCACCAGCCCGCAGCTGATCAAATTAGCGCTAGATTAACTCTGCTGGAAGGGCATAATTCCTGTTTATTGAAATCACCTATACAAATCCTGTCCTTTTGTGTATTTTAAAAAGATCAATTATGAAATTGACTCATATGTGCTAAAATAAGATAGCAGTTAAGAATATTCTGTTAAGTTTAGGAGGGAATTAAATGGGAAGATTAGTCCATTTTGAGATTCATGTAGATGATATGGAACGGGCGAAAACGTTTTATGGGGAAGTGTTTGGATAGACATTTCAGGACTGGAGTGAGTACGCTGGAATGCCTTATTGCGGAGCCGTCACGGGTGATGATCATGAGCCTGGTATTAATGGCGCATTGATGCAGCGTCAAGGTCCTCCTCCAGAACGCAACCAAGCCCTAAATGGATATGCGTGTACGATAGGAGTGGCAAATTATGATTCAACGGAGGAGAAGATACTTTCCAGTGGCGGTAGCTTAGCAATGCCTAAATATGCGCTGCCAGGAATGGCGTGGCAAGGCTATTATCTTGATACTGAGGGAAATATTTTTGGAATCCATCAGCCAGATGAAAACGCAAAATAATAAGCTATTATCTTAAAAAAAGAATTACTATTCGCTGAAGGAAAGTTTTGTTATTTATTTCATTAGGTATCGTGCATGAGTAAGTACTATTTTTAGAGGAGTGGTGGAAATGGCTATTGATGTTTATTTGACGTTTAATGGGAATTGCCGTGATGCTGTTGAATTTTACGCAAAGGTTTTTGAAGCAGAACAACCGCAGATTATGACGTTTGGAGAAAATCCTCCCAATCCAGAATATCCTCTTCCCGAGGAAGCCAAAAATTTAGTGATGCATACGCGTTTGGACATTGAAGGAAGCAATGTGATGTTTTCAGATACGTTCCCAGGATCTCCTTTTACAGTTGGAAATAACGTGAGTCTAGCTTATCATAGCTTTGACGAGGACAAGCTGCAAAAGGTATACGATCAACTAAAAGAAGGCGGAACTGTTGAAATGGAGCTCCAAGAGACTTTTTGGGCAACACTTTATGGGCAAATCACGGACAAATTCGGTGTCATTTGGCAATTCAATTTAAACAACGAAGAAACAGCTTATTAATCTTGGTTTCACACGGATTATTAAATTAGAAAAGTTCATACTTAATTGAATAAAGGGAAATAGAAACCTGTAAAAACAGAGTGATAAAAACTGTTTAAACCCTTGATACCTGGGGGCTTAACGGTTTTTATTATTATATATTTACTGTTACTTCAGTCGTATGATTAGAAACCATTATTAGTAGGAGAAATTTATGGTGAATAAGAAAAGAAATACTGAAGAGGTTGATCTGTTTATTTCAGATTTGCCGAAAGATATTAAAGGTATTACAACTACTTTAAGGAAAATAATTTTTGAGTCTTCCCAAGAACTTACCGAAGAGTTTAAATGGACTATGCCCAATTATTCATATACTGGTTTAGTTTATTATCTGCAACCCGCTAAAAAACACGTGAATCTGGGTTTTCATAGAGGAAATGAACACCTAGAAAAAGATGAAAATAAATTATTGCAAGGTACAGGAAAAACCATGAGACATATAAGAATAAAACAGTCGGAAGAAATTCAGGCAGAAGCTATTACCTTGCTAATTAAAGACGCTATGAGTCTAAATGAGGCTCACGCAATTAAGGGAAGTTTATGACTTGATACATTTAAAGTAACTGATTTTCTAAACAGTAATTTTTCATGAGGAGGAAATATGAAATTAGGAGCATTCTCTGTAAGTTTACATGTAAAAGACATTGTGAAATCCAAGCTATTCTACGAAAAACTTGGTTTTAAAGTATTTGGTGGGGACATGAATCAAAATTGGATTATTATGAAGAATGAAGGTACTGTCATCGGGCTATTTCAGGGAATGTTTGAAGAGAACATTCTGACGTTTAATCCAGGTTGGGATGAAAATGCTCAAAATCTAGATTCATTCACAGACATAAGAGCTATTCAAAGACAGCTAAAAGATAAAGGTATTAAGTTGTTGTCAGAAGCAGATGAAACAAGCGAAGGTCCTGCAAGTTTATCTATTGAGGATCCCGATGGTAATACAATTCTGTTCGATCAACACCGATGATGCAGAATATCCAATTGGAACATACTGTTTTATTTAGTATAAAATTTATTCGGGTCGAAACATTCAAAAAGTACTTCGCTGACTACAGCTATTACTATAAATTGGGGGAGGAAAATATTTGAGTATTCATTTTGAAGTGAAAAGAATGATTGACGCACCAATAGAAGAAACGTATAGATACGGTACCAGGTTCCAACACAATTCAGAAACTATTCTAAATTGTCCTGGAGTTGTGTGGGGACCTGGTACCGTTCCTACAACTAACTTCGAACCTTTAAAAGACGAAGTGCATTCAAAATAACAATTAACGCAGCACCGGTATCACTTAATACCGCAATCCATAATGTCAACCATCCTGGAAAGATCAGGAGTAAAGCGACTGCTTTTACGATTAATGAAAACCAAATGTTTTGTTTGATAATCGTCAATGCTTTTCGGCTGAGGTTCATAGTGTGTGGTAGTTTCTCTAAGTTGTCAGCCATTAATATGATATCTGCGGTTTCCATTGCTGTATCTGTACCCGCACCGCCCATTGCTATACCAAGGTCAGCAGTTGCTAATGCAGGGGCATCGTTGATTCCATCTCCAATCATGGCCACGCGATATCCTTCTTCTTGTAGTTGTTTTATCGTATCCACTTTTTCTTTAGGTAGTAGTTCAGCATAATATCGATCCATGCCAGCTTCGGAAGCAATTGCTTTTGCTGTTCCTTCGTTGTCTCCCGTAAGCATGACGACTTGTTGAACACCGATTTTTTTTAGATTTTTTACTGATAGTTTTGTTGTTTCTCGAATTGTATCTGAAACACCAATGATACCTAAAACATTCTGTGCGGATCCTATTATGATAATGGTTTTCCCTTCATTTTGCAGGTTTGAAATCTGCTGTGAATAATCAGTAAGAGAGGCACCGATCTCTTCAAATAACTTTCTGTTTCCTGCAAAATAGGGTATATCTTCAATCGTCGCTTGGATGCCTTTTCCTACACGATTTTTAAACTGCGTACCCTTCATCGCTTGAATGTTTCTATCTTTTGTGTACTCCACTATTGTTGTAGCGAGTGGATGAGTAGAGTGTTCTTCTAACGTTCGAGCAATCGATAGCATGTTTTCTTCGGAATCATTAAAAGTTACTACATTCGTAACTTTTGGCTTACCTTCTGTCAGTGTTCCTGTTTTGTCAAAGGCGATGGCATCAATAGATCCAGCGTTTTCTAAGAATGTTCCACCTTTGATGAGCACCCCATTTTTAGCAGCATTTCCAAGCGCTGTAACGATTGCAACTGGAGTGGATATAACGAGTGCACAAGGACATGCAATAACTAATAGCATTAATCCTTTATAGATCCATTCTTCCCAAGTGCCAAACGTCAATATCGGAGGAACGACGATTACCAAGAGAGCAAGGATGAATACGATCGGCGTGTAAATTCGTGCGAACTTATCGATAAATGCTTCCGTGGGCGCCTTTTTCTCTTGTGCTTCTTCAACTAAGTGAATAATTTTTGAGATGGTTGTATCTTCAATTAGTTTGGTGACTTTAACGGTGAGAGAACCATTTTCATTGATAGAACCTGCATACACGAAACTGCCTTTAGCTTTATCAACAGGTATGGATTCTCCTGTAATTGCAGCTTGATTGACACTGGATTCACCGTCGATGATTTCTCCATCCAGTGGGATTCTGTCTCCCGGTTTGACGATAATGGTGTCATTGATGGATACCTCTTCCACAGGCTTTTTGATTAATTCATTTCCAATTTTCACCCAAGCTTCAGGCGGCGTTAACTCCATAAGTCCACGAATGGATTTTCGTGTTTTTTCGATGGCTCGGTTCTGTAGGGTAAGACCTAAAGAAAACAGCCAAACCACGGTGGCACCTTCAAGCCATTCGCCTAATATAGCAGCTCCGATTGCTGCTGCAGACATCAGAACATTCATGTCCAATGAACGGCTTCTAATCGCATAGTATGCACTCTTCACAGGCTTATAGCCACTGACGATCATAGCAACTATGTACATAATCGTTGTTACCAAAGGAGAAACGCCTGTGTGCGATCCGGTAAATGCTAGTGCGATGAAGATACCTGAAAAAATAACAGCTTCATTCTGTTTACGAGAATGCGGGGAAGAAGGCGTCTGCTTATTAGTAGTAATAAGTGACGCTTTAAATCCAGCTTTAGCTACTTCGTTCATAATTTCTTCGGAGCTATTTTCATGTTCAATTTTCATTTTGCCCGTTGAGAAATTCACCTGAACGTGTTTGACAGCAGGAAGATGATTCAAGTGGTTTTCAATTGTTAGCGCACATGAACCACAATCCATACCTTCAATGAAATAACTTTTTAGGTTGTTATTCACTTTGGTAGGTTCGACTTCAAAACCGAGCTTTTTCATTTGTTTTTGAATTAATTCTACATCGAGTTCTTTCGTCGCGCTGACTTGCATTTTTCCAGAACTATAATTCACATTCACTCCATTGATGTTTTGTAGAGTGCTTAAGTTCTTTTCAATGGTTACCGCACAAGCAGGGCAATCCATTCCATAAACCCGAAATTCCTCTTTGATTCCGTGATCCACGTTCACGTTAACTGGATCTAAAGGTTTTTCTGTACTACTGCAACATGTTGGTTTTTCAATTTCAATTACTTGATTGCTACTACAACAGGAGGTTTGTTTCTCTAGATTTTCAGGTTCTACATTGGTAGAACAGCATTTAATTCCCAAACTATGCACGTCCTTAACTGATATGATTTTCACAGCAAGCAACATTGTTTTCAATTTGATTCAACACTTGATCAAATGTGTCTAGTAACTCTTTAATTTGTTGATTTCGCAATCCGTAGTAGACATATTTACCTTCTTGCCTTCCTACAATAATTCCACAACCTCTTAGACAAGCTAAGTGCTGTGAGATATTTGACTGATTGCCTTCTATACTTTCAACAATTTGTGTGACAGTCTTTTCCTCATATTTGATGCACTCTAATATTTGAACCCTAGTTTTGTCTCCGAATGCACGCAAGAACTTCACTTTAAGTTCTAAGTTTTCTTGTATCATATATATACCACTCCTTACATTAGACATGACTAATATGTTTTGTTATTATCACATTAGCAATGACTAATATGTATGTCAAATATATTGTGAATCCTTTATAAGAGCGACTGCTGGTGTCAAACACAAAATTAGAATAGTCCGCACCCCATATTTGCAGGTATTCTAAAAAGAAGTAGATCTGGTAGTTAAAAACGAGTAGTGGCACTTTCGAAAGGAAAAGAAGGGGGAATTATGAGGAAGAATTGTATCTTGATCACAATTTTGTTTTTCATCATCTCAGTAAATACCGTATCCGCACATACTGGTATAACTAGCACTACTCCAGCTGACGGTGAAGTGATTTTGGAAGAAGTTCATGAAATTATATTGGATTTTAATACGAAAATTGAAGCCACAAGTACAGTGAAAGTCTTTAACGAGGCGAATGAGGAAATAATCGTCGGTACTATTAACGTGAATAATCATGTCATGACAGCTGGTTTTTTGTCTCCATTAGATCATGGTACATATACTGTGGACTGGAAGATTATTGGTGCTGATGGTCATCCGATACAGGGAACTTATTCATTCGTAGTTAATCAAGATGAATCAGAAGATCTTATAGTGTCAGAAGAAGTCCAAGAAACACCTGATAAGCCCATTGAAGAACGAGTAGAAGAACATGTGGAGCAGCCAGTTGAAGTTCAATCAAAAATAGCTTCAAATGATGTCTTAGTTATCATCCTTGTCATTTTATTTACGATTGCTGGCGGATGTTTCGGCTGGATCATAGGAAGAAGGCAAACATAAATGATTTGGATTTATATTTCAGAAAGTTTATTGTATTTATGTTTCTCACTATTGATGGGTGCATTTATCATTCAATTCATTCCAGAACGGCTGAAACCTGAAATTCGTATTTCTAAGCGACTACTTCAATTGGCAGTACTAGGCGTCGTGTTCTTTTCGGTTGCACCGCTGATTAGAGTCATTTTATTTCTTTATGAAGACATCGGTCTACTGTTGACGATGCAAAATGTGCTTACAGCATTTGAGGTAGGGAAGGCATGGACGGTCACCATCATACTTGCAATATTCTTTTATTTGTTTGTATCCTTGTGTTCAGTCTTGAATAGCAAAGTACTTTCCGGTATTTCATTAGCTTTCACCTTCGTCCTACTCCTGGCATTGGGATGGGCAAGTCATGGCGCATCGCTTACCGAATGGAGTGGATTCGTTATTCACTCTTTACACTTTCTAGCAGTGACAGTATGGATTGGTATCCTCCTGATCGTCGGTTGGTGTTCAAAAAACCAAGAGAATTGGCTTTCCTATTTACGGTGGTTTACTCCTTTGGCCATCGCATGTTTTCTTACGGTTGTAGGAACAGGATTATTTCTCATGACATTGGTAATTGATGTGAATGAGTATAGCGATGCATGGATGCTACCTTATGGACAAGCCTTATTGGTGAAGCATTTGACTATCATCCCGGTTCTGTTTTTCGCTTTTATAAATGGCTTTTGGATTAAACGTAAATTGAAAAGGCAAGAGCGAATTAATCCCATACGGTGGTTGAAGTTCGAAAGCGTGCTTCTATTCTTTACGTTCGTCTCGACAGGGGTATTAGGACAACAGGAACCACCGCATAGTATCGAGATTACTCTCGCTGGTAGCGGTCCTTCAGCGTACTTCGATTACTTTTATATAGGGGTTGTAGAACCTTCAATGAGTTTGCGATTTGGTTTCAACACATTAAACATTCTATTTTTTATAGTAGCGATGATCTTCATGGGACTAATTATATATAGTTTCAAGAAAAAAACGCCTGCAATTGTTCCGTTTTTCATGGGGATATTCAGTGTTGTCTCGCTCTATTTTGGATTCATGTCTAGTATGCAATAATAACGATGAGAGAAGAGGTATTTGATGAAACAGAATAAAAATTCCAATATGAAGTTTGTGGTTATTTTAACACTATTGGCAGTCGCAATATTGGCGGCAGTCGTTGTATTTAGTAATAAAGAAGAAACCTTACCAACGGATACAAAGAAAATTGATAGTACTGGGCAACCTTCACTTGGGGATCAAGATGCTCCTGTAACGATAGTTGAATTTGGTGATTTCAAATGTCCTGCATGTAAAGCATGGGGGGAAATGATTTATCCGAAGTTAGTTACTGATTATATCGAAACAGGTACAGTGCAATTTTCATTCGTGAATGTATTATTCCACGGTGAAGAATCGATTTTAGGGTCGATCGCCGCTGAGTCCGTTTGGGAGCGTAATCCTAGTATATACTGGGATTTCCATCACGCATTGTATGATGCACAGCCAGCTGAAAATCATGATGCAGAGTGGATAACTCCTGAAAGAATTCTTGAAATTGCGAGTGACTTTCCTGAGATTGATCAGACACTTTTAAAAGAAGATATGGAACAACAAGCAACTATGGAGAAAGTAAAACTCGACGAAGATTTAGTAAGGGAAGTCGGCGTTTCCATGACTCCAACCATTGTCATAAACGGAAAAATGATGGAAGATCCATTTGATTACGAAGCGATTCAGGCAGCAATTGAGCAAGCGAAGAAGGACGAGGACTGATGAAGTATAAAGAAAACCAATCTAAACCACAGGGATACCTTTTATATGTGGCTTGGGTTGTTTCGCTAGTTGCTATGTTTGGGAGCCTGTATTTCAGTGAGATTAAAGGCTATATCCCATGTGAGTTATGTTGGTATCAGCGCATACTTATGTACCCACTTACATTACTATTGGGGATTGCAACTTTTCAGAATGATAATACTGTTAAAAAGTTTGTGCTTCCGCTAGCTCTAATTGGAGGAAGTATCTCCTTTATGCACTATTTAGAACAGAAGATACCAGGTTTTGGAGGTATCAAGCCGTGCGTAAGCGGAGTGCCTTGTAATGCCGAGTACATCAATTGGTTTGGATTTGTTACGATACCATTTTTGGCATTGATGGCCTTTGTAATAATTGCTGTCTGTATGTTTTTTATTAAACCAAAGAAGTAAATCGATTAAATTAGGTAGCAGATCCCAACACCACCTACAAAAAACAGCGCACCCTCATCTAAAAAAGAGGGTGCGCTGTTTCTATTTATTTTTCTTCAATTAACCCACTCTCCACCAAGTATTCCTTGGCGACGAGTTCAACCATAATTCCATCATTATCGACTTTTCCATTCATCACTTGCATCGTTTCTTCATCGATTTGACCTTCGAGAAGACCGAGTATTTCTTCGAGTTCTGGGTATTCTTTAAGTGTTTCATCCCGTACTAACGGCAGTGCATGATACGGAGGGAAGTACGCTTTGTCATCTTCTAGCACGCGTAGATTCGCAATCGCGAGCTGTCCATCTGTCGTGTAGGAGTTGATGACATCTACTTCATTTGCGCCAATCGCACGATACATCATCCCGTGATCCATCCCTTTGACGTCTTTGAATTCAATGTCATATTCTTTTTCGAAACCAGGTAATCCGTCTGGTCGATCAATAAATTCGAACACGGCACCTAGTGTAAAGTCCTTGGACACTTTAGCGAAATCACTAAACGTCACGAGGCCTAGCTCTTCTGCTTTCTCTTCATCAAGTGCTAGTGTATACGTGTTATTAAATCCGAACGTACCGAGTGCGGTGATGTTGTCACCGGCGACGAGTCGTTTGGTCGAAGCTAATGTTTCTTCGGCAGTACCAGGCTCTTCTTGATAATATGTCACGACAATAGTTCCAGTGTAGTCAGGGATAACGTCGATGTGATCATTAGTCATCGCGTTCCAGACGACGGATGAGCCGCCTAAGTTTTCTTTGTAAATAATATCTACGCCTAGGCGATCTTCAATTAATTGACCCATGATATTGGACAAAATAATACTTTCCGTATTATTTCGAGAACCGAGTCTCAGTGAATCTTTTTCATTGAAAATACAGCCTGAAAGTAGGCTAGCCAGTACGGTCGTGACGAGCAACAGTGTCAATTTGTTTTTCAAATCATCTCAATCCTTTCGGCGTCGTCCAACGTTCAACAGCGCTAAAGAACGTTTCAAGGGCAATCGCAAGGATCGCTGCTGGAATGGCTCCAAGTAGAATCAATCCGTCAATTCCACGTGTAATACCGAGGAAAATGAAGTCACCAAGTCCGCCTGCTCCGATAAATGCTGCGAGTGTCGCGTTACCAACGTTAATGACCGCAGCTGTTCGAATCCCGGCCATAATAATAGGAATGGCAAGGGGTAATTCTACTTTAAACAAAATTTGCATGTTGGTCATACCCATACCTCTCGCCGCTTCGATTGTGGCGGGATCAACGTCTTTAATGCCTGTATAGGTGTTTCGCATAATAGGCAGTAAAGAGTAAAGGAATAACGCAGCAATAGCTGTTTTGACGCCAATTCCGAAAATGGGAATCATGAAACCAAGCACCGCTAAACTCGGGATGGTTTGCATAATGCCTGCCGCGCCGAGAACTCCAGTTTTCAATTTAGGTACGCGTGTAATTAGAATTCCGAGCGTGACCGCAATGACTACCGCGAGGATCATCGAGAAGAAAACGAGTTGAATATGGATAGATGTTGCTTCGAGTACTTCCGTCCACCGCAGTTTGGTTTGTTCTACAAGTTGTTGCCATATATTTAAATTATTCATCTAGATCGGCCTCCTGATCTGTCCATTGACTAGACATTGCAGAGAGCAAGGAGCCACGATTGACGATTCCTATGAGTATATGTTGTTCATTTACAATAGGGATCATGCCAAACGGTGAGGAGTCCATCATAATAATGGCATCTTTTGCCGTTGCCGAATCCAGTAAAAAAGGTACAGCAGGCTTCATCACGTCATTAATGGTTTTGATACCGTCTATTTGTTTGATTAGATCGTAAGCGGAGACGATGCCAAGTAGTTTCTTATGATCATCTACAACGAGAAGATCCGTTATTTTTCGTTGACGTATGAGCGAAATGGCTCGTTCTAGAGAAGTTGTAGTGCGCGTAGTGACAACTTTTTCTGCCATGATTTCCGTAACAGGCATTAGTTCAGGATTTTGGATAATTCGATGCTTACCCATAAACTCTTCTACAAAGCCGTGAGCGGGTTCATGTAGTAATTTCTCTGGCGTGTCTAACTGAAGTAAATTGCCGTCTTTCATAATGGCAATGCGGTCGCCCATCTTTAGCGCTTCGTCCATGTCGTGTGTAACAAAGACAATGGTCTTCTTTAACTTTTTATGTAGCTTCAGTAATTCTTCTTGCAACTGCTCACGCGTAATGGGATCAAGCGCACTGAAAGGTTCATCCATTAACATAATATCTGGATCCGCTGCAAGCGCTCTCGCAATTCCGACACGTTGTTGTTGTCCACCTGATAATTCTTTCGGATATCGTGTAGCATAAATTTTCG
Source organism: Sporosarcina ureae (assembly GCF_029267015.1). Lineage (GTDB taxonomy): Bacteria > Bacillota > Bacilli > Bacillales_A > Planococcaceae > Sporosarcina > Sporosarcina ureae_D. The sequence continues at coordinate 9,180 of NZ_JARIEA010000061.1, read as the reverse complement.
GATCGAGTCCGACCATTTCAAGTAGATCAAGTACGCGTGTTCTCGTTTTGTTTTCGCTCCAATTTTTCAGTTGGGGTACAATAGAGATATTTTTTTCAATCGTGTAATGAGGGAAAAGCCCGACTTGTTGAATGACGTAACCGATATTTCTGCGAAGATCAGCAGCGTTGTAAGATTTGATATCTTTGCCGTTGATAGAAATTTTTCCACTTGTGTGTGGAATGATCCGGTTAATCATTTTCATGGTAGTAGACTTACCTGAACCACTGGGTCCTATGAGAACGAGTAGTTCACCTTCAGCAATCTCGAAGTTGACAGATTTCACAGCTTGAAATCCACCATCGTACATTTTTGTAACGTTTTCAAACTTTAGCATAAGTACCTCCTGTGTGTTATTAAAGGGAAATCCTTATAACTATTCGGTTTTGAAATAAGGAATTAAAAAAATAGACGTGGCTCCTTAATAAATTAAGAAAATCGTCCGAATTAATACCTTAACATATTAGTAAAGTTTATACAAGAATCGATTAAATACTAGTCCGAAACACCGCCCAAGAATCGTTCTAAATTGAACTAGAGTTGTGTACGGATCTGGTATCGTTTAAAGTCATTCAATCAATCGCTCCTGTTCTTTCCGACCGTAGTTGACGATAAATCTGCATGCTCATCAACGCAACTTCCGCGATAATTAAAACAATAATCAACGGCCACTGTGGAAATCACCGGCTTATGTCCAAGGCGTCTAACGGTGATCACTAGAATAAGAACCGTGAAAAATAAAAATATAAACATCATCGTATCCCTCTATTTTGACTTTCTTTTTATTGCATAAATCTTATCATAATTAATTGTCCCCAGTAACGGTGAGCACTATACAGTATAGAACGGAAGGGAATTCTAATTACTAGATTCTTCGGTATGGAGGAAATTACATTCAGTTAGTAAACTTCCCCTTTGATTTCATCGATCAATACGTATAAAATATACTTCTGTGCTTCTTTACAGTACGGAAGAAGTATGTACGATTAGTAATAATAAAAGTTTTAGTGGAGGGTCTTTATGAATTATAGAATTAGTAACAAACAGGTATTTGAGCAAGCCCAGTTGCGATCCGTTTCAGATGTGCAATTGACTGAAGAGGAACTTCAAAACGGAATGAAGTTAGCGACAGCTAAGGAAGACGCTACGTTGACGCTGTATTTGATAGAGGTAGACGGTCAAAAGAAGTTTGAAGTTCGTTGGGATGATTCGCACGAGCAATTCACTGGCTGGTATTCAGCATGGGAAAACTTCACTTGGTGTCTAGATATCGCGGGTAAGTAATTTCAACCTTACTTGTGTACAAAGCTATTCATTCATATATTCTAACTACTAGACTCCGCTAAGTTTATATAAACTGGCGGAGTTTTCGCGTCCCCAAAAAAGATCCGTGAACATATGCTACTACAATAGAATAGGTTTGTGCTACTTACTAGGGGAGAGGGGTTACTGATTGATGGCTACGAAACCGGAGCAATTAAAAAGAGGTGACACGGTAGGGATTGTAACGCTTGGAAGTCCGCTCGCAGCTAATCGTATTACGGAAGGGATTCGGATGTTGCAAAGTATGGGGTATAAAGTTGTGGTGGGGGAACATGTATATTCTGCTGACGGCTTTCTTGCCGCCACACCTCAACAAAGGGCTTCGGATGTAATGAAGATGTTTACAAATCCAGAAGTGAAATGGATTTTACCTACGCGAGGTGGCGTCGGCGTGGCGAGTATTTTACCGTTCCTTGATTTTAACGTAATAAAACAAAATCCGAAAATTGTTTCGGGATATAGTGACATTACGATATTATTGAATGCATTGTTTGAATACGGCGATCTGATCGGTTTACAAAGTTTATTGTTGTTAGACTTTAATTCACGAACTCCTGCATATAATTTCAATCAATTTTTCGCAGCAACATCGACTATCACAGCGCCCTGGCCCATTGTCAATCCACCTGAAGTTCCGCTGATCGGAGTAGTTCCAGGAAATGTTACAGGACCGCTTGTAGGTGGGAATCTCACGTCATTCATAGGCACGTTAGGTACGTCCTATGAAATCAATACGGCAGGCAGAATTCTTTTATTGGAAGAAACGCATGAACCGATCAATACGGTGTACCGATACTTAAGCCACTTGGAGATGGCGGGGAAATTTGAGGACTGTGTAGGAATTATTATGGGACAATGTACGAACTGTGACACGGCCTACGGAAAAAACTATGTAGACTTAATCAATGAATTTTTAGTGCCTCTTGGTAAACCTTTACTGACCAATCTAGCCACTGCGCATAGCCATTATAAAGCGGCCGTTCCTATTGGTGCTAATGTGAATATGGATACCGTGAATCGAACGTTGACGGTGATGGAACCGATCGTGAAGGTGTAAGAGGAAATGGATCCAGTAAAAATTCGTAATACATGGACGCACGTTGCAGTTGCTAAAATAATTCAAAGTACCACTCAGACCTGCTAACTTTCTTAAAGTTTCAATTATTGTTATGATAAGTATAGATTCTGCGCGATGTTTTCTAATTCCAATGAAACGCTTTGCGGTAATTAGATGATATAAAAGGGCAATAGCCAGCAGAAAATACTTAACAAGGTGTGACATCTATTGAATTTATTAAATGTTAGAAAAGGCCAGTTTGTTTATTATCAAAATAAACTGCATCAAGTCTATTCTGTGAAAGCTTTCTTTAAGCAGTCGGTTCACCTTATTCGCCTCGAAGATTATGAACAGCAGTTGGCGACAGCTAAGGAAATTACATTGTATAGACCGCAGCATATGGATAGTTTTATTGTGAATCATAAACGATATACTTTGCATAAAGATGAGAAAGCAAAAGTGGGGGATTATATTTTAATTATTAACCCACAGCCGGATTCATTTGACCATTATCATCTTCATGCGATGGAAATTGTTTCATCAATTGAAACGAATGGTGTGATCAGCAACCAGTCAAACGGGATTAAGCATAACGAATATTGGACGATGATCCCAGGGCTTGAAGAAGGCGCGAACATTATTGATCTCGAAAATCCAGACGCTGATTATATAAATGAACAAAAACTAGTCAAGAAGGAAGTCCATACACCGGAAACGTATGTACCTAAAATCGGAGACATCTACCAATGCAACAGCAGTAAACCCATTCTACAGGCGATGGTCGTAGCGATCGAAGGGGATACCGTTTATTTAGGCGGGAACGTTGAATTGCAGATGGATGAGTTGACTGATTTAACTTCTTGGAGTTATGTACACAATATCTTGAATTAATCATGTATAGAGCGGTTTGAAATACTTTGGTTTGTAAGATATCAGAAAAAATGGATTAGGCATTATGCCTGATCCATTTTTTGATACCTTTTAACGTTTCCATTCATTACGACTGCATTTTCCCGGCAGTATAACCGCCATCTACCGCAAGTGTGACGCCGCTGATTGATCTAGCAAGGTCTGAGCATAGGAAGACTACCGCGTTTGCTTGATCTTCTGCAGTGGACATTCTTCCAGCTGGAAGTGATGCAAGTACTGCTTCGTATTGCTCGGGAGATGTTTTGGCCCAGCCTTCGATGGCAGGGGTAATTGTAGCACCTGGAGCGATGGAGTTGATCGTGATGCCTTGTTGACCGTATTCCAACGCAACGGATTTAGTTAAGCCGGCAATGGCGTGTTTGGATGCAGTGTAGGGTGTCATATTTGGTGAACCTTCAAGACCTGCACCTGAAGCCGTGTTGACAATTGCACCGCCACCCGTTTTCAGCATAGCGTTTACTTCATGCTTGATGCAATAGAACGTGCCATACAGATTGACTTTGAGTGTAAAATCCCAGTCTTTTGAATCCAATTCACCGATTGGTTTTTGACCTTTGTTAATGCCTGCGTTATTCAGTGCGAAGTCTAACTGACCAAACGTTTCAACTGTGTTATTTACCAGTTCGATGACTTGTTCTTCGTCACTTACATCACATGCTGTGAAGGCTGCTTCGCCACCAAGGTTTTTGATCATTTGCACTGTTTCTTGTCCAGCCTCATCACTTACGTCAGAGACCATAACTTTAGCGCCTGCTTTTGCTAACGCAAGTGCAGATGCTCTACCGATACCCGAACCTGATCCTGTAACCAATCCTGCTTTTCCTGCCATCATTCCTGTCATGCCAAACACTCCTTTATATACATGTAATTACTTTCTACAGGCTCAATATACGCCCACATTCACGTGAAATCAACTGTTTAGTTTAATATCTAACTATATATTTTTAAAGTCTGTCGTTCACAAGAAATTTCTACTACACATAAAATTTTCCCTTTCGCATGAGAATCAATTATACTAACAAAGACGGAACGAATATACGTTCTTGATTCGACCGTACACTATACAACTAGAGAGGTTTACATATGAAAGGCACTTCACATTTAGTTATCGGTACAGCCGTCGGGGCCATTGCGGGCTATGCTGTCCAGCCGGATATTAAGACCGCATTAATTGGTGCGGCAGTAGGTGGGATATCTGGCGTTGTGCCAGATCTGGACACCAATGGGCTCGCGAGCAATAGTATTACACTAAGTAAAAAAGTAAGCAAATGGTTGATGGAGACTGCAGGGATCGTGATTTTATTGACGCTTTGTTATCAAGCCATTACACAAGGGCTGAGCCAAGATATTTATGTATATGGCGGTATTGGACTTCTGTTGCTCATCGTTTCGCGCATTATTACACAACGGCGAATGCTGACGATCACAGGAATTCTAGTCATGCTTCTCGGTTTCGTACTGGATCAGTCAACGGGCATTCTACTCGCAGGTAGCTATATTATTATTGCTTCCTTCATACCGCATCGATCGTATACACATTCCATTCTCGGCATTGTGTTCTATGGTTATATTTTGCAACATCTGCATGCAGAGTGGCCGATCGAAGGACTAGTCGCTGCGGGGCTTGCTGGTTATATTAGCCATCTCATCGCGGACTTAAAGATCCTTCCTGTTAACAAGCGGGGCGTCAAATGGTTCTTGCCGTTATGGAAAAAAGAGTTTTGAGATGAATGCTTGCTTTTAGTCTTTTAAATCTAGTACATAAACATACGCCAGACAAAGAAAGAAGGAGATCGCTTTGACTAAAACCGTTTGTATCATTGGGGCAGGTATCGGAGGGCTGATGGCAGGCGCTTTGTTAGCAAAAGAAGGCTACGCGGTCACTGTTTTGGAAAAAGCGACAAAAGTAGGCGGATCAGCGGGGTCGTATGTACGAAACAAGCATACGTTTCCTACTGGTGCGACGATTGCTTTCGGTTTGGAAGAGCACGGTTTGCTTGATACGTTGTTCAAAGAACTCGATATGAACATTCCATTCACATTGCTCGATCACCCAATGGACGTCGTACTAGAGGACCGCAGAATTTCATTGTACAAGGATAGAACCGCGTGGAAAGAAGAGCTCGGCCAAGTGTTTCATGAAAGAAAACGAGACGTCTTGGCTTTCTGGAATAGAGTAGAGCAAATTAGTGAAGGGGTATTTGATGTGACGGCTACCGGTGTTTCTCTACCCATTCAGCATATGTATGATCTTGGGAAACTACCCGGTCATGCTGTATTCCATGCGGGCAGTATGTTGCGTTTGGCACGTTATGCGACACACACGGTGGAAGATCTGTTGCGTGCATATAAGCTAGATACATATGAACCGCTACGGCAATTTCTCGACGCACAACTGCTTGATGCGGCACAAACTGATTGCACAAAAGCCGCTTTACTACCTTCGAGTCTTGCGCTGACGATCTATGGAAGAGGCAGCTTTTATGTTGATAAAGGCATGTCGCAGTTAAGTGAAGCACTGGCGGAGCGGATCATTGAACTGGATGGCGAAGTGGTCAAAGCGTCCGCGGTGAATGAATTGTTTTATAAAGACAAGAAGTGGCATGTGACGAGTAGGAAGCGTTCAGGTACGTATGATCTCGTCATCAACAATTCAGGTATATCGTTTGGTCCGCGGACGAGTCATTCGGAATCGAATCAGTTTTCCTGGGGTGCTTTCCGAATCGATACGCTTCTGATCGGAACTTTCTGGCAGCAGGAGCTAGGTGGCAGACAACTTCCTTTCGCACTCCAAATCGTACCTGATAAAGCCCAGTCTGTATTATATTCGGACGGACATGGACCCGTATACGTAACATTCCAGCCAGCTTATGATAAACGTAACGAACGGATCGAAGATGAAGTGATGATGACGTGCTCGATACATGCGGACACAGAACAGTGGGGATTATTGTCTAAAGACGAGTATAAACAATTGAAGGAAGCCATAACGAAAGCGATGTTCACAGAAATCCAAAAAGTCCTTCCTATTGAAGATTATTTGATTTATTCGGAAGCGGGAACGCCCGAAACTTATAAGACCTACATCGGGAAGACAAGCGTAGGTGGGTTTCCATTGACGGTACGAAACGCGATTCTCAAGCCGAAGAGTGTGCGTTCAGCGTTGCCGCAGTTTTATATTGCGGGCGAGCAGTCGTTCCCAGGTCCCGGTACTTTGTCTTCCGCGCTAAGTGGTTCACATATTGCGCGGGCCGTTTTGAAGGAATGGCCCATAACGTAATCTACAAAAACAATAGAAGTGACCGATATAATAACAGAATAGTCAAACTGAATTTATAGAGGAGGAAATTAAATGAAGATTACACCAAACCTATCTACTTTTAAAATGCCTCAAACACAAAAGCCAGCTCCTGAAAAAGAAGAAGCTACAAAGAAGAATGAATCGACAAACAATAAACCGGTCGATCAGTATATACCCTCAACGAACTTCAAAAATGCGGGGTATGAGAAGCCGATGACAAAAATTGACGGACCGACGATTGAACGGCTGAAGGCGGAAAGCGAGAAAGCGTATGAGAATTTACAAAACTTGGTGCGCGAACTTCTCGAAAGACAAGGGATCACCGTAGAAGATGTACGTAGCGGCAAGAAGACCATTGTAGTGGATGAAAAAATACGGTTAGATGCGGAGAAATCCATTGGCGAAGGGGGAGAGCAAAGTCCCGAAAAAGTCAGTGATCGGATCCTAGAATTCGCCAACGCTATTTCAGAAGGAGACAAAAGTAAGTTCGATCTTCTCAAGAGTTCTATTGAGGAAGGATTTAATCAAGCGAAGCAAGCACTTGGCGGAACACTCCCTGATATTTCGCAAAAGACGTATGATCTTGTGATGGAGAAGTTGAACAATTGGAAAGAGGAAGCGTAACCCGTTCAGTTGAATGGTACAAGAGCTGAAAAAACAAGCGAGTATAGAAAAATAAGAACAACAAATGGCATTCGAATGAACGGTGCCATTTTGACGTATAAATAAACTAATGGAATAATAAGGATAGACTGATGGTTAAGTAATTGAATCAATTAATGAATAGTTATCAGAAAGGTGTTTGACTATGAAAATATATCTGAAAGAAAGATATAAGTCTTATATAAGTATCTCTATTGGTTTATTAATTGGATTTGTCGTTGTTACATTTTTATTTGATCAACCTGATTATAATTCTAGCCTTGTCGCCATTTTATTTGGATTAATAATCGGGGAGTTACTATTTTACTCAAGATGGTCAATACGCCAAAAGAGAGAACGAAATATTTAAACATTTGGGTGCTTTTGTTATTTAGGTAAATGCCCCCATACTGCAATAGGGCCATTACGTGGAATAAGAGCTGATTTTAAATAAAGGTTGGTGGGAGACTTGAATCTAACTTTTATAAGGCATGGTCAGGGAATTCATACACTGAATCCCCCAGATAGCTTACGTATCAAAAATCCATCCTTAACACAGAAAGTCATAGAACAAGCCAAATTGTTAAGGCGTCAGTTCCCTTTGTCGGAAAACGATTTTATTATTGTAAGTCCAACGAGGAGAACGCTGCAAACAGCTTTTGTTTGGAGTAACGATACAGAGTGTAGAAAAATTATAGAAGGGTATCACCTAGGTTGTTTCCGCAAAGAACGGAGGGGCTGACGCTTCCGTGTGACGAAATTATGGAGATAGAAGACATAAGAAACGAATTCCCCATCTTTGCCTTGGATGAACATTTGTCCACCGAATTATGGACTAATGGTATAAATACTATACCTGATCGGGAATTCAAAGTTCTTGGTGAGCGATTTCTTGGTTGGTGTAAACAACAATCAAAGGGAAAAGTCTATATTGTTTCTCATGATGGAACCATCACATCTTACCGACAATTGATTTCTAATCGTTTATTTACGAGAGATGACTTTCTAGAAGATGGTGGTTGGATAAAAGTTCTGTATTAAGCAATAGGGCCATTTTGTTTTATAAATGATCTTGTAAAGACTAGCGTTTTCTGTTGGTGTTATAATAAATAAAATTGTAGTTCAGATATAAAATTAAGGAGGAGATAAAATGAAGCAAACGCCGTTTGAACGTCCAAAGAGCCATTATGATGAACAACTTTACCCTATAGATGAACAAATTTGTGCATTATTAAAACAACGCAAGGATCTTTCAAACGATAATCCCGGGTTTCCATCTGAAGACGCTATCTCTAAGTGGGCTACAAAGTACGATCTATATGAAGATTATTTAAGTTCCTTTTTCGGGACGCTAAGAATGGAAGAATTTTTTAGACCCCGTGTTGAACCGACTGGATTTAGAAAGCATATACCTGTTTTAAAATCAGTTGAAATAGATGAACGTTTATATTCGATCACCTTTATACGGCAGTATGAGAATGCAAGCGTTATAAATCTTAATGTCGATTGGGATGGTATAAATGATTCACCGCACATGGATGAGCAGGGTAATTTTGAATTATATTTAGGAGAACAGTACGATTGTCGGCAAAATGGTGGAAGCGGATCGACAGGCTATTTCAAATACGACTATATTGTTTCTCCACCGTTACCTGACGATTTTTCAGGACTGGAGTTAGTTGTTAAAGAATATAGTGACCATTTTATGGAGAAACCAAAGGGTATAGAGTTTGTAATTCATTTATAAGAAGTTTAACTATCGGGGGCGATTGTTTAACATCAAAAGCCTGATTTCCCGAGCATTTAAAAGGGAAATTAGGCTTTATTATTTATTTTTAGTGCAAAATAGCGCTTGAAATAGGTGCAAATTATCTCCGGAATTGACACA
>NZ_JARIEA010000070.1 GCF_029267015.1 Sporosarcina ureae | reverse complement strand
TTGTAATCGATTTTGAACTGTAGAACTTGAAACTAAAGAAGTTAAGACAAAACAATAATTCACACACTACTTACATTGAGTGATCTAAGTACTAGCACTATTAAAGTAGGATGGAAGCGGAAGTTGGCAGCGAAGTGCAAAGATGTGCTACTAACGCTTCGCTTTTACTCGCAAAAGCCGTTCTTCGTTACGGCCCTTCCCGCAGGACGATAGGAAAGCGTCCGCCAACTGGAGCTTTCATCCTATCATACTCAGAAATTCGCTCACCATTCCCAAGTACTCGCTTCTGAACTTAAAATAAACTCCCAAAACTAAAAAACACCAAGACCAAGGTCAAGGTGTGTTGTTGAAGAGCCAGTATACTCCGACGAGCACGAAGAGTACACAGACTACCAATAATATCTTAATTAATCTCTCCATAATATACGATCTCCTATGAAATACTGGCGCCGATGACGAATGACAGACCTACCGAAATGCAAAGTGAGATGAAGCCGACGGAGCGATTGTCCGCTTGGATTTCCTCGTCCACTTTAAACTTCGGAGTCAGGAACTCGAACAGTAAATAAGCAAAGACAAGAAGCACGAAACCGTATAAGCCCCAGCCCATCATCTGCGGTAAGCTGTTGTGCTGCTCGATAGAATAGCGGAAAATATTGGCGACACCAAAGATCTTTCCGCCTGTCGCCATTGCCACTGACAAATTCCCTTTACGAATCTCTTCCCAGTTTTTATATTTTGTAACAATTTCAAATAACACCATCGACACGATCAAGCACAGTGTGACAACACTGAAATAACCGGCCGTCTCAACTAATGGATGACTCCAAAATCCCGTATGATTCATAATTTGGCACCTTCTTTATGTTCTCTTGCTTGTCATACGGCCCAAGCAGTAGAAAGGTTTCATTTATTTTAATTCCACGACGGTTACGCCACTACCGCCTTCTCCTGCTTCACCAAAACGATACGATTTTACTCTCGAATGCTTCTTCAAGTATTGCTGGACACCTTGTCGTAGTGCACCCGTTCCCTTACCATGAATAATATTCACTTGGTGGTAGTTGGATAGCAACGCATCGTCAATATACTTCTCTGTACGTACCAGCGCGTCTTCGTATCGTTCACCACGTAAATCGAGCTCCATCTTCACATGTTCGGAACGACCACGCACTGCAGCAGCCGTAACATGTTTCTTTTCTTTTTCAGGCTTGGTGTATTGCAATCCGGATTCAGGTAATTTCATCTTCAAAATTCCGATTTGAACAACCCATTCTTTATCGGATACTTTTTCGACGAGAGTTCCTTTCTGTCCGTAAGCCAATACTTTCACTTCGTCTCCTGTCTGTAATGGACGAGGTCCGGCTTGTGCCTTAATAGCCTTCTTTTTCTTTTCTTCAGGTGCAGCACCTTCTAAACGTTTTCGAGCTTCAATTAACTCATGTTCTTTGACGCTGGCTCCTGCATTCATTCGAAGTGCACGTAAGTCTGAAATAACCGCTTCGGATTCAGTTTTGGCTCGTTCCACGATCTTTTTCGCTTTCTCTTTGGCCACTTCTGTTAAACGATCTTTTTGTTCTTCAAATTCTTGTAATTTATCATGTAATTCTTTTTTCAGTTTTTCTGTTTCTAGGAGTATGTCGTGTGTCCGTTCAGCATCCTTTTCGGATTGCACACGGCTCGTTTCAAGAGAAGCAATCATAGAATCTACTTCCCCACGGTTTTCTCCTGTGAAACTTTTTGCACGTTCGATCACATGATTATGCAATCCTAGTCGTTTTGAAATTTCAAATGCATTACTACGTCCAGGCACACCGATTAGTAAACGATAAGTCGGACTTAGCGTATCAATATCAAATTCAACACTCGCATTAGCTACACCAGGACGGTTAAAACCATACGCTTTTAGTTCTGGGTAGTGAGTAGTCGCCATTACACGTGCGCCACTCCCATGCACCTCGTCAAGAATTGAAATAGCAAGTGCGGCACCTTCTTGCGGATCCGTTCCCGAACCTAATTCATCAAATAATAAAAGAGAACGATCATCAAATTTCTTCAAAATATTTACGATGTTGACCATATGAGAAGAGAATGTACTCAAACTCTGTTCGATCGATTGTTCATCGCCGATATCTGCATAAATTGAATCAAAGACGGCAACTTCAGAACCATCTAGTACTGGAATCGGTAGACCCGCTTGCGCCATCAATGTGCAAAGTCCAACCGTTTTTAGCGTGACGGTCTTACCACCCGTATTCGGACCGGTAATAACAATCGTCGTTATGTCCTGACCGAATTCAATCGTATTCGCTACTGCTTCATCTATCGGCAAGAGAGGATGACGTGCTTTTGACAGGCGCATATAACCGTCTGCGTTCACAGCTGGCTTGGTACATTTATTTGCAGTACCGTATTTAGCTTTCGCTAAGATGACATCTACTTCTGCTAATAATTGCACCAATGTGAATAGCTCATGTGCGATTTCCTGAACACTGGCAGACAAGGCAAGCAAGATCTTTTCAATTTCCTCTTGCTCCTTAACTTTCAGCTCGCGAATTTCATTATTCGCCTGAACAACTGCATCCGGCTCGATAAATAATGTTTGGCCTGATGAAGACATGTCATGAATCACTCCACCATAATGAGAGCGATATTCGGCTTTTACAGGAATACAGTAACGATCATTACGCATTGTTACAATTGCGTCAGAAAGCATTTTCGATGCGTTCTTCCCTCTTGTATAACTTTCAAGACGTTCACGTACACGGCTTTCTTGGATACGTAAGCTTTGACGAATTGAACGTAATACGGACGAAGCACTATCCATTACTCGACCATTATCATCGATAGCTGCGTTCACTTCATGCTCGATTGCAGTGAGGATGGGCATCGCTTCTTTCCGTGCAATTAAATGTGGAATGGAAATCTCATCTTCAGCTGTAACAGCTTCTAAAAATTGACGAAGAATTCTACTAGCACGGATTGTGTCTGCAATTTCTACTAGTTCCATCGCACTCAACATTCCACCAATTTGTGCGCGTTTGGCATGGGATCGAATATCATGAATCCCACCCATCGGTACATTTCCGCGTATCCGCAATAGCGCCAATCCTTCATCTGTCTCTTCTAGTAGGCGACTGACCTCTTCGAGACTCGTTGACGGTACTAATTGTTCTATGTGAGCACGCCCAGCGATCGACGTACATTGTGCTGATACTTGTTGAATAATTTTATCAAATTCAAGTGTTTTTAAGACACGCTTTTCCAATGTCTTACACTTCCTTTCATCTACGAATCACTTTCTCAATAAATGTTTCAAGCGGCCATGTGTTGATAACCTGTTCTGCAGGAAGCCATGCTTTTTGTGCGTACTCTACGCCAATCGGCATAATATCCAGTTGTTCTGTCGCATGCGCATCTGTATTGATCGCAATATTGACACCCGCTTCGATTGCTTGGATTAAGTGTTCTGTGCGTAAATCCAAACGGTATGGACTCGCGTTTACTTCTAATATTTTACCGTATTCGCTCGCCCACTTGATGAGCTGCTCAATATCGGGATTATAGCCTTCACGTTGACCAACAATACGACCAGTTGGATGAGCAATCATGTGTACATGTGGATTTTTACATGCGGCATGCAAACGCTCCATAATCTGTTCCTGAGGTTGATTGAAACTAGAGTGAATAGAGGCAATGACAAAGTCCAGCTGTTCCAGAATTTCGTCTTCGAAATCCAATGTCCCATCCGGAAGAATATCCATCTCTGTTCCACAGAATACTTCAATATCCGTATACTTTTCATTCACTGCGCGAATTTCTTCAATTTGCTTTATTAAACGTTCAGGTGTTAAACCATTTGCTACTTTCAAATAATGCGAATGATCGGTGATGACCATGTGTGAGTAGCCTTTTGCACGACAAGCTTCAACCATTTCTTCTATGGAATATCCTCCATCCGACCAAGTTGTATGCATATGCAAGTCAGAACGGATCAATTCCGGCGTGACAAGTTTTGCAATTTCATCTGTTCGATCAAGTTCCGTTCCATCCTTGCGAATACTTGGTGGAATGAATGGCAAATCAAAATGTGCAAAGAATTCCTTCTCACTTGAAAATGTCTGCACATGCCCCGCTTCATCTTCTACACCATACTCACTGATTTTCTGTTTGCGACTTTTAGCCAGCTGCCGCATTCGTATGTTATGTGCAGCGGAACCGGTAAAGTGATGGAGGGCGGTTGCGAATTGGTCTTCAGTGACAAAACGAAAGTCTGCATCGATTGGATGTTCTGTATCAAGTGAAATGGATAATTTGGCATCGCCTGCCGCAATCACTTTTTCAATTGGCAATGCAGCTAGTATTTTCTCACGAACAATTTGTGGTTGCTCTGTTACAAGAATCCAGTCAACATCGGAACTCTCTTCTTCACGTCTACGGTAGCTACCCGCCACTTGATACTTCTGAATCTCATCAATCAATTCTAATTCAGCCTGAACAATGTCAACAACTTTTGCGACTTGCCAAATCGGCGTCTTACCAGATCGTTGTGCTAGTATCTCAATTTCACGCAGTAAGTTTTCTTCCGTTTTTTTACCGAAACCTGGAACCTTACTTACTTCTTGTCTTTCGCAAGCTGCTTGAAGAGATTCAATTGAATCTATATTCAACGCTTCACGAAGCTTAGCTATTTTCTTTCCACCAAGTCCTGGGATATCCAACAGAGGAATTAACCCTTTGGGCACTTTCTCCTCCAGTTCAGTTAATGCATCTGAAGTTCCTTTTTCCATGAGATCAATAATAACGGCACCCGTTCCCTTACCGATTCCTTTCAATGAAAGAATATCATCCATTTCAGCGAGACTTCTGGTATCCAATTCTAGGATCGAAGCCGCTTTTCTGAATGCTGCTACCTTAAAATGATTTTCTCCAAGTAACTCCATGTATAATGCAATTTTCTCAAACGTGCGGATTATCGTCTTTTTATTCAAGTCAGTATCCTCCTCACTCTGTTAAAAAAGCTTCCACGCGTTCGGGAAGCTTTTGGTTCATATGTACAGTACATTATTTACTTGCGTTAGCCTATATAAACGAACCACCAATTTTTTATTGCCGAGGAAATAATCGGTGTGTGTTCAAACATCGCTTTCGCCAACATAGAATGACTCAATGAATTCTGGATTACCTCAATCGGCAGCATGGCCAGTAAAGATAATGTAAAAAAGATAAGTACGTAAAATTCAATAAAGCCTAGTGCAGCACCAATCAGACGTGCACCAAAACCAAGTACTGGTAAATGCTTCAAAAAGTCCAACATGGAACCAATTAATTGTAGAATCAATTTCATTCCGACAAATATCAATATAAATGCGATTAGCCGATAAAACGTCATATCCATATCCAAGTTTTCAAATGTCCAGCTAAGTGCATCTGCCGCAGTCGCACCCGGATATGGTATCCATAAAATTAGTTTTTCTGCTAGAGGCTTGTAGAACTTATACGCTACAATCACCGATATGATCAATCCAAACATGTGGATGAGCTGTACGATGAATCCACGTCTAAATCCTGCGATTAAGCCGCCTACCAGCAATAAAATGATGAGTAAATCTATCATATTTTGCCCCTCAACCCTTCAAATTTTTCAATTCTTCTTCTAATTCTTTTACTTTGTCCCGCATTTTCAAATATTCATTTACACTATTTACCGCCGTCAGAACAGCAATTCTTTTGCTGTCAAGATGCCGGTTATGCTTACTAATTTCGCGCATTTTTTCATCAACGAGCGAGGCTACATAACGCACATGTGAAGATGGTTCCGTACCAACAACCGTATATGTTTGTCCGTAGATATCAACTGTCACTCTTGCCTTTTTTTTGTCCGCCATTGTTACGACCTCCCCCTAAAAACCCTCTCATAATCATACCATGAAAATCGATTACTTGTGAATCAATTATGCCTCATATTGACATCAGGTTCGAATTTTTGACATTATTCTTCAGTACGGACTCTAGTTTCAGGTATACTGAGGAATAGATTATTTCAAGGAGTGGGTAAATATATGAGCCATCAAGTCATTGTTCTGTCTGAAAAAGAAATGCCAGAAGTAGTTCGCTACTATGGAACGAATAAAGTGATTCGCAATGCACCAGGTGTCATTTTCGCTGCAAAGACTTCCGATACATCCATCACTGCCTACCGTTCGGGTAAAGTGTTATTTCAAGGAGCAGGTGCGGATAGAGAAGCTGCACGCTGGAGCGCTAATGGTTCTAGTACTGCAGTAGCGAAGCCGAAGTCATCTATAGCAACTGGAGATACGTTACCCGCAAACTTTGCCTCCCTATCTGTTCTTGGATCGGATGAAACAGGTACTGGTGACTTTTTCGGCCCTATCACAGTAGCTGCTTGCTTTGTCAGTAGCGATCAAATTGAATTGGTAAAGGAATTAGGAGTAAAGGATTCCAAACAACTTACGGATGCGTATATGCAACAAATCGCAAATGACTTAAAAGAAGTCGTCACCTACTCCGTGAAAACGCTCGATAATGTTGCGTATAACGACATTCAAAGCCAAGGTTGGTCGCAAGGAAAGATTAAAGCGATTCTTCATAACCAAGCACTTCAGGAAGTATTGGAAAAAATAGATCCAGTCGTACCGGAACATATTTTAATCGATCAGTTTGCTCAACGAAAAACCTATTTCAATTACTTAAAAGATGAATCCAGCATTATTCGTGACAGGGTTCTTTTTTCAACAAAAGCTGAAAATCTCCACGTATCGGTAGCTACTGCCTCTATACTGGCACGGGTCGCTTTTCTCGAAGCAATGGATCAATTAAGTATTGAAGCAGGTGTAACGCTACCTAAAGGTGCAGGACCAAGAGTTGATCAAGTAGCTTGTCAGATTATCCGTAAAAAAGGAGAGCCTTTTTTACACTCCATCACAAAAGTTCACTTCGCCAATACTCAAAAAGCTTTGAAATTAGTGTATAAGAAATAATTCAACAGTATCAAAAGAAAATCTGGCCGCCCGAATGGGGAGCCAGATTTTTATTATGAGCGAAGTTGTGCATTTGCTTGGACTGTTAATGCATCCAATACTTTACTATGCGCATTGACGACATCTTCGTCCGTTAATGTACGTTCAGGATCAAAATATGTGAGTGAGAACGCAACAGATTTTGTTCCTTCTTCCACATTCTTTCCTTCATATAGATCAAACAACTGAACTTTTTTCAGTAACTTACCGCCTGCCTGATGGATAATCTTCTCTAACGTAGCAGCCGATGTATCCCGATCAACAACTAAAGCAATATCGCGGGAGATAGATGGATAGCGAGGAACAGCTGTATACAACAGTTCTTCCGTTGCCGTTTGCATAATAGATTGCAAGTTCATTTCCATTACGTATGTTTCCTGCAAGTCCCGTTGGTTTTGTACTGTCGGATGGACTTGACCGATGATTCCTACTGACTGATCATCCAACCAAACTGTTGCAGTACGCCCCGGGTGCATTTGATCGACAGTCGCTTTTGTGAATTGGACTCGCTCAAGCAAACCTAATTGCTCAAATAGTCCTTCTACAATTCCTTTCATGACGAAGAAATCAACTTTTTTCGTTTCACCTTGCCAAGCATGATGAACCCATTTACCCGTCACTACTGCGGCAACATGTTCTACTTCTTTTGGCAAGCCATCTTCTTCGATACCTAGGAAAACAGATCCCGTTTCGTAAAGTGCAATTGATTCATTTCGACGTGCCACGTTATACGTTGTTGCATCCAGTAGGTGTGGAATGATGCTTTGACGAAGAACACTGCGTTCTTCACTCATTGGCATAAGTAATTTCGTTACAGGTGCGGTCTCCAATGCAAAAGCCTGTGCATCTTTCGGTGAAGCTAATGAATATGTCAGAGCTTGTGAAAGACCTGCTGATTCAAGAAAGCCACGAACGATGCGACGTTTCGCTTGGTAAGGTGTTAATCCGCCTGGTGTACTTTCTACAACCGGTAATGTTTTCGGAATTTCATCGTAACCATATAGTCGTGCAATTTCTTCAATCATATCTTCTTTAATTTTCAGATCTTGACGACGTGTCGGAATATCCATTACCAGTTGGCCATTGATTAGTTCGGTAGGTATTTGCAAACGGTCCATGATCGTTTTCATTTCATCCATTGCAATTTTCATACCTAAACGATTATTCACGTAATCAGGTGATAGAATGATTCTTTCAGGTGTTTTGTCAAGTTCGTCGAAGATTACAGACCCTTCTAGAACTTCTCCACCTGCAAGTTCTGCCATCAATTGCGCAGCTCGCTCTGCCGCTTCGGCTACACGATTTGGATCAACACCTTTTTCAAAACGAGTGCTTGCGTCACTGCGTAGACCTACTTCTTTAGACGTTTGACGAACAGAACCTGGTGCGAAATAAGCCGACTCAATAACAACAGTCGTTGTTCCTTCATATACTTCCGAATTAGCGCCACCCATCACTCCAGCAAGTGCAACAGGCTCTCTGCCATTCGTTATAACCAATTGACGATCATTCAATGTACGTTCTGCTTGATCAAGCGTCACCATCTTTTCACCTTCACGAGCATGACGTACGACAATCTCTTTTGTTTCGAGTCGATCATAGTCAAACGCGTGAAGCGGCTGACCGTATTCCAACAATACATAGTTCGTGATGTCGACCACATTATTATGCGGACGAATACCTGAAGACATCAACGTGTTTTGCAACCACTGAGGTGATTCTGCAACCTTGATGTTTTTCACTACTTTGGCCACGTACATTGGATTGTCTTCAGGCGTTTCAACTGTAAGCTTCAAAGCGTCTTGAGCTTTCTCTGCAGTTGCTACATAAGAAATTTCCGGAAGTTTGATATCTTTCGATAAAATTGCTCCTACTTCATATGCCACACCGAGCATACTCAATGCGTCAGAACGGTTTGGCGTTAAATCGAATTCCAAAACGCGATCATACAAACCAAGATGAGTCAAAGCGCTATCTCCAGCACGAACATCATTCGGCAAAACATAAATTCCTTCTGCGTACGCTTTCGGAACCAATTTACCTTCTATGCCGAGTTCTTGCAATGAACAGATCATACCATTAGACTCTTCGCCACGAAGTTTTGCCTTTTTGATTTTCATGCCACCAGGTAAAACAGCTCCTGGACGCGCGACAATTACATTTTGTCCTTCTGCAATATTTGATGCTCCACAAATAATTTGTGAGATTTCTCCACCTACATCTACTTGACAGATATGTAATTTATCCGCTTCCGGATGTTTTACACAGTCGTTTACGTGTCCAATAACGATATTGTCCATATCGAATGAACGATCAATAATGCCATCTACTTCTATGCCAGCACGAGTGATTTTCTCAGCCAGTTCTTCTATGGAAAGTTCATTCCATTCTACGTAATTACTTAACCAATTTGTTGATACTAACATCAGTATTCCTCCTTATGCCTCTGTCCGGTGGAATTGTGAAATAAACCGAATGTCATTCGTATAGAAATGACGAATATCTTCCACTCCGTATTTTAACATCGCGATTCTTTCAGGCCCCATGCCGAATGCAAATCCTGTAACTTCTTCCGGGTTGTAGCCAGCCATTTCCAAAACGTTAGGATGTACCATACCCGCTCCCAATATTTCGATCCAACCTGTTCGCTTACATACATTACAACCTGAACCGCCACATTTGAAACAAGATATATCCATTTCAACTGAAGGCTCGGTGAATGGGAAGAAGCTTGGACGCAAACGAATTTCACGCTCAGCGCCGAATAATTTCTTCGCAAGTAGATCAAGCGTGCCTTTCAAATCACTCATGCGGATATTTTCACCCACGACAAGTCCTTCAATTTGAGTAAACTGATGGGAATGCGTCGCATCATCTGAGTCACGTCGATATACTTTACCAGGACAAATGATCTTAATAGCCGCTCCATCTTTCGCTTCCATAGTCCGCGCCTGGACAGGAGACGTATGTGTACGCAATAAAATATCCTCTGTAATATAGAAGGAATCCTGCATATCGCGAGCTGGATGACCTTTTGGCAAGTTCAATGCTTCAAAGTTATAATAGTCTTTCTCTACTTCTGGGCCTTCTGCGATTTCGTACCCCATACTGATGAAAAAGTCTTCGATTTCCTCTACAACACGTGTTAGCGGATGGTGGTTACCAAGTTCAACAGGACGACCTGGTAATGTAACGTCTATTGATTCATTTTCCAGTTGTTCCTGGATTGCTTGTTGTTCAAGCAGCACTTTACGTTCTTCAAGAATTTCCGTAACACTTTCGCGGATTTCATTGACTAGCGCCCCCATCTTAGGGCGTTCTTCAGCAGGTAGTTTACCCATTCCTTTTAACAGGTCAGTAATTGGACCTTTTTTCCCAAGATACGCTACGCGTACATCGTTCAATTCTTTGACAGTATTGGATTCTTTGATTTTCAGCATGACTTGTTCTTTTAGTTCGTGCAACTGTTCTTTCATGTGTACTTGCTCCTCTCTCTATTTCAGTGGCAATCGCATACTTCCCGATAATTTATCGGAAAACAAAAAAACTCGCCCCTATAAAAGGGACGAGGTCGATTTCGCGGTACCACCCTGATTAGTTTGCATCAAAAATATGATACAAAATCACTTGAATTGGAATAACGGTCCTTTGCCGGCACGCCTTTACATGTCTGGTCCAAGCGTGCAGCTCGCGGGGTGAACTTCAATGGAACATCGTTTTCCACACTTTCAGTCGAGGTGTGAAATCCCTGATCACGTGTTGGCCATTTACTTTTCCCGGTCATTGCTATTTTCTTTGATTCGCCTTCTAGTATACCGTAAAACGTTTACGCCTTCAATAGTGATATCATGACTGACGTAGTGTATAGAGCAATATGCCTGTCGCAACTGCCACATTTAATGATTCGGCCTGACCGTATAATGGAATTTTCACTACATGATCTGCTTGTGATAGTAACTCGTTATCAACACCGCTTCCTTCATTGCCTACTAGTAACGCAAATGAGGATTGTGCTTGCAATTCGTTAAGAGAAATTGCTTGCTGCAAACCTGTGCCGATGATCGGAACGTCATGAGCTTTTAAACGCTCGATCCACACCGTCAATTCTTCGCGGACTACAGGAATGTGGAAGTGTGAGCCTTGTGCTGAACGTACCGTTTTCGGATTAAATGGATCTGCACTTCCCTTACCGAGTACCACCGCATCAAGACCTGCCGCGTCTGCTGTACGAATCATCGTACCAATATTGCCTGGATCCTGTACAGCATCAATTAGTAATACTTTCTTCCATTGATGTTGATCGGCTTCCTCATATTGTGGCTGTTTACAATAAGCAAAAACACCTTGCGTTTGTTCCGTTTCAGAAATTTCTTTTGCAACTGCCGCTGTCAGTTCAATAATCGGCGCATTCCAGTGCGCTGGAATTTCAATATCCTCGCGTGCAAGCAATTGAATAACCAAATCCGGCTGTTTAATAGCTTCTTCTACAAGATGAAAACCTTCCACAAGAAACTCTTTTGTTTGATCTCGTTCTTTTCTCGTCGTCACTAATTTCTTCCAATGCTTCACTAAAGAATTCTGAGTTGATTCAATTCGTTTATTCAAGAGGCTGTACATCCTTTTTTTCTTTTTAGTGTACCAAATCAGCGTATATTTAGCGACTTTTGTGGAAAAGATACGAATAAAGGAGGCTGATGCAAATGAATTTCCAAATACGTGATGCAATTACAGCAAACATGACAAATAATAGTTCCACTGACGTTCGAGGTGTAATAGACGACGCCATACAAAGAGGAGAAGAACACCTTCTACCCGGACTAGGCGTATTTTTTGAACAACTATGGAAGCGTTCCGACGAAAAAGAAAAAGAAGAAATCACAAACGAACTATCCCAGTCATTCGCAAAAGCACAATAAAAAGGTGTGTAAAGAAAGACAAAAGAGATGCCACAGTCATTACAATGGCATCTCTTTTGTCTTAACTTATTCAGATTCAAGTACTGAAGTTCAAAATAGATTACAGCACTTACTTTAATGCGCAATAAAAAATATCTTCAATTCGCATTGCGAAGGATTGGCGCGGAGGAAGGGGACAACTACTTTATTTTATATCTGTCTAAAAAGCAATGAAACGATGCATCTCCGTATCCTTTTACTTGCTCGTATAATGCTCTTTCAACTGATCACGCAACGCAGCTTTCAAGAACTTTCCGACTGATGTCTTAGGAATCTCCTTCACGAACAAAACTTCATCCGGAATCCACCAACTCGCAAATTGTCCCTTTAACGAATCCTTCAACTCTTGCACTTTCGCATCATCTTCCGCCACATTTTCATTCAACACTACGCAAGCAAGCGGGCGTTCCATCCACTTCTCATGCGGAACCGCAATCACCGCTGCCTCGTAGACATCTTTATGTGACATTAACGCATTTTCCAAATCGACTGACGAAATCCATTCGCCACCACTCTTGATAAGATCTTTCGTACGATCCATCAACTTTAGGTAGCCATCTTCTGTCATAGCAGCAATATCTCCTGTATATAGCCATCCATCTTTGAATGCTTCTTCCGTACGTTCATCCTTATAATACTCGTCCGCGATCCATGGACCCCTAATGGTTAATTCGCCCATCGTCTTACCATCCCAAGGCACTTCTCCGTCTTCATTGATTATACGAATGTCGAGTCCCGGCATAACTAAACCTTGCAACGCACGCGTGTTGATTCGTTCTTCTGTCGACAAGTTGTCCATAGAGGAAGTTAGAACCGATAGACTAACGAGTGGTGTCGTTTCCGTCATACCATAGCCAACAATAAACGGTATATTGTATTTTTCTTCAAATGCACGAATCAAGCCTTTAGGAGATGCAGAGCCACCACACACAATGGCACGAAGTGATGAAATATCATGCGATGCTTGCTCGAGCTCTTTTAATATAGCTAGAAAAACGGTTGGAACGCCAGCTGTCATTGTTACTTTTTCACTTTCAATCATGTCAAGAAGTACGGAAGGATTGAATCCCGGGCCAGGTAATACTTGGGTTGTCCCATAGAACACACCAGCGAACGGAATTCCCCATGCATTTGCATGGAACATCGGCACGATAGACATCGCGACGTCACGTTCGCACAGCCCCATAGCATCTGACAATCCAAGTGCATAACTGTGCAGCACTAATCCTCTATGCGAATAAATCACGCCTTTGGGCTGACCTGTAGTAGCCGATGTGTAACATAAGCCTGCTGGAGTATTTTCATCTAAATCTTCTGGATAGTCATACTCATCCGAAGCCTTTTCCAATAATGCTTCATATGAATGGACGTTTTCTAACGTAGTTTCAGGTATTTCCTTACTGTCACTCATGACGACAAAATGCTTTACCGTTTTCAACATAGGTGCCATTTTCTCAAGATGAGGGAAAAACTCTTCATCCACTAGCAAGATTTCGTCTTCTGCGTGATTAATGATATACATAATATGTTCAGGCGATAGCCGAATATTGATCATGTGCAAGACTGCTCCCGTACAAGGGACCCCAAAATAGGCTTCCAAATGGCGGTGGTGGTTCCACGCAAATGTACCCACTTTTGTTCCGTGTCCCATTCCTAGCTCTGTTAATGCATTTGATAGTTTACGTGTTCTCTTCGCCCATTCACGATACGTAAAACGCTGTATGCGCTGCTCTCCTGTACGTGAAATGATCATCTTGTTTGGAAAGAATCGTTCTGCCCGTGTAATAAATGTTGATAGAATCAATGGGGTTTGCATCATATCCATCCGCTCCTCTTTTTTTAGAAGTGAAATTATCAATCCGTCGTGCATGATTCAAAGCATGTACTCTTCATTTCAATGAAATCGATACGCAGATGGAATGATTCTCAGGATGTACTCTATGCGCAAACGAGTAGTACTATGAATAGTTGTTCACGTTACTTTCTGAATATAGTATATACGTTGTCGAACTATTCTGTCTACATAATTCGGTAGTATATCGCTTACGCTAATTTTTCACGTGTCCAAAAGAATACGTCAACTCCCATAACCGTTAACGTTCCAAATACAACTGACCAGATCGCAAGACTAATTAGTAGCCAAATGGCGGTCTGAGATTTGGAAGAACCGAGCGCCAACGCTAAAAATGCAGCCAGATGAGAGCCAATGAGAACCGGACCAAGAAGGGCAAGGCCAGGAATACCAAAGCGCTTCCAAATACTTTCAGCTCGTGCAGTACGTTTTGACGGAGCTGTCGAATCCGTTTTCTTTCTACTTTCCCACCAGTCTTTTAACTTTTGAAAGATCATAATTTCTAGTATTATAGTCAAAGCATTTCCTGCAAATCCAACTAGCACGGCAGTTACCAAAGGCATTCCACGTAAAATACCGAGCGGAACTGCCACCAGCACTTCAAACCCTGGCGCTGCACCTGCAAGAAACACAAGTAGATATGTTAACAAAAAGTTTCCTCCCCTACTTCGATTCCATTCAGTATATCAAATGATAGGAAGCAGAGCATAAAAAAACTGTTTTCCTCGTAAAGGAAAACAGCTAATCAATTTATTTATAGTAATGAAGCAATTACCGCTTTTTGTGCGTGCAGACGATTTCCTGCTTGTTGGAAGACATACGAGTTCTTACCGTCGATTACGGAAGTCGATACTTCTTCTTCACGATGCGCTGGAAGACAGTGCAAGAATACATAATCTTTTTTCGCATGACCGACCAATTGATCATTGATCTGGAAGTCTTTAAAGTCGATCAAACGCTGCGCTGCTTCTTCTTCCTGCCCCATGCTAGTCCAAGTATCTGTATAAATAGCGTCTGCATCAGTGGAAGATTCGATTGGGTCGTAAGTAGACGTTACGCTACCTCCGTTCAACTCAGCAATTTTCTTTGCTTTTTCAAACAAACCTGAATGATATTCATAGCCTTTTGGCGTTGCGACAGAAACGTGCATACCCATATGTGCACCTGCAATCACTAATGAATGGGCAACGTTATTTCCGTCACCAATATACGAAAGTTTCAAGCCTTTCAAGTCACCTTTAACTTCTTTGATTGTCAGTAGATCTGCCATCGCTTGGCACGGATGGAATAGATCGGTTAACCCGTTAATGACAGGAACTGATGTATGTTCTGCCAATTCTTCCACCATTTTATGAGATTTCGCACGGATCATCACGCCGTCCAAAAATTCGGACAATACTTTTCCAGTATCTGAAACGGATTCGCCACGCCCAATCTGTAAATCACGCGCATTCATGAAAATGCCATGTCCGCCTAACTGGATCATGCCCACTTCGAATGAAATACGTGTACGTGTGGAGTTTTTCTCGAAAATCATCCCGAGTGTCTTACCTGCTAAAATGTCCGGCGTTTTACCAGCCAATGTATCCTGTTTCATGTCATATGCCAGTTGTACGAGATACGCGACCTCTTCGCTAGAATAATCAAGTAGTGTTAAAAAATCGCGTCCTTTTAAGCTGTCTTTTTCTATAAGTGAAGTTGTTTGATTTGTTTTTACCATTTTTTAATCCCCATCCATCCATTTGAAGTATGTATAAACTAGTATACATATGTATATTTATGAAGTCAAATGAATTTTTATAACTTATCATATAATTTAATTAAAAAAACAACGATGCTTTTGAGCATCGTTGTCTACTAGTATTATTTATTCAAATGTAATGTTTTTTACTTCATCTGCATCGAGACGTTTAACGACTTCCACTAAAAGTTTCACTGTGTTTTCAAAATCTTTACGGTGAAGCATGGCCGCATGACTATGGATATAGCGTGTTGGAATACAGATCGCCAATGTCGGAGTTCCCGTTCCGCTTACATGAATTGATCCGCCATCCGTTCCACCGCCGGACATGGTTGCAAATTGATACGGTATATTCAACTCTTCTGCTGTATCCACTACGAAGTTGCGTAATCCTCTATGCGATACCATCGAAGCATCATATAGTAAGATTTGTGGACCTTCGCCCATTGTTCCAACAGACTCTTTCGCGGTAACACCGGGTGTATCACCAGCAATACCTACGTCGACAGCGAAACCGATATCCGGCTGAATTTTATTTGCCGCTGTTTTAGCTCCACGCAAACCTACCTCTTCTTGAATTGCCCCCACACTATACAAACGGTTCGGGTGTTTCTCATCTTTCAACTGCTTCATCACTTCAATCGCGATTGCACAGCCGATACGATTATCCCACGCTTTTGCGAGCAAGTAGTTTTCATTTTTCATCACGGTAAATTCGAAGTATGGCACAATCATATCGCCTGGAAGAACACCCCATGATAGAACCTCTTCTTTTGTTTCGGCACCTACATCAATGAACATGTCTTTAATATCAACAGGTTTCTTACGTGCTTCAGGAGTCAGGATATGTGGCGGCTTTGAACCAATTACGCCTGTAATCGTCTCGCCTGAACGTGTAACGATGGACACTCTCTGCGCAAGCATAACTTGTGACCACCAGCCACCAACTGTTTGGAAGTAAATGAACCCCTTATCATCGATTCGTGTCAACATGAAGCCTACTTCATCCAAGTGTCCTGCGATCATGATCTTCGGTCCGTTTGCATCGCCTTCTTTGCTTGCAATCAGTGAACCGAGTCCGTCATGATCGATTTCATCTGCATAGGGTTTAATGTGCTTCGTCATGACGTCACGTGCTTCGCGCTCATTGCCCGGAATTCCTCGTGCATCGGTTAAGTCTTTTAGCATTTCTAATGTCTCATCCAGTTTCATAAAAGATTCTGCCTCCTCATTATACATTCCAAAATAATTTGTCTGATATTATAGTAATTCTTTACGAATAGCTGCAGGTGATTTAGGTGATAACAAGCCTGGTGCGATGTCATAAACTGTTTTCGCTCCAGTATCGCCTTTTTGCTGCAATTTATAAGCTGCTCTTGCATATGCGACAAGGACACTTGATGTAAATTCGGGATTGCTATCTAATTTAAGTGAGAACTCTATGACTTGATCTGTGTGCTTGCCCGTGTTGCCACTGCGAATGACGAAACCGCCATGCGGCATCTTCGCATGGTCAAGACGAAGTTCTTCTTCTGTAATAAAATGAACGATCGTATCGTAATCTGCGAAGTAATCAGGCATCGTAACAATCGTTTCACGTACTTGATCTGCACTAGCTCCTTCTTCAAGAACGACATAACATTCACGTGTATGTTTATCTTTTGTCGAAAGCTCAGGGTGCTCACCGTTACGCACACGATTGATCGCATCTTCAGCTGGCAATGTGTACTGAACGCCTGCTTTCACGCCGTCAACACGACGCACAGCATCGGAGTGACCTTGACTTAATCCTTTACCCCAGAACGTATACGTTTCACCTTCAGGCAAAATAGATTCACCCATTAAGCGGTTGATCGAAAATAAACCCGGATCCCATCCGACAGAAATAATAGCTGTTGTTCCTGCCTCTTTAGCTACTTCATCAACTGCCGCGAAGTACTCTGGAATCTTGGCATGCGTGTCGAAGCTATCTACCGTTGTAAAGTGTTTCGCAAGGGCTGGCCCTTGTTCTGGCAAGTCATTTTTAGAACCACCGCATAAGATCAAGACATCAATATCATTTTTAAATGATTCTATTTCGTCCAGCTTATGAACGGGTACTTGCTCTGAAAGTAATTGTACGTCTTTTGGCTCTCTGCGCGTGAATACGCCAACTAATGTCATATCTTTATTTTGACTGATTGCTGACTCTACGCCACGCCCTAAATTACCGTAACCAGCGATTCCTACTCGAATTTCTTTCGTCAAGATCACTCATCCCCTTATGCTTTGTTGTTTACGTTTCTCATTTTACCGTGAAGGATGGTAGATTGCGAATATTTATCTTTGAGCAGTTCAGTTCTATTCAAAAAGTTTCATGTTAAAATAGATAGTAGTTGAATTTTTTGTAAAGTGAGGATCATTATGCGCTTTTTTGTCTATCTAATTGTTTTCTTCTCGTTTTTTGATTTATTTTCACAGTTGCCCATCATGAGTCCGTTCGCTACCGGTCTCGGCGCTTCTGCTTTTATTGTTGGATTATCGGTCGGTATTTACTCGTTTGCGAATATTTTCGGTAATATCATTTCAGGTATTTTGACAGATCGCAAAGGACCATTCTATATTCTATTATTCGGTTTGTTCACATCCGCTTTGTCGTTGTTCTCATATGGATTGATTTCTGGTTCAGGAACATTAATCGGCATTCGTTTTGTGCACGGCTTAACGGAAGGTTTGATCATTCCAGCTGCCTTCACGTTTCTAGCTAACGGTTCCGAACGTTCCAAGCGTGGTAGAAATGCTGCAATCTCAGGTGCGTTTGTTGGACTTGCTGCCATTTTCGGACCTGCTTATAGCGGGATCGTTTCCGTTAAGACAAGCGTTGTAACAATCATGGCCATCAATGGGGTCTTCATGGTTCTACTGACAATTGGCGCCATTATATTTTTACGTTCGTTTACATACGTAAGAAAAGTAAAGACAGCGAAACAAAAAGCAGTCAAGCCGTTAGCATTTTTCCGACACCCAGGTATCATACGAGCTTTTCTTGGCGCGTTCTTCCTGATGTTCTCACAAGGCGTGTTGGCCTTAGTACTCCCACTAAAAGTCGAGTACCTTCAGTTTGATGCAAAAACGACAGGCATGCTGCTAAGTGTTTTCGGTCTAGTCGCTGTGTTGATTTTCGTTTTGCCGATCAATCGGATTTTTGATATTGCTCGTCCGATGGTCACATTGGCAGTCGGCTTGATTTTGATGAGTGGCAGTATGTTGTTCTTATCACAAGTTGACGAACTATCTTTGATGATGTTGGCGATGGTCGTCTATGGAACTGGATTCGCATTCCTATTCCCTTCTATTAACTCATTGCTAATTGATTCTACGGAACCAGAAACGAGAGGGAAAGCGTACGGATTCTTCTATGCGTTCTTCTCGTTTGGCGTTGTAGTAGGATCTAGTGCTATCGGTATATTGGACTTGGAATTCCATCATGCCTTTATGCTTGCAAGTGCGATTTTGTTGATCGCAGCTATTTTTACATTAATCGGTTTGCGAAAAGATACTCGTCCATTCGAGGGTCAACGCTCTGCACAGTAAATATTATAAAAAAGGTATCATAGTCTTAGAATTAAAAAAGACATCACAGGAAGTCGAAAAACAACGACTACCTGTGATGTTTCCTATTTACGCTTGCTGTGTTGAAAACGAATCGATAATCTCAAGGAACACTTCTCCGTAACGCTCAAGCTTCGTTTCGCCTACCCCTTGCACAGTTAATAACTCTTCATTAGTGGCAGGCATTTTTGCTACCATATCTCGTAATGTCTTGTCCGAGAAAATAACGAATGGTGGGACACCAGCTTCTTGTGCCAGTTTCAAGCGCATCGCTCGCAGTTCGTTGAATAACGGATCGTCTTTAGCGATGACAGTTGTCACCATCTCGCCTTTACGCCAGACTTTTACTTTTCCTAGTAAGACGTCTTTCCCATCTTCACTGACGAAAATAGTTGGATACGGCCCACTTTCAACTTGTAGATAATTCTTTGAAATCAAAAATTCGATAAAATCTGCTACGTCTTTGGCATTGCGCCCTTTCATCAATCCATATGTCGATAGCTCATCAAAGTTCAATTCTTTGAGCTTCTTATTTCTCGATCCTGTCAGTACTTGCGCAACCATCGTCTTACCGAAGCGTTGCCCCATGCGAATAACACAGGAAAGCACTTTTTGCGTATCAACGGTTACATCAAACTGTTCGCGCGTGTCGGTGCAGTTACCGCAACGACCACAATCTTCAACATCCTCTTCGCCAAAATACTTGATGATATGTTTTTGCAGACAGCCTTCCGTATGGCAGTAATCTACCATCACTTGCATCTTTTTGATTTCATTCGATACACGGGAAGGATCTGGAGACTGTTCGATGAGGAAGCGTTGTGTTAAGACGTCTTGCGAAGAGAATAACAAATAACAATCACTGTCGAGCCCGTCACGCCCTGCTCTTCCAGCTTCCTGATAATAACTTTCCATATTCTTCGGCATTTGATAATGAATGACGTAGCGAATATTGGATTTATCAATTCCCATACCAAACGCGTTAGTTGCGACCATCACGCGTGCATCTTCCATGATGAATCGATCTTGTTGCTGTTGGCGTTCATCAATTGATAATCCTGCATGATACTTTGCAGCTTGAATACCGCTTTTTTCAAGTAATAAATAAACTTGCTCCACTGCTTTTCTAGTAGCGGCATAAATAATGCCCGATTCATTTTTGTTTTTTTGAACATATTCTTTAACAAATTGATCTCGGTTTTGACCTTTGACTACAGAGAACACCAAATTGCTTCTTTCGAAACCAGTTACGACGCGACTTACAGGCGGGATATGCAATTGCTGGCATATATCATCCTGTACTTCCGGCGTGGCCGTTGCGGTTAGTGCAAGAACAATGGGTCGGCTGTTTAAATAATCAAAGATACGATGGATATTTCGATAACTCGGCCGGAAATCATGTCCCCATTGTGAAATACAATGCGCTTCGTCGATCGCAATCAGTGGAATCGTCATTTTTTGCAATTGGTTGAGAAAGGATTCGGAATCCAATCGCTCTGGAGCCACATATAACAGTTTATATTTTCCTTCAAGTGCGTTGTCCATTGTACCAAAATATTCTTCTGTCGATAGCGTACTATTAATATACGCTGCAGGAATACCTAACTGATGCAATGCATCGACTTGGTCTTTCATCAAGGAAATAAGCGGCGAGATGACAAGAACGGTTCCTTCCATCGCTAGCGCAGGTACTTGATAACAAACCGACTTACCGCCACCTGTTGGCATGACGCAGAGTGAATCATCACCTTGCAATACTTGATCGATGACCCGTTGTTGTCCCTCCCGAAATGCTGAATAGCCAAAATACTTATCCAATATATCTAATGGATTTTGAATGATCGCCACCACCTCCTCTTAGTCATTCATGTTTTATGATTCAAATAATATCCGTTCTTCTTCTCGGCTATGTAATTCATTCACTACAATTAATCCGTTGAACTTTTGAAGAATTTCAGGTGTTACAGTTGGATCTTCTTCACGCAACGCTTCTATATCTGCTACGAGTATTCGCATTAAATCATGATCTCGTGTAAGTTGAATAATATCTCGTTCGAGTTCAGGTTTTTCTTCCATCATTTGCTTGTAGAAACCTTCTTCTTCCGCATCTGCATGACTGATGACACGCGTCTTCCAATAATCCACTAAATGATCGCAAGCTTGCTGAACCATTTCCGTTTCACCTTGTTCGAAGTACTCCAATAAATCATCTGTTTTCATGATGGCTCCCGAGAGTCCCCCTTCATGAATAGCCTTATGTGAATGAAGCTGTCTTAATGCGGGTCCTGACATAGTGACCACTCCTTATAGTTTTCTTAAGCATAACAGAATTCATGTTTTAGTGATAGTTTCCCCTAATGAAAAATGCCTCGCAGAAACTTTCTCCGCAAGACATTATTTATACTTTTGCTATACGAATGCGACTGACCATCATCCAAGCTAGCACACACATATAGATTACAAAATAAGGTGCAATCAAATACGGTACAGCAAAATATCCCAATGTAAGCAATACTCCAGCTACAGTAATAGGCAAGCCATAATAAGAACCGTCAAACTCTTCTACATTATAGCGAGCCAAACGAACAGCACCTGCTAGAATATAAAATATTACAGCAGACAAGCCAATCCACATCGTATCGGACAACGCCGTGGAATATAGTAGAATAGCAGGAGCTACTCCAAAAGAGACCAGATCACTAAGTGAATCAAGTTCCTTGCCGAAAGCTGATTCCGCTTGGTAGTGTCTAGCGACCATGCCGTCAAACCGATCAAATAAAGCAGCAAAGAAAATAAACATTAAACTCATATGCGCATGACCCTGAAGCACAAGCAATATCGCTATAATCCCTAAACTCAAATTAAAAAGTGTAATGATATTCGCCAATTGGGATTTTAGTTTAGTATAATCAAAATATCTGAATGAAAACAAATTACAGCCTCCTCATTGTATCTCTCTAGTATATTCTTTTAACGGAAGGAAGAAAAGATGAAAACACGTATTTTTAAATCATTTGTTGAATTAACCGGATCACCGATCTGTTCTGCTTTGTTAAAACAAATAACTACTTCACGAATTAGTAAACTGTTAATCAAGCCTTTTGCATCTTTTTATCATATTCAACTAGACGAAGCTAAATACTCAATAGAACAATATAAAAGTCTTAACGACTTTTTCACTCGCTCATTACAACCTGGTAAAAGACCGATTGACAACCATCCAAACAGTTTGATTTCACCAGTAGATGGTGTACTGAGCGATTCAGGAATTATAGACTCGCAACAGCAATTTATAGTAAAAGACAAAACATATAGTCTGACTTCGCTGCTTGGCGATTCAAAAAAAGCCTCACGCTATACACATGGCTATTATTATTTATTTTACCTCTCACCTAGACATTACCACCATTTCCACTACCCTGTTTCAGGAACGCTTGTGAACCGTTATGCATTAGGTTCTACTTCGTATCCTGTTAACGATTTAGGTATTCGTATGCGTAAAGATGTATTTTCTTCCAATCACAGGGTTATTTCTGAGCTTTCCACTGATTTTGGACAGGTGGCCATTGTTAAGGTTGGTGCATTAAATGTAAATAGTATCCGCATTGCAAATTCTGAAACTACTTGTGAAAAAGGACAAGATTTTGGTCATTTTGCATTTGGTTCTACTGTTATTTTATTTATTGAACAAAGTAATATGTTTAGGCCCGAAGAAATGCCTTTTACAGAAGTCCAAGTTGGTGATAGGATCGGAGTGTGGCAATCTTAAGTAGATGAGGTTTTATCATGGAACATCTCCAAGAATATATAGTGCAGTATGGCTATCTTTCTATATTTTTCTTTTTGGCTCTTGGTATTTTCGGCTTGCCTATGCCGGATGAATTGCTTGTAACATTTGCGGGTTATTTGACTTCAGCAGGTACATTTCATTTTGTATTCACGATAATCTTTACAATATCCGGTGTAATGGTCGGAACATTGTTCACGTATATGATTGGTAGAAAAGTTGGTAAACCATTGATTCGGCGTTTCGGAAATTACTTCTTCCTTACGCCTCGACGTATGCAAAAGATTGAGCGTTGGTTTATGACCTATGGCTCGTGGACGGTGACTTTCGGTTATTTCGTTCCCGGCATGCGCCATTTAATTTGTTATATGTCAGGCATGAGTGGTATGAGTATTCGACGATATGTGTTGTTCGCTATTCCAGGCGTTATTGTTTCCACTACGGTATGCTTGTTGCTTGGCTACTTCATCCGTCTTCCTTTTTTCTAAACGCTAGCAAATGAAAGCAGATGGCATAGTTTTTCAAACATATCTTTTACCTTCTCGATAGTAAATTTTAAAAGGACGACACCATTTCTGCTTAAGAAATGGCGTCGTCCTTTTTATAAGTCGTTCTTAGTCGGAATTGTAATTCAAGAAATTCACATACCTTGATCCAATGCATATAGCTGTCGATATCTTTCATTCGTAGCTAATAATTCTTTGTGTGTCCCATCCATGATGATTTCACCATGATCCATGAAAATAATCCGATCCATTTTTTCCATACCCATTAAGTGATGTGTGATCCATACGACCGTTTTATCTTGAAGAGAGTGATGAAGTGTTTCTACGAGAGATTGTTCAGTCACTGGATCTAACCCAACAGTCGGCTCATCCAAAACGACAACGGGCGTTTGTTTCAATAAAATTCTTGCCAGTGCAAAACGTTGACGCTCTCCACCTGAGAATCGTTGTCCTGTTTCCTCCATTTGGGTTTTCAAGCCTTCAGGCAGTGATTGCAAATACTCATATAAACCTACTTTTTCCGCTACTCGTTGTACATCTTCAGTAGTAGCGAATGCATCGCCAAGTTTAATATTATTTTGAACAGTTGTTGCGAAAAGATAAGGTTTTTGATTTAAGACGCTCATCATCTCATATATAGAGTCTCCATACAGCGATGCAGGTTTCTGATTGACATGTACATGTCCGCTTGTTGGCTGAACTGTGCCTAATAAAAGCTGTATGAGAGTAGACTTACCTGCGCCACTTTTACCAAGTACTGCAACTTTTTCTCCAGGTTGAATCGTCAGTGAAAAATGCTGAACCGCATTTTCTTTCTGACCTTCATACCGATAACTTACATTGTCGAGTTCGATAGTCGCTTCTTCCACATTACCAAGCTCCATTGCCGTTTGATCCACTGCAGTATTTTGCTGATGAATGGCATCAATTCTTTGCAAAGATGCTTCATAAGCAGGTAAACGTTCTATAGCAAACGATATGGGAATCAATCCTTCTAAAATCGGCAACGTAACCAATGTAAATGCAGCGATATACGTAGGTGCCAATGAACCTGCTACGGCTTGCTGTCCTGCCCAAACTCCGACGACTAAGACTAGTAGCCCTGAGAAAATTTGCAATTGCATTGTCCGAGACTGTTGCCAATACGCCAGTTTTTTATCAATAGCATGGCTTGCATGACTTTCCTCTTTAAATGACGCAAGGAATTGTTCTTTTCTGCCACTAATGATCCAGTCACGTAACCCAAAAATACCTTCTGTCATCGTATTATACACTTGACTGTGAAGTTTTTTCGATTGCAACTGGTTTTTCTTCATCATATAAAGTGACAGCATAGGATAAATAAACGTCACGATTGCTAGTAACACAGCCATAATAAGCGCAAACATCCAGTCATAGATTGCCAGCACAATTACAGAGAAACTGAATAAAAATAAACCAATGACAGTCGGAAACAGCGTACGGATGTAGACGTCTTGTAAATGTTCAATATCATCCGCTAGTGCACCAAGTAAATCGCCTGTTTGAAAACGTGAACGAATGAATAATGCTTGCGGCTCCAGTACGTGATATAGCTGCACCCGCATATCAGCAATAATCTTCAATACGGCATTATGGCCAAGCAAACGCTCTACATATCGCAAGGCTGCACGTGAAATACCGAATGTCCGAACTGCCACGATCGGAATATAAACGAGTAATATCGTTTCAGGCCTTTCCGATGTACGGGATATTAAATATCCTGAAGTAAAGGTCAACATCGCAGCCGAGAGAATAGTCAGTGTTCCGAGAAGTATAGTAGATAGTATGGTTTTGTTATATTTACGGGCATAGGGAAGTATATGTTGTTGGTACAAGTTCATACAGCATGCCCCCTTCCACGCGCTTCAAGTAAACGACAATAGGCTCCGTCTAGTTGCAATAATTGTTCGTGAGAGCCCGTTTCTACCACTTTACCGTTTTCAAGTACTACTATGGTATCCATTTCCTGCATCCAATGAATACGATGCGTAGCAAATACAACGAGTTTATCTTTTAGAAGCGGTAAAATCATTTGCTTCAATTCATGCTCTGTTTCAATATCTAAGTGTGCAGTCGGCTCATCGAATAATAAAATCTGACGACGCTGCAATAATGAACGCGCTAAAGCAATCCGCTGTTCTTCCCCACCACTAAGCACGCGTCCGCCTGCACCGATCCGTTCTTCGTAACCTAAAGGGAATGTCGCAATTAACTGATCCAAACCTACACGTTCTGCTGCATCTTGTACTTCCTGCAAAGAAGCGTCGGGTTCATAAAAGCGTATATTACCGTTTACAGTATCTGGAAATATCGTTGGATGTTGCGGAATGTAAGCAATTTGATTTTGCCAATCTGCAACAGCGAGATGCGGTAATTCTTGTCCGTCAAGTCTAAAACTACCAGCCCTCGGAAGTGTGAATCCCGATAATACATCAATCAACGTGGACTTCCCTGCACCTGAATGACCGATGACACCTACTTTTGTAAACCCGTTTAATTCCAGATTCAAGTCTACAAAAATGGTTTGTTCCCCCATTTTGACTTCGACCGTACGCAATTCAAGTTTTGATTTGTCATTCCAAGCTGCAATCGGCGAATCAACTACTGGCTGAACCATTGTTTCCTCTTCTAATATACTGTGGATTTGTAAGCTCGCGTCCTTACCATCAGCTGTCGCATGGAAGTCATTCCCCAACTCCCTAACAGGTGAGAAAAATTCTGGTGCTAAAATCAAAATAGCTAAAGACGGTTCAAGAAGAATTTGTCCATTGATCAATCGCAGACCAAGTTCAACCGCCACTACCGCTACGGACAAACTTGCAAAGAAATCCAATGAAAATGAAGATAGAAACGCATAGCGCAATGAACGGTTCGTCGCAATGCGGTATTTATTACTTACGATCGCAATGGATTCTTCGTGCGCTCGGCTACGTCCCAAGTATTTCAACGTCACAATACCCCGTAATGAATCAACGAAATGTCGAGATAATAAACGGTACGTATCCATCTGTTCATCAATTTTCTTCTTCGAAACCAACCCGATCAAAATTAAGAAAATGATCAGAATCGGCAAGACTATAATGAGCGTCACAGCTGACATAATATCTAGAGTAAAGACATATACCACAATGACAAACGGAACAATGGCCATCGCTAACGTACGCGGTATAAGCAATTCTATATACTTTCTGAACTTCGGGACACCTTCTAAACCAAGCGTCACCAAATGTCCAGAACCATATTTCCCTACAACCTGAGGACCAAGATCAAAGATTTTCTTTACTAATTGTTGCTCATAATCCTTTGCTGTTAGATCGGCAAAGCGATATGAAATCCGTTCCTTCGCCCATTGAATCACATGACGTACACTGTTTGCTACGACAAAAATCACAAATGACCGAAGTGCTTCACTCCAGTCTGCACCTTGGAACAATTGTGTAATCGCTTTTGCTAAGTAAATTGCTTGAAAAACAATGGAAATTGACTGAACTACAGTAAGTAGTCCAATCAATGCCATCACTTGTTTACTTCCTTTGTATTGAAGCAAGTATTTATCCATTAGTATTCTAGATGCTCCTTATCACCTGTCAACCGTTTACGGAACACGTAATAACTCCAAATTGTATACGCCAAAACGATTGGCACCATAGTAAACGCTACGATCGTCATGATTTTCAGCGAATATTCTCCTGAAGCTGCATCTGCAATCGACATATTAAATGCAGAATCCATTGAGCTGATCATCACATTCGGGAATAGCGCAATGAAAAAGTTAGCCATAACAATGATCAACACTAAACCAGTCATTGTAAAGCTCAGTCCTTCTCGTTTAGTTTTCAAGAAGAAGAACAGTAAACCGTACAATATAACCGCCAAACCATACAGAGGAATCAAAATAGCTCCATGATCTGTAAAGGCGTCTGTATCCAAATATGTGAAGATGATGAACAATACGAGAAACACGCCAGTCAATGCATACACTTTACGTGCTGCTGTATTCGCTCGCTCTCGTAACTCGTCTACCGTTTTCAATCCAATGAACAGTAACCCGTGCAAATACGATAACAGAACAAACGTTACACCGCCAATAACTGTGTAGACATTTACGAAATCGGTAAAGCTTGCATACATGTTCATATCTCCATCAATCGGTAATCCACGAATTAAACTCGTGAAGAACACCCCGAACAGGAATGGCGGTAAGATACTACCGATGAAAACCGCCCAGTCCCATGTCTTGACCCAAGCTTTTGAATCCACTTTATTACGAAACTCAAAGGCAACGCCGCGTATGATGAAAGCTAACAACAAGACGACGAAAGGAAGATAAAACCCACTGAACGCTGTCGCATACCAGTGTGGGAAAGCTGCAAACATCGCGCCCCCAGCAGTAATCAGCCATACTTCATTCGCATCCCAAACGGGCCCAATTGTATTCATCACGACTCGCTTTTCCAAATCATTACGTGCTAGGAACTTCGTGCTCATTCCTACACCAAAGTCAAACCCTTCCAAAAAGATAAATCCTGTGAAGAGGACACCGATCAATATAAACCAGATATCACTTAATGGCATGTCCTGCACCCCCTGTTTCAAACGGATCTGTTGCCGATACATCCTCTTCCGGCTGCTCTTCAGGACCTCGTTGAATAAATTTCACAAATAATACGACCATGATGATACCGAGGATCGTATAAATAGTAGAGAAAGATATGAGTGAAAACAGAATCTGCCCTGCTGAAACGTTTGGGGAAATACCATCAGCCGTTTTCATCAAACCGTTTACTACCCAAGGTTGTCGTCCCATTTCAGACATGATCCAACCAAATGAGTTACCTATGAACGGTAAGAAAATCCCTATTATTAGAAGTCGCAAGAACCAAACAGATTCTACTATCTTCTTACGGAACAACAAGAACAGACCCATTGCACCTAACCCTAGTAGTGTTCCGCCCATAACCACCATTATACGGAAGCTCCAAAATGTTGTTTTAACTGGTGGAAGATATTCGCCTTCTCCGTGCTTATCAATCATTTGTTGTTCCAATGCGTTCATACCTGAAACTTTCCCTTTAAATTCACTATATGTTAAATAGCTCAACATATAGGGTATGTCGATACGTTTACTTGTCTCACGATTTTCCACGTCAATCTTGGCGAACAAAGTCCAAGCAGCCGGGTCTCCACTATCTTCCCATAGCGCTTCCGCTGCAGCCATCTTCATTGGTTGAGCATGCATCAAGTACTGTGCTTGTGCGTGACCAGTAAATGCTATTCCGAGACCTGATAACATACCGACTACTAGTGAGATCGTTAAAGACTTCTTAAAGAAATCCACTTTACGTTTTTTGATCAAGTACCATGCGCTGACACCAACTACGAAGAATGCACCGGTGGCAAAACTACCAAAAACTGTATGTGGGAACGCAACCCATAGTTTCTCATTTGTTAGGACAGCCACAATGTCATTCATTTCCGCACGGCCATTTTGTAATACATAGCCTGTTGGATTTTGCATGAACGAATTCGCTGCTAAAATCCAGAACGCTGACATGACTGTACCGATAGATACTAACCAAATACACGCTAAGTGTAATTTCTTCGGAAGCTTATTCCAACCGAAGATCCAAATTCCAATAAATGTAGACTCTAAGAAGAATGCTAGTAATGCTTCTACTGCTAGTGGAGCTCCGAAGATGTCTCCAACGAATCTAGAGTAGGCTGACCAGTTCATTCCGAATTGAAACTCTTGAATGATTCCTGTTACTACACCAATCGCAAAGTTTATAAGAAAGAAAACACTCCAGAATTTCGTCATTTTTAAGTAAATTTCATCTTTCTTCACTACATACATCGTTTGCATGATCGCAATGATCAGTGCCAGGCCGATGGACAAAGGGACGAAAATGAAGTGAAACAATGTAGTAGATGCGAATTGGATTCTTGCTAATAAGACTTCTTCCAACATATTGTTGATCTCCTTTCGATCTGTGTTTCTATTACCTAGAATAACGCAGAACAAAAAAAAGTTCGTGAAGTATGTACGATATTCCTGTTACAAACCTGCGAACTTATGTCAAAACTGTCTATAAGTTATGGCAGCTTTGTAACAAAGCCCGAAAAGTGCCGGTTTGAATGGTTTTCAGTGGATTTCCTCTCTAAATCTACCAGTAGCGGTTGGATTAAAACGAGAAGACAATCCACATTAGGCGGAAGATTTCCGCTTAGAACGTCAGTAAACGGTGCCTTCCCCTTTTTCTAACTACGCTAATATATAAAAAAACTTGCTACCTATATAGTAGGAAGCAAGTTGTTAATTTAGATTTTATCTATTACTTTCATAATCTCATCATAATCAGGATGTCCTTTATGCAGATGTATAATGAAGTTATCTATTCGTCTTACGGCTAATTTCTCTGTCTTACTACCAATATATACAGGAAGATTCCCTGTCTCGTCGACTATTTCCAAACGCTTGTCAGATGGATCTAGTTTATAGAGATGTAATGGAAGTAAAGCATCGCCGTTAATATTCAATGTCATGCCACTTTCCGCCCTAAACATATCGATTGCTGCTTCAGCTGGTTCGCTCACTGTGAATCCTGCTACCTCGAGTAGACTAACCACTTCTTGAAATACCTTTTCATCTTCCACAGCAGGAATTATGATCTCCTCTTCTTCTGGAATTTCAGGCGTTAGTTCAGGTGTCTGTTCTTGTGGAGCTGCTTCTTCTTCGTCACTACACGCCACTAACGCTACTGATAAACAGCTAAGTACAATGGCATACAAAACCCATTTCTTCATAAAGCTCATAGATTGATGTCCTTTCTATTAAAACAATTTCTATTATTATTATACATCATTCTACAATTATACTTAATCTAATTCGTATTTCTAGACAAATGGTTGGCAACAAATTATGATGAATATACAGTACATAATAACCTATACTTATTAACAACTATTACTAGTTGATAATTATTATAAATAAGGCTATCTTTTTTAATTTAGCTTTGCTATACTAGTATTCATAGGTTATAAACTACCAATTTAGGAGGAATGCATTTTGAATAACAATGATAATAATTCTCAAAAAAGAAAATTGACGACTGCTGCGGGTGCACCTGTAGTCGATAACCAAAACTCTATGTCAGCTGGTCCACGTGGTCCGCTTCTATTGCAAGATGTATGGTTGCTTGAGAAATTAGCGCATTTTGATCGTGAAGTAATTCCTGAACGTCGTATGCACGCAAAAGGCTCTGGAGCATATGGTACTTTCACTGTAACGCATGATATTACAAAGTATACGAAAGCAAAGCTATTCTCAGAGATTGGTAAACAAACTGAGATGTTCGCACGCTTCTCCACTGTTGCAGGCGAACGTGGTGCAGCAGATGCAGAGCGCGATATCCGCGGATTTTCTTTGAAATTCTATACTGAAGAAGGAAACTGGGACATGGTCGGAAACAATACACCTGTATTCTTCTTCCGTGATGCATTGCAATTCCCTGACTTGAATCACGCAGTAAAACGTGATCCACGTACGAACTTACGTAGCCCAACAAACAACTGGGATTTCTGGACTAGTCTTCCTGAAGCGTTACACCAAATTACTATTTTAATGAGCGACCGTGGTATTCCACGTTCATTCCGTGAAATGCACGGTTTTGGTAGCCACACATTCAGCATGATCAATGCAAACAACGAACGTCACTGGGTTAAGTTCCACTTCCGTTCCCAGCAAGGTATTGAAAACATGACAGATGAAGAGGCTGCAGCAACAGTTGCAACAGATCGTGAAAGTTCACAACGCGATTTGCTAACTAACATCGACAATGGCAATTTCCCTAAATGGAAAATGTACATTCAAGTTATGACAGAAGAAGAAGCAATGAACATGCCATACAATCCATTTGACTTAACAAAAGTTTGGTATAAAAAAGACTTCCCTTTAATTGAAGTCGGTGAATTTGAATTGAATCGCAACCCTGAAAACTACTTTGCTGAAGTAGAGCAAGCGGCATTTACACCAGCAGCGGTCGTTCCAGGTATTGGATTCTCCCCTGATAAAATGTTACAAGCTCGTCTATTCTCTTATGGCGATGCACAACGTTACCGTTTAGGTGTCAATCATCACCAGATTCCTGTTAACGCACCAAAATGTCCGTTCCACAGCTTCCACCGCGATGGTGCAATGCGTGTTGATGGTAATTTGGGCTCAACTACTCACTACGAGCCAAACAGCTACGGTGAGTGGCAAGAACAGCCGGACTTCAAAGAGCCGCCACTAAAAATTCATGGCGACGCAGACCACTGGGATTTCCGTGAAGATGATGATGATTATTTCACACAACCAGGAAAGTTGTTCAATTTATTGAACTTGGAAGAGCAGCAGCGTCTATTTGATAATACTGCGCGTAATATGGGTGATGCACCGAAAGAGATTAAAATCAAGCATATTCGCCACTGCTACTTGGCAGATCCGAAATACGGTGAAGGTGTAGCAAAAGCTTTGGATATTCCAATGGCTGATGTTGATATCGAAAACACGACAACGATTGTTGAAGAGTAAGTTTATATAAAAAAGAGATGTCCCGATTGTTACAATGGGGCATCTCTTTTTGTGCGGAATTAGGTTTAAGGATTAGTGCAGGGTTAGTTAATAGTGTGTACAAGGGAATTGAAGCTCCAGCTGGTGGACGCTTTCCCATGGGCTCGCGGTGAGCTGATCCATCGGGAGTCGCCACCAGCTTCCGCTTCAATTCTACTTTTATAGCTGAGCTACCTATATTACTCACTATAAGTAGTGTGTGAACTATTGTTTTGTTTTAACTTATTTGAGTTCAAGTAAAACAGTTAAATACCGATTACACCCCCTACTTCAATACAAATCAATAACGTTTCACCCTGCAAGGGATTGGCGCGTTGGAGGGACTAGACTCTGAGAGGATCAGTGGGACAGATGAAACACCCATCCAAGCGAGTGCCGTAGCGAAGGACGACTTTTGTGAGTAAAAGCGAAGCGTTAGGAGCACATCTTTGCATTTAATTCCCACTCCAATAAGAATGCCTGCCACATTATCGCTATTATCTTTCCAAACACAATTTTTCAAGTGAAAAAAGAAGCTATCACTAGATGTCATGAAAGTTATGACTTCTTGGATAGCTCCTTCTCATTCTACGCTTTATCGCCTACGCCATTTAAAATGTTAGCAATCAACAGTCCAAGTACGATGGCGATCACACTCATGACGAATGGTGTACCACTTTCAGGCATGCCTGGGAAAATTACGAAAATCGATCCTAGGATTAATCCTATGATGACAGCAAACATGCCCGTGTGGAAATGGGATAGTAAATAGCGTATAACTTTACTGCTAATGATAAATCCAAATACGATCCCGCAACCTGTAACAATGATAATTGGTAAATTAAAGTCTGATATTGCCGTAATGACCGTCGCATAAACGCCTAGCAATAGCAAAACGAATGATCCACTTACTCCTGGTAACAGCATTGCCATACTGCCTGCCCATCCTGAAAGGAATAAGATGATAGTACTTTTAACTGTCAGATGGGTAATGGTTATTGGAGCAATAGGATTCAAAAAGGCGGTAGAAGCCAATGCTGCGGCTACTAGTAGCATTAATACTATATGGTGAAATTTGAAGTTCTGTTTTAAGCCTGCTTGCTTTGAAACAAATGGAATGACACCAATAATTAATCCTAAAAAGAAGTACTGAGTAGGTTCATGATAATGTTTCAGCAAATAGGAAATGACTTTACTGAATAGAATAATCGTTGCGCCCATTCCAATACCAAGAGGCAGTAGAAAACCGATATGCTTCTTCCAATCCTTACTAAAAAATCCGCTAATTGAAATAAGTAACTGATCATAGATCCCTAATATGAATGCAATTGTTCCGCCACTAACTCCAGGAACCAAGTCACTGATTCCCATCAAAAAACCACGATATAAATTTCTCCATTCCATGCCTGTTGTTCCCCCAATGATTTCATTCCGTTTAGTATATCATGCTGTGCTGCATTAACTACAGTTCACAACTATTTCTTTTCTTCAGATATTACAACTGTTTGAACACTATATGAATATCCGCACCTAAATAGGACTATGCAAAACAAAAGTTGTTCCATTGTTAGTCAAAAACAATGAAACAACTTTTGTTTTAATAATCGTCCATTTCGGAAACTGTCACGAATTTATATCCTTGTGACTGTAAATTCTCAAGTACCGCGTCCAGTCCATCTGCTGTGGACTTATGAATATCGTGCATTAAAATTATGCTTCCTGAACGGGTAGCATCCGTCACATGTTTTAACAACAGCTCTGGATCATGATGCTCCCAGTCTAATGTATCCACGTTCCATAACACCACAGGTAATTTCGTGCTTTCTCGTACACGATCATCAACGGCCCCATATGGCGGTCTGAAAACAGTAGCCGTTTTTCCTGTAGCTGCTTTTATTATTTCTGAGGTGCCTGTCACTTCACTTAAAAGTTCAGTATCCGTAACCCCGGTCAATGAAGGGTGATTCCATGAGTGATTACCTATCTCATGTCCAGCTTCGGCTACCTTCTTGGCAATTGCAGGGTACGAATTCACTCTATTGCCAAGCATAAAGAATGTAGCTTTTGCATTGTATTTATCAAGTGTTTTTAAAATCCTTACTGTGTATATAGGATCTGGTCCATCATCAAACGTCAACGCAATAGTCTTTTCTTTTTGGGTCTCATCTGTTTCTACTTGGAACCTCTTCGCAATGAATGGATTCAATTTACTCAATGGAATCTCCACTGTTGCCGGTCCAGCTTGACGTTTAGTAAATTCACCCGTTCCAAAGTATAAAATTAATGAATCATCGGTTAAAGCAAAGTTCTGATAGTTTACCCACATCGGCTCTGTTGGTTGCCATACACTTTCGTCAATCACATCATCCTTAAGTAAAGGACTATGATGTATTTCGTGTCGCACTACACTTGCCATGCGCTTTAACTTTTCAAGATTATGATCCACAACGTCCTGAATCGCTAATTCTTTGCCAGTTTCAGGATTGATATGAAACGTATGCATTTCTACTTGACTATCCTGATCAGCAAAATATGTGACAGCCCGCATGACAAATGAATAGTTTCCCGAAAGATGTTGAAGCGTTTCAAAAGATACATCGAGCTTTGACACCCGGTTATTCTTTTGTTGCTCTGTCGCATAAGCTGTTTTTAATTCCTCAACGTAATCTAGCACTTGTTGATTGAACCCATCATACTCGGTTTGTGGATAGTGAATGGTAAATGGATACTGTGCATCGTTATCCTTCTCCACAAACTCTTTAATTCCTGGATAGGCTGATGTAATGGACTCTACCGCTACTTCTTGTTTTGGCTCAGGTATAATCTCATGCGTTGCCTGTTGAATGGGATCTTGAACTTTATGGTTTTTCATTACATTCATTATTAATATAAAAGTAACTGATGTCATGACAAGAATCGCTATGATAAATATATTGTCAATCCATGGTGAACGTCGTTTTGTATTTGTGATTTTCATAAAAAAAAACTCCTTTATAACACAATGCCCTATATCTCCGAACTAATTACAATTTATTTTGTAATTGAACTCCTATACCCTTTAAAATAAAAAGTTACTCTACATTTTAATGATATATTCTTATGCAGATAAAAGCTA
The DNA here is from genome assembly GCF_029267015.1 of Sporosarcina ureae. Classification (GTDB taxonomy): domain Bacteria; phylum Bacillota; class Bacilli; order Bacillales_A; family Planococcaceae; genus Sporosarcina; species Sporosarcina ureae_D. Next base: position 83,044 of record NZ_JARIEA010000070.1, on the reverse strand, counting down.
TAACTTTCCTGTTTTTCTATCTACTAGTATACAATAAATAATGGATGATACAAGGTTTCACCCATTCCCGCTAGTTACTTTATAATGAACAGTTATGTGAAAAGATTTTAGAATCCTTTTCTCAAAAATAAAATTATGCTATACTATTCAGGGCTCGAATTTTGCAACTTCGGGTTCAAGGGATGACCTATCTCTTTGTACACACCGATCTCGGCTGTTGTCTATTGCAAAGATTAAACAGAAGGCGGTAATTTATATGGAAAAGAAAGACTATCGGGTTTTATTGTTTTATAAGTATGTGACGATTGAGGAACCAGAAGAATTTGCAGCTTCTCACTTGGCATTTTGCAAAGAAACTGGATTAAAAGGACGTATCTTAGTTGGATCAGAAGGAATCAATGGTACTTGCTCTGGAACAGTTGAACAGACCGATGCGTATATGGAGCATATGAAAGCCGATCCTCGATTCGCTGATGTATGGTTCAAGATCGATGAAACAGATCGTCATGCTTTCAAAAAAATGCATGTTCGCTATCGTCCAGAAATTGTGAACCTTAGCTTATCTGAAGACGTCAATCCACTGGAACTTACGGGTGAGTATCTAGAACCTGAACAGTTTTTACAGCAAATGCAAGAAGAGAATACGGTGATACTAGATGCTCGTAATGATTATGAGTATGACCTAGGTCATTTCCGTGGTGCGATCCGCCCGGATATTGAAAACTTCCGTGATCTTCCTGAATGGGTAAATGAAAACAAAGAACAACTTGAAGGTAAGAAGATTCTTGCATATTGTACGGGTGGAATTCGTTGTGAGAAGTTCACAGGCTGGTTAAAGCGTGAAGGATTTGAAGACGTTGCACATTTACATGGTGGAATTGTTTCTTACGGTAAAGATCCTGAAGCAAAAGGTCAGTTATGGGATGGTCAGTGCTACGTATTTGACGAGCGCATTGCCGTTCCGATCAACCAAGTAGAACATGTCATTGTAGGTCGTGACCACTTTGATGGAACTCCCTGCGAACGATATGTTAACTGTGCGAACCCCGAATGTAATGCGAAAATTCTATGTTCCGAAGAAAATGAACACCTCTATATGCGTAGCTGTTCAGACGATTGCCGTACACATCCTCGTAACCGTTATTTCGTTGAACACGATATGACAGTGGATGAATACGATGCACGCATAGCTAAAATTGAAGAATTACGTGCAAGCGAAACGATTTCTTAATAGATGAACAGCCAGCTTCCTATGATCAGGAAGCTGGCTTTTTGTTATCGTATGTAATGGATGATTTAAGTACCGATTTTTCATTTATCTCATACTTAACCAAATTTTCCTGCTATATAGTCTTTTGTTTCAGAAAATACGGGTTCGTTAAATATTTTGTCTGTCTGTCCATACTCTTTGACTTCTCCATTTAAGAAAAATGCTGTGAAGTCAGAAATTCTCGCGGCTTGTTGCATATTATGCGTTACAATGACGATTGTATACTGCGCTTTTAACGTTTGTATCAGCTCTTCCACTTTCGCAGTAGAGATAGGATCCAATGCAGATGTTGGTTCATCCATTAATAATATACTCGGTTTAGTTGCTAGTGTGCGTGCAATGGTTAACCGTTGCTGCTGTCCACCAGATAAACCAGTGGCGGATTGATGTAATTGATCTTTTACTTCATCCCATAGTGCGGCAGAGCGTAAATTCTCCTCGACGATATTATCGAGTACTGTTTTATTGTTTTCTCCGTGAATACGAGGTCCATAAGCGATGTTCTCATAAATCGAAAATGGAAAGACAGAAGCATGTTGAAACACCATTCCTACTTTCTTTCGGAGCTCTACCGGATCAATAGAAGTATCTGTTATATTTTCATCACCAATCCAGATTGCTCCTTCCGTCCGCACTCCTGGAATCAAATCATTCATACGATTTATTGTTCGTAAAAAGGTGGATTTCCCACAGCCAGATGGTCCTATGAGTGCAGTGATTTTCTGCTCTTCGAACTTCAAATTTATATTCTTCAGTGCATGATAGCTATCATAAAAGAATTGTAGACTTTCAGTTTGAATAACTGTTTGTCTTCTAGTTTCCGCTACCTTCATCACTAATCTCCCCTATCCTATACGTCCATTAATGTAGTGTTCGGTTTGTTCATGACGTGGATTATTGAAAATCTGTTCAGTGGCCCCATGTTCAACTACTCGCCCCATGTAAAAATAGGCTACTTCATCAGAAATACGCGCGGCCTGTTGCATATTATGTGTCACTATCACGATTGTATAGTCTTTTTTTAACTGAGAAATCAGTTCTTCTATTTTTGCTGTAGATACAGGATCAAGTGCAGATGCAGGTTCATCCAGTAATAATACGCTCGGCTGCATCGCAAGTGCTCTAGCGATACAAAGGCGTTGTTGTTGCCCACCAGAAAGACGCAAAGCCGAAGTATGTAATTGATCTTTCACTTCATCCCACAGTGCGGCTTTTTTCAGACTGTCTTCTACGATTCTTTGTAATTCTGCCTTATCCTTCACTCCATGTCGTATAGGTCCAGAGGCAACGTTTTTGAATATAGATTTGGCAAACGGTACAGGTCTTTGAAATACCATTCCAATCTGTTTGCGTATCTCATGTACATTCACACGAGGTGAATGTAGTTCTATCCCCTCATAAAAGATTTCTCCTTCCGTACGACATTGGTCGATGTCATCATTCATTCGATTAATCGAACGCAGGAAAGTCGATTTACCACATCCCGATGGACCGATTAATGCCGTAACGGATTGTTTCGGGAAGGTTAGACTAACTTGATCCACAGCACGATGTTCACCATAATACACCGACAAATTAGTAGTTTGCAGCACGGAGCTTTGTTGGAAATCGTGACTGTCTGCCAGTTTGGTTCTATTCGTTTTCATTGTAACAGGCTGTAATGCAACTGATTGCATATGGATCCTCCTTTTAGTTGGCACTCATCTTTTTAAACAGTACATTCCCAATAAGACGTGATGTGAAATTAAAGAATAAAATCGAAATAATTAATAATGCAGCTGCTCCGTCAGAAATAGCTGATGCGTCCGGCATAATACCTTCTCCGTTAATTTTCCAAATATGAACTGCCATTGTTTCGGCCGGTCTAAATGGATTTAATGGGGATGTAGGTGACAGTGGGTTCCAATTAGTGAAGTCTATAATCGGTGTACTCATTCCGGCTGTGTAAATTAGAGCAGCTGCCTCTCCGAATACTCTTCCGGATGCCAGTATGACACCTGTGACAATACCAGGAAGAGCTGCTGGAAGTATAATAGTCGTAATCGTTTCCCATTTTGAAAAACCGAGCGCCCACCCTGCTTCGCGCTGTGATTTAGGGACGTTACTGATTGATTGTTCAACCACTCGGACTAATAAGGGAAGGTTGAACACGGATAGTGCAAAGGCGCCTGATATGATTGAAAAACCCCAACCCATATACAAAACGAAAAACAAAAATCCGAACAATCCTACTACAATCGATGGCAAAGAAGAAAGCACTTCGATGAGTACACGAATACAACGAATGAACCAATTGTCTTTCGCATATTCCGCTAAATAAATTCCAGCCCCAATCGCAATGGGGATCGAAATAATCAGTGTCAACACGAGTAAGTAAAATGAATTAAAGAGTTGAGGGCCAACCCCGCCACCCTCTTTAAAAACCTGTGGAGGAGACGTGATGAATTGCCAGCTGAGTTGCGGAATCCCTTGAACAAAGACAAATCCCAGCAATCCTGCTAAAACTGTAATGATCATGCCGACAATTACATATAATCCAGCTGTCGCGAGTCGATCTGTACTTTTAGCTGACATTAGCTACTTTTCCCCTTTCCAATCATTCGGACTGTGATGGTGAAGAATAGGGACATCAGTAAAAGTACAAGCGCAAGTGACCAAAGTGCATTATTCTCAACCTGTCCCATGACGCTGTATCCCATGCCCATCGTTAATACACTAGTAACCGTGGAAGCCGGGTCAAATAGGGATTGTGGGATAACAGCAGCATTCCCGATGACCATCTGCACAGCTAATGCTTCACCAAATGCACGCGCCATTCCGAATATAATTGCCATCATCAAGCCGGGTTTCGCTGTTTTCAAAACAACTTTACAAATCATTTGCCACCTAGTAGAGCCGAGTGCCAAAGAAGCTTCACGGAATGAACGTGGAACTGCTTGAATCGCATCAAAAGCTAAGCTTGTGACGGTTGGTAAGATCATGATGGATAATACAATCGTTCCCGCTGCAATACCGAATCCACTGCCTGGGAACAGATTACGTAAAAAGGGAACAACTACAGTTAAGCCGATGAATCCATATACAACTGAAGGAATACCTACTAACAGCTCTATGACCGGTTGCATGATTCTCTTTCCAGTTCTCGGTGCGATCTCACTCATGAAAATTGCAGCACCAATTGCGAGTGGCGCCGCAATCAGCGCAGAAATTCCTGTAACTGCTATGGAACCTACTAAAAAAGGTAAGGCTCCAATGATAGGCTTACCCAGGGAATTTACTTCCGCTGGGTTCCAAGCCGTACCTGTAAAGAAGTCTTTGACACTGCCGTCATTTGTAATGAAAGTAGATAAGCCTTTTGAAAAGACCAGAAATAGAATGGCTGCGGTGATCGTCGCTGTTAAGGCAACTGAAAGGAATGTCATCCACTTACCAATACGCTCCATGCGCATTTTATTGCTTTTTCTATACAGTGGATGTTCCATCTCTTTTATCATTTTAGCCATTCTATACACTCCTTCCGAAAGTAGAGTAGTTTACAAACACTATCATTTTTTTGTAACAGTTCCTTGCGCATCCCGTTCTACCTGCATACCTGTCACCGGTAGGTAGTCCATTTCGGGAAGTAATGTTTCTTGAATCTCATCTGAGAGTATATAGTCGATCAATTCCTTGGATAGTCCCGTTGCTTCACCGTTTGTATACATATGCTGGTAAGCCCAGATTTTCCATTCATTCGACTCGACATTTTCACGATTTGGTGTAACTCCATTGACTTTTAAAGCTGTAGTTGTTTGATCAAAGTATGAAAATGCTAAGTAGCTGATTGCTCCTGGTGTTTCACTGACAATTTTACGCACTGTGCCTGAAGAATCTTGTTCTTGTGCATCGATCGGCTGTTTTCCATCTAGGGCAAACGCTTCAAAAGTAGCTCGCGTACCAGATCCTTTTGCACGATTGATAACAATAATTTCTTGATCATTTCCGCCAAGCTCTTTCCAGTTTGTGATGTCTCCAGTAAAGATTGCAATCAAATCTTCAGATGAAATATCGGTTACACCCGTCTCTGGGTGACTCACTGGTGCCATTCCGACGACAGCTACCTTATGGTCAACTAAGTTACTTGCGTCCACGCCTTCTTTTTCTTCAGCGAATATATCAGAGTTTCCGATATCTACTGCATCTTCGCTAATTTTACTTAAACCCGTTCCACTTCCGCCTCCTTGAACGTTAATGACCGCGCCTGGATTTTTTATCGTATATTGCTGCGCTGTCGCTTCTACTAAAGGTTGTAGTGCACTTGAACCTACTACCATGATTGGCTCAGTTTTTTGATTGGTTTCTTGGTTGGATTCATCCTTTTCACTTTCATCCGCTTTCGTACTGCTACAAGCTGCGATCACCCATGTACAAAGTAAAACAAACGCCAAAACGGTAATTCGATTACGCTTCTTCATCATTTCTCCCCCTAGGCTTTTTTCGTTTTAGTAGTAGCTCTCTTTCCACTGCTTCTTTACTATAATCAAAGAGTATTGAGGAGTGATGGATGAAACGTAAAGGTTGTGTAAAGACTCTGTATAGAAAAAACAATAAGTCAAAATAGGGATGAATAGTATGTAAATGCTAATGCAAATAAAAACTGAAGGTTAAATCCATTTGGGATTCACCTTCAGCTTCAATATGTATATACATAATTTATTTTATTAATTTCTCAAATTTATAACCAAAACCCCTAACCGTCTTGATGTAGACGGGACGTTTTGTATCGGGTTCAATCTTTTCACGCAGATGACTAATATGAACATCTACAATACGGGAATCACCTGTGTAGTCGTAATTCCATATCGCATTCAGCAGCTGTTCACGGTGTAGTACTTTACCTGCATGCCGCATCAAGTATAGTAGTAGTTCAAATTCTTTTGGTGTCAGCTCTAGAGGAATTCCATCCAAAAAAGCTTCAATTCGATCTGGATGGACTAGTAAACTACCATTACGTACCTCTGATGTCGGCTCTTTTATGTGAATAGAATCCTGTAGTTCTATTCTGCGCAAAATAGCTTTCACACGAGCGAGTACCTCACGTGGACTAAAAGGTTTTGTTAAGTAGTCATCTGCTCCCAATTCTAATCCAAGGACTTTATCAAATTCATCACTCTTTGCTGTTAACATTAAAATCGGTGTGTGAACCTTTTCTTGGCGGAGCTTTTTACATACATCCATACCGTCCATTCCAGGTAGCATAATATCAAGAAGTAGTACATCCGGTTTTTCGGAAAGTGTCATAGAGATCGCGGTATTTCCATCTCGGGCTAAATACACTTTATATCCTGCATGTTCCAAATTATATTGCAAAAGAGTAGCTATTGACTGTTCATCTTCTACAACCAAAACCTTTATCATTTGGTTAGCTCCTTTACGGCTAAATTATTAATATTTCTGAATGTCTACGTCTTTACTTTACGATGATATCAGGAAAATGTCTATCTTAATCCTATTTTCTTAGATTTGTATTTAATAAGTCCATTAAAAGTTATAAAGTTTGAGTTGTTCCAACAACTATGAAATGCTTTTTTTCACTTCAGTGCAATTAATTGACTTCGCTACTTCGTCCTAGTAATCTTATCATTAAGCTTACTTTTAGTTAGTTAATAAAAGTAATTACACTTAAAACTGGAGGAATTTATATGACACAAAAAGAAATTCATTTAGCTAACCGTCCTAAAGGATTACCTACTATGGAAACATTCCATTTCGTAGAAAAATCAATTCCTGAACTGAAAGAAAATGAAGTACTTGTACGTACGCTATACGTTTCTGTCGACCCATACATGCGAGGAAGAATGATAGATGCAAAATCGTATATTCCCCCATTTAAACTAGACGAAGTGATTGCAGGCGGAGTCGTCGGGGAAGTGACTGAATCTAACTCAGAAGCATTTTCACCAGGAGATTTTGTTGTAGGAAACCTTAACTGGGCAGAGTACTCAGCTGCAGCTGCAAAAGATCTACGTAAAATCGATCCAAGTATTGCACCGATCACTACTCATTTAGGTATTCTTGGGATGACGGGTCTAACTGCATACTTTGGGTTACTCGATATCGGTAAACCACAAGCAGGTGAAACAGTTGTGGTATCAGGTGCTGCCGGGGCAGTTGGTTCAGTAGTGGGTCAGATTGCCAAAATGAAAGGTGCCAAAGTGATCGGGATTGCTGGCTCTCAGGAAAAGATCGATTACTTGAAAAATGAACTTGGTTTTGATGAAGCCGTCAATTACAAATTAGATAGCTTCAAAGAGGACTTAACAAAAGCCGCGTCAAACGGAGTGGATATCTATTTCGATAACGTCGGTGGTGAAGTTACCGACGCGGTGTTTACTTTATTGAACAAACATGCACGTATCGCTCTATGCGGCGCTATCTCTTCCTATAACAAAGAAGGTCAAGACGTAGGACCACGACCACAGTCAACGATGATTAAAACAAGTGCGTTGATGAAAGGCTTCACAGTAGGAGATTACGCAAAAGACTTCCCTACTGCATCAGCTGACTTAGGGAAATGGTTATCTGAAGGCAAGTTGAAATACGAAGAAACGATTGTAGAAGGTTTTGAAAATATCCCAGATGCATTTCTTGGTTTATTCGAAGGGACTAATTTAGGGAAACAACTAGTTAAAGTAGCAGATCCTAAAACTGCAAAGTAATATTTGATTAACAATAAAAATAGGCTGTTCCAAGAAGTTATGAATTCTTGGAACAGCCTTTTATATTTCATAATCTTTTGCTGTAGCACACTACATATAAAAAACACCTTGTACGGAGATATCTCTCCATACAAAGTGTGTGCTCGTTTATTAACCAAATACACTTGTACTGTGCAATGGTTGTACTTTTGCTTTAGGATCCAAGAACGCTTTCGCGTGGCTTATGGCAACCGGCGCTTCACCCATACCTACCGCAATTAATTTTACTTTGCCGTCGTATGTAGTTACATCACCTGCAGCATAAATCCCTTCAATATTCGTTTCCATGCGAGAGTTTACTTTAATGGAATTACGCTCCATATCCAATCCCCAGTCCTTTAATGGTCCTAGAGAAGATATATTACCGTAATTGACTACGACATGATCGAATTCAAGTTCTTTCATACTGCCGTCTTTTTCTTTCAGTATTACTTTATCCATTTTATCTCCGTCACCTTGTAACTCACTTACAGCATGTGAAGTTAACACGTTGACACTGGATTTGTGCAATTGATTGACACTTGTTTCGTGTGCAGTGAAACGTTCTCTTCGGTGAACAAGTGTTACTTGGCTTGCTATATCTTCAAGCATTAACGCCCAGTCAAGCGCAGAGTCTCCTCCACCACAAACACAGATATTCTGATCTTTAAACAAAGACAAGTCTTTGATACCGTAGTGCAATGTTTTACCTTCAAAAATAGGTTCTTCTTTCAATCCGATTTTACGGGGTTGAAAAGCACCAATACCTGCCGTCAATAAAATAGTACGTGTCAAATGTTGTCCTTTGTCTGTCGTTAGAACAAAATGATCGTCTTTCTTCTCGATAGACAATGCAGCTTCGCCTAAACAAATTTCAGGTTTTGCATAGTGTGCTTGTGTTACGAGGTTAGACACTAAGTCTTTTGCCAAAATCTTAGGGAATCCACCAACGTCATAAATGTACTTATCAGGATATAGTTCGATCAATTGGCCGCCAAGTTGTGGCAAGCTATCAATGATTTTAACAGACATCTCACGCATACCTGCGTAGAATGATGAAAATAATCCAGTGGGTCCGCCACCGATAATCGTAATATCCACTATTTCTTGATTCATCTAAAACACTCCTATATTTAATTCTTTAATGAGAAGCTATTGGGATACACCATTTATATTTCTCTAGTACATTATCCTCTATTTTAAAAAGAATAACATCTATTTTGTATTAGACTGCTGGGAAAATTTCTGCACAATATTGCTCTGCTGCGGCTTGTTCTTCTTCGTCCCATTCTACATCAAATGGACTTTCTGTTGCCAATTCATAAAAATGGTACGTTAACATCTTTCGCTGGCCATCCTTCACAGAATATAGCATACGTAAGCCGGTACCTTCTTCATTGAACAGTTCATCTTCTTCATCGAACTTAACTGTCAAAAGAAATTCGTAGCGCTGACCATCGATTATACCTGTTGGATCGACCAATTCTTCCACTTTACCATTTACTATTTGCATTCATTTCTCCTTCTTCCCGCTCACTAAGAGTTTACTCTCTCTATCCTACATCATTTTATAAGTTCGTGGCAATTTATGTACGTCATTTCCGGTAAATAGTTTGCATTTCTATTACTGTTACTTGAAAATGAAGAGATAGTCACACTATATGCAAACTAGGAGGACTACAATGCTTACTTTTGAAGATTATGAGTACACTCGCCCAAATATCGAAAAACTACAAACTGAGTTCAAATCAGCACTAACCCAATTTGAGCAATCCAGCTCATTTGAAGATCAATCCAAAATTATTGAGCACATTAACCAGTTGACAAGCGATTACAGTACACAAGAAAACATTATGTATATTCGATCTTCTATTGATACGAATGATACATTTTATCAAGATGAGCGGGATTATTTCGATGAGATCGGCCCTGAATTCCAGGCTTTGCAAAGCGATTATTATAAAGCTTTGATCGCCTCCCCTTTCCGTTCTCAGCTCGAGGATAAATGGGGAGCTCAGTTATTCCATCTTGCCGAAAATGCTATTCGATCCTATTCAGATAAAGTCTTACCTCTCTTGCAAGATGAAAATAAGTTGATCTCCGAGTATTCCAAACTCGTGGCTTCAGCTCAAATCACGTTTCAAGGTGAAACGCTGACATTAGCTCAACTCGGTCCATTTAAGGAATCACTTGATCGTGCCGTTAGAAAAGATGCGATGAATGCTACTGCTGATTTCTTTGCATCACATGAAGAAAAATTTGACGAAATTTTTGATCGTCTTGTAGCAGTACGTCATAAAATCGCTACCGCACTTGGATTCACAAACTTTACTGAACTAGGTTACATTCGCATGGACAGAATTGGCTATGACACGGAAATGGTAGAAGATTTCCGTAAACAAATTCGGATGCATGTTGTACCATTGACCGAGAAAATACGCGGTATGCAAAGTAGACGAATTGGTATTTCTCAAATGAAGTTTTATGATGAACCTTTGCAGTACCCTGAAGGAAATCCGAAACCAAAAGGTACGCCTGAATGGATTATAGAAAACGGACAGAAGATGTATTCCGAGTTATCTCGGGAGACCGGACGCTTCTTTGACTATATGAAGCGTAAAAATCTTTTGGATTTGGTCGCGAAAAAAGGGAAAGAAGCTGGTGGCTATTGTACTTTTATCGATAACTACGACTCCCCGTTCATATTTTCAAACTTTAATGGAACGTCGGGGGATATTGATGTCTTGACCCATGAAGCAGGTCATGCATTTCAGGTTTATTCAAGCCGTTCGATCGGAATACCTGAATATATTTGGCCGACAACTGAAGCAGCGGAAATTCATTCCATGAGTATGGAGTTCTTTACGTGGTTCTGGATGGATCGTTTCTTCGGTAGTGATGCAGACCGTTATCGCTATGCACACTTACTAGAAGGCGTACTATTTTTGCCATATGGTGTGGCAGTTGACGAGTTTCAACAACGCATCTACGATCACCCTGAACTGACACCTGCTGAACGTAAAGCAGTATGGAAAGATTTGGAGTCCACTTATTTACCAAAACGGGATTATGATGGACATCTCTATCTAGAACAAGGTGGTTTTTGGCAGAGACAAGGTCATATATACGAAGTACCGTTTTATTATATTGATTATGCTTTTGCACAAATCTGTGCTTTTCAATTTTGGCAACGTTCATTGGAAGACTTTGATGACGCGTGGTCAGACTACTTGGCATTGTGTCAATTAGGAGGAAGTAAATCATTTCTGGAACTTGTAGAGACTGCCCATCTGAAATCCCCTTTTGAAGAAGGTACTATTGAATCCATTATGGAGTTCATCAGTGAATGGATGGTCGATCATAAGATTTATTAATTCAAGAACATAAAAGAGGATGTAACAGAATGTCATAATCATGACGTCTGTACATCCTCTTTTTATAATTCATTCGAGTTATATAAGGAATATTGATCTTTACCCTTTTTCTTCGATTGATACAATGCCAAATCGGCTTTACGATATAGTGTTTGAATGGTATCTTTTTTCATCGCCACAGCAATCCCAATACTGATAGATAATTCAATGCCTTCTGTTTCCAAATAGCTAAATGACTCTCTCATCGCTTCTAGCATATTATTTGCACGCTCTATGACGTGTTCATCAGACATGCGTGAAAACAACACGACAAATTCATCGCCGCCAATTCGGGCAGCCAAATGATCTTTTCCACTTTCTTTATCGATAATATTCGCGGCTTGCACCAATAATTTATCGCCTTCTCCATGTCCTAATATGTCGTTTACAGATTTAAAGTTATCTAAATCAATAATCATAAACTGTAGCGGACCTTTTTTCTGGCGAAGCCACTCTACTGCCGTATCGTCAAAAGCAGCACGGTTTTTTAATCCCGTAAGCGCATCATGGAATGCCAAATGGACAGGTCTTGCAATCATTCTTGCAAGAATAATCGACATGACTATAGTAGTAAACGCAATGAAAGCAGTCTGAAATAGAAACTGATTACGATAGGATGTCAGCACGCTAGAAAATGGTACATCATAGTACGCAATTTCTACTACACGGTTCGTAGAAAGTCCAGGCACTGTATCTGCTTTATAGGGTATATATCGATAGGTTATAGTTTGACCGTTCTCTTTTACTGTTATCTCTTCTTTTTTAAAATTTTTATAAGCAGCTGTAAAAATTGGTTTTCTTGAAGGGTTGATCATCTTTTCCTTACCGACCGCTCGATCCCCAAGTAATAGACCTAAGTAGTTGTATAGATTGATGGACTTTATCTGGTCATTTTCATTTTCTAATCTGTGCATCGTATCTAGAAAGTTAAATTCTTTAAACACAAATTTATCTTCCAATAGATATCCCAATTCAATTATATAATTCTGATCAGGAGTCGGCATATAACTAAACTTTTTAAATCCACCTGTGTTCTGTTGAACATCGAGCGCATCATGCGCGAATACTCCTAGTTTTCTACGCTCAGATAAAAGCGAACTGAATTTCGAACAACATATATTAAAATCCAATCCTATATCCGGTTTATAACTACTTTCAATCACTACATTGTTTTGATCAATGATAAAGATATCCATACCCATCTTCTTTTTCAATGCTTCATAATTCCATGTTGAAAAATCAGGTTGCTTTTCATACAATTCAAGTAGGTCTTGGGAATACTCTCTCATATCCCTCTCTCGTTCTACGTCTAAAACATTATATACTTTATCAATAGTTACAAGACTTGTAATGATTTCATCTTCTACCATTTGAATTTGCGTTTCCAAACTGGTTTCCACATTCTTTTTCAATCGAATATAATCTGTCACGATAATAACCAAAGACAACAGCAAAGTAAACGAAATGAGGATGCCTGTTAACTTCATACGAAAGCTTTTATTCACTACATGGCACCTCTTCTCCTCAGCATCTGTTCAAAACGTCAAAGAATAGTATAGCATAACAGTAGTTCAATGGAACCTCTTTTAAAGGTATTTTTTACTTTTTCATATGACTTTTTTCAACAAAAAAACAAAGAGCTGAAACTCTTTGTTTTTTGTCATCACTTTATAAATACATCACATTAAGCCTTTAGCATTACCGTCCGAATCTACATCCATATTCAGTGCTGCTGGTTTTTTGGGTAAGCCAGGCATTGTCATAATATCGCCTGTTAGACAAACTAAGAAACCCGCACCTAGTTTCGGTAAGATACTGCGTACTGTAATCGAAAAGTTTGTTGGTCGTCCCAACTTTTTCGGATCATCAGAAAACGAGTACTGAGTCTTCGCCATACAGACGGGCAACAGATCCCAACCATTTTGTTTAATCACGGCTAAATCTTTCTTTGCTTGATCCGTAAATAATACACCTATACCACCGTATACTTTTTGCACAACTGCTGTCAGCTTTTCTTCAACTGATTGCTCGACTTCATAAATTGGCGCGAAGTTATTTGGCTCATCCATCACTTTCAAGACTTCTTTCGCCAATGCCTCACCGCCTGCTCCACCGTCTTGCCATACGTCAGTTAATGCCATTCTCACTTCATTGTCTTGACACCACTTGTGAACTTTTTGTAATTCGCTGTCAGCGTCTCCTACAAAACGGTTGAGCGCTACTACGGGTTGCACCCCGAATGCTAGAATCGTCTCTATATGCTTCTCCAAATTAACTAACCCTTTTTCTACCGCTTCACTATTCTCTGCTTTTAATTCCTGCTTCGCTACTCCACCGTGCATTTTGAGCGCACGGATTGTCGTCACGAGAACTACTGCATCCGGCTGAAATTTACCGACGCGCGCTTTAATATCCATAAATTTCTCTGCACCTAGATCTGATCCGAATCCTGCTTCTGTCACAACATAGTCCGCTAGATTACGCGCTGTATTTGTCGCAATCAATGAGTTGCAACCGTGTGCAATATTCGCAAATGGTCCACCGTGAATTAAAGCCGGTGTACCTTCGATTGTTTGTACGAGATTGGGTTTGAACGCATCTTTAAGAAGAAGTGTTAACGCACCCTCAACTCCTAAATCGCGCACAGTTACCGCTTCTTTAGTATACGTATAGCCGATGACAATATCAGACAAGCGCTCTTTCAAGTCCTTTAAACTATTCGCTAGACAGAAGACTGCCATGATTTCTGATGCTACTGTAATGTCGAAGCCATCTTCACGTGGGACACCTTGTGAAGGTCCACCTAAACCAACCGTTACATGACGCAGTGCACGGTCATTCATATCCATTACTCGTTTCCAAGTAATACGGCGAGGATCGATATTTAACACATTCCCTTGATGCAAGTGGTTATCAATCATAGCACTTAACGCATTGTTTACCGTCGTAATGGCATGAAGGTCACCAGTAAAGTGTAAATTGATATCTTCCATCGGTAATACTTGGGAGAAGCCGCCTCCTGTCGCTCCACCTTTGACACCCATTACAGGGCCCAATGAAGGTTCGCGTAATGCGATCATAGTTTTTTTACCTAAACGTGAAAGTGCATCTCCAAGTCCAACCGTCACTGTTGATTTTCCTTCTCCAGCCGGTGTTGGACTCGTAGCAGTTACGAGAACTACCTTGGCTTGTGAAGTTTGTTTAGGTATGAGATCTACATTAATTTTCGCTTTGTATTTACCATACAACTCTAGGGCATCCAATGGAATTCCGGCTTGATCCGCAATGTCTTCAATTGGTTGCATCGTTGCTTTTGAAGCGATTTCCAAATCTGTCAGTGTCTTTACCTCTTTTGTCACTAGTTCCACTGCCTTTCTATGCTGATCATATAGTTTATTTCGCAATTTCTATAACGATTTTACCGAATTGAACGCTGTCGTCCAGCTTAGTAAATGCCTCACTTGTTTTTTCAAGAGGAATTACCGAATCAATTACAGGATGGATTTGATGTTCTTCCATCAAAGTCAACATCTCGCGTAATTCTTCACGACTTCCCATCGTAGTGCCTAGTAAAGAATACTGACCATAAAAGAATTCACGTAAATTCAGTTCGACAGTGTCTTCTGTCGTTGCACCGAATACTACGATATGACCACCTTTTTTAAGAATTTCAAGTGAACGATTAAATGTTGCTCTTCCTACACTTTCAATCACCAGATCCACTGTTTCCTCTTTTAGTTCTGCTGGCCATTCGCTGTTCGTATCAATTGCCCTATCTGCACCGATTTTCATAGCATGATTTCGTTTTTCTTCGTTTCTTGAGGATACGATGACACGCGCTCCCATTTTCTTTGCGAATTGAATCATAAACGTTGCGACGCCACTTCCTGCTCCAGGAATAAAGACCGTTTGTCCTTCTTCTATACGGCCCCTAGTCACCAATGCTCGATAACCTGTAAGCCCTGATAGAGCGATGACTGCAGCTTCATTCCACGTAAGATGTGATGGCTTTTTCTCTAGCTGTTCTGAGGATATGCAAATCTTTTCAGCAAACGTACCATGATCCGGCATACCTAGAATATCAAATTCAGCTGGTGGCGCATCGCTTTCTTTAAACCATCGAAGTGATGGATTGATAATGACTTCATCTCCAACATTCCAACCGGTTACACCTTCTCCAATTGATTCGATCGTGCCTGCGCCGTCTGAGCCTAGTGCCAAGGGTTCTTTGACGTCTCCACGTCGTTTGGGTATTGCAGTATCACGTCGATTGAGTCCTGCTGTTTTCAATGCGACGATTACTTCACCATTTCCAGCTGAGGGATCGGCGATATCTGTATAGTGCAACTCACCATTTTCATGAACGAATGCTTTCAATCAACTCATCCTCCTTGGGTTTATCTACGATTCTATCATAACGCATTTCTTTCTATATTCCTACATTTCACGCTATTTGATTATTAATTATTTGGGAATTAAGGGTGTGGCTGACGGTGTGTTGGGTTGGGGATTTGCACTTCGGAGGGGACGCTTTCCTAGAGGGCTCGCGGTGATCCAAGTGCCCACACTTGCAACGTAGGATGGGAAGCGGAAGTAGGCGGCGCATGCAAAGATGTGCTCCTAACGCTGAGCTTTTACTCGCAAACGCTGTTCTTCGTTACGGCTCTTGCCGCGGGCCCATGGGAAAGCTTCCGCCAACTGGAGCTTCTATCCCTTCGTACTGTCAAACTAATTCATTGTACTTACCTGATTTAGATTGTAAGCCTTAGATTATACAAAAAATAACCCTAGAAGCATACTTGAACTGAGCCCCATTTCGTGGACAGGTGATAAAAAGAACCGTTTTTCTTATGCGGCGATGAGATGACTTCGGTATTGTGCCGGAGTCATCTTTTTTAGATCCCACTGTTTACGTGTGCAGTTATAATGCTCCATGTATTCATCCACCATGATTTTCAGCTCTAGTAAACTGCCTGCTTGTTTGTAATCAACATCGTCTTTAAAGTGACCGAAGAAGGATTCGATCGGCGCGTTGTCTAAACAATTGCCTCTTCGTGACATCGACTGCACGAGTCCCATCTTGCCAACTCGTTCCTGATAGTCGGGGTGCGTGTAATGGAATCCTTGATCTGAATGAATCATCGCTTCCGGATGGACATTTCCATCTAGTGCGGCTTCCAGCTTTCGTAAGGTCCTTAATACGATCCCCATACGCAGACTGCACGAGAGTTCGTGTGCCACCACTTCGCGGGTTGCCACGTCTTTTACGCAAGAGAGATACACGGTCTGGCCAGTCTTGATTTTCAGATACGTAATATCTGTGACAAACACCTTCTCTGGTTCGTCTTGTTCGAATTGACGGTTTAGACGGTTCGGCACTGTCCGGTGTTCCTGCGTCGCCTTCGCCAGTTGCTGATACGGATTCTTTCTGCGAATCTTTGCGAAAAAGTTGTACTTACGCATTAGACGTAGGATTTTTTTGTGATTCATCGGGATTTCAAGTAATTCTGCCGCAGCCATGTAAAGTCCACGGTATCCAATTTTTCCGTTGAATGCATCGTAAATACTTTTAAGCAGAAGGTAATCCCGATAGTCCTCCTCTTCCTGAACTGCGTGCGCTTCTGTGCGGGCAATCCAGGCGTAATAGCCACTTCTTGCCACGTTGGCGATCTGGCAGAGGTGGGATGTCATCCCCTTGAGTTGATGATTTCGAATCACTTCATTGATCACTTGATATTTTTCTCCAGCTGTTAATGTGTTCTCTTCGCCTGCCTTTCGAGTTCCTCTAGCTTTTTTAACAATTCCACCTCAGCCTCCAAGTATTGGATTCGAGCTTCTGCCTTTTTCAATTTTTCTTCAGGTGAGGTCTCTTTCGTGGAGGGCCGGCCGGTACTTCCTTTCCCGCGTCGTTCCTTAAAGAAGCCCGCTTCTCCATGTTCGTCCAACGACTTTTTCCATCGACTCAACGAACTTTTCGCTTTCTTAGAACCGATCATTTCCAAATCAAACCCGGCTTCCCTAAATATTTGAGAAGGGCCTTTCCCGTCCTGATAGTTCTGTACCGCCTTGATTTTAAACTCAGGCTTATATTGAATCGCACGGTCCGAAACGGATTGTACGTTTGGATTTCGCTCTAACAGGCTGCGCTGGTGTTCATTAAACAATATTTTGCTCATCTCATACACTCCCGTCTGACTAGTTAACTTCAGTATACCTAGTCCATGGGACAGAAAAAACCCCAAAAGGAGACACTTTTTTTAAAGTGTCTACCATTTGGGGTTCAGTTCAACTAACTTCTAGGGTTATTTTTATAGCGTACGTCTTTTATATTTAGCAAGCTCGAGTAGTTCTAGTACATCCTTCTTAGGAAGACGGATAGCCAGCTCCATTAGCTCTTTTTCAGCTGAGCGACGTCCTTTACCGCTGCGATACTTCTCTTTGTTCACTGCGTCAATTTCTGCATATAGCTCGTCCGTCTCTGTTGGCCACTTGCCTGAGGTTTCGACATTCATCGTTTCACGAAGGCGATCATAGAGTGATTCTACTGTATTACCTGTCGTTTTGATATACGGCGTAAAAGTCACCTCGCCCATGATCAGTTCATCCGTAGAAACAGAGAAACGCTCTGAAATTTTAGCAATCCATGCAGCAGATGGAGCATTTTTACCGCGCTCCCAATCTTTAATTCGGCTGGCTGATGTACCAATAGCCGCGCCAAATGCCATCATTGACAGTCCACGACGTTCTCTCAGTGCCTTTAAACGCAATCCAAAATCATCTTTACTCCATTCGTTCAACGAAATACCCCCTGTATGACCTATGTTGTATTAATTTTATTATCAAAACAGTCTCTTTGTCAATTTATTTTTATATGAAATGTCTTTTATAGCTTAATTTGTGACAAGCCTACTGTTACCGCTTAGTATCCGCTTCTTTGGCGAGCATAGTTCTCTTCATTTTTATCGATATAAGCTTGAATAATTTGATCTTCAGTAAATCCGAGCGTATTCGCAAGTGCACCGTAATTCACCCATATATTTTTATAATCTTCAAATGTTAATGAATCCAAGAATGTATAAATGGATCGACCTGTTTGAATGAATAGTTGGGTCAAGTTTTGATCAGTACTTTCCCCTGCAGGCCATTCTTCCAATCCGTCAAAGTTTTTTTCAATTCCTAAAGATAATAAAAAATGAATAGAATCTACATACTCTTCTAAGATGACGTCATTAGCGGAAGGACCTTTAGTGCTCCAGAATTTAAAACAACGGGTTTCATTAGCCAACTCAGAAAGTTCGACTATTAGTGCCAAACCTCTTTCTGTGAATGTTTCATTCGTTTGATGATTTTTTTGTATGTATGTATCGAGCGCTCTTTGCATTTCAAATAGTTGATGTAATTTCATTTGAATTCCCTCCAACGTTTTGCTTTAAAATGAAACCTTCTATGCTACTCATCCGTATAGTACAGTACTATATAATTTGCAGGAGCTGATTTCATTGATTTTATTAATTCGTGTCTTCATTATAGCACTTGTCATTTATTTATTTTATGCCGGTATTCGCTATTTGACAGATGCCAAGCGAAAGCTAGACGAAGCGTATGAAAAAGAACAATATTATTTTTATGATGACGCCAAAAATATCCGTAAAAACTTCTTCATTACGTACAAAGGTGCAATGTTTGAAGGTGAGAAGTATTTAGGCACTACTCCCAATTCATTTGATGTAGTTTCCATCTTTATTTGGGTTAAGAATGAATCTAAATTACAAGGTATGACAAAAGAAGATTTTCACTTCCTGGAATCGGAAGTTCAGACGTATTATCCATATGCCGAAATCAATTGGAAAAATCCAATTGAACAGTTAATGAAATCCTAATTCGAAGGAAATAGTTGCTCGCGACTATTTCCTTTTTTTACGTCAAAACATAACAGTAGCCGGTAATTTCACACCGTATGCTGCAAGTAAAATTACAATATCAAGTAGCATCAGAAGTAGAAACCCAATACGAAAATTGGTCTTTCTCGTTTTGTGGTGAAAGAACTGCATACCAAAGTATGCTCCTACTCCCCCACCAAGCAAAGCAAGCAACCATAGATTTCTTTCTGGTATGCGCTGCTTTTTCTTCTTAGATTGTTTTTTATCATATCCCATTGCTGCGAATGCCCAGATCGACAGGATTACCATATAAATCAATAGAGTTTGCGCCATTTCAGCCATTCCTCCATACGAAAAAAATCCACCTTCATTTCCATATAAGAATGAAAACGAAAGTGGATTTTGGTTCATCTTATTTTGCTACAGATTTTTTTGCTGTCTCTGCAAGTTGTGCAAATGCTGGTGCATCTGTCACTGCAAGTTCTGCAAGCATCTTACGGTTTACATCGATGCCAGCTACTTTCAAGCCGTGCATTAATGTGCTGTATGAAATACCATTCACACGAGCAGCCGCGTTGATACGTGTGATCCATAGTCTACGGAAATCACGTTTTTTGTTACGACGGTCACGGTAAGCATAGTTATAAGATTTCATAACCTGTTGGTTTGCTACCTTATAAAGTCTATGTTTTGAACCGAAATAACCTTTTGCTAATTTTAATACTTTTTTATGACGCTTGCGCGTTACTGTTCCACCTTTTACGCGTGGCATAGTGCATTACCTCCTGCTTATCCTATAAGTGTGTGTTCGATCTTACTTCATGTTTGTTAGCATTTCGCGAATACGCTTGTAATCGCCTGAAGAAACTAGTGAAGACTTACGTAAGTGACGTTTAGCCTTCGTAGATTTGTTAGCAAAAAGGTGACTTGTGTAAGCACGGCCACGCTTTAATTTACCAGTTCCAGTTCTTTTGAAACGTTTCGCGGAACCGCGGTGTGTTTTCATTTTTGGCATGTTCTGTTCCTCCTAAATTGTTCGTCTTACTGTTTTTCGGCTAGCGGTGCAAGTATTAAGAACATGCTCCGGCCTTCCATCTTGGGCTTAACTTCAATAGTTGCTACTTCTTTGCAAGCTTCTGCAAAGCGATCAAGAACTCTTTGGCCAATTTCTTTGTGCGTAATGGCACGACCGCGGAAACGAATCGAAGCTTTTACCTTATCCCCATTTTCAAGGAACTTGATTCCGTTACGAAGTTTCGTTTGGAAATCATGCTCATCAATTGTTGGACTAAGTCGAACTTCTTTCATGTTGATGATCTTTTGGTTCTTACGTACTTCACGCTCTTTCTTTTGCTGTTCGAACTTGAACTTTCCATGGTCCATAACACGAGCTACTGGGGGCTTCGCTTGTGGAGCAACAAGAACTAAGTCCAGGTTTGCTTGAGCAGCAATTTCTAAAGCTTCATTACGCGTTTTGATACCGAGTTGTTCGCCGTTGTGATCAATTAATCGCAGCTCACGTGCTCGGATACCATCATTTACGTACATGTCTTTGCTAATAGTAATCCACCTCCGAATATTGTCTCGTGAATACACGTTTTGGTATGTCGGATTGTCCGACTTAAAGGTCCCACAGGTCCATCCATTTTACGAAATAAAAAAAGTAGACAAATTATGATTTGTCTACCCGCGCAAGTAACCTATGCACGTATGCATAGAAATCACTAAATGTGCTAACCTGGCAACAACTACATTGCGTCGATCAGGTGAGAAGCGGGTAGCCTCTTCTTATACCACAAACTGTATTCAGTTAACCTTATTTATATTACCATGTCTCGTATCGTTTGTCAACAACTCTGTAGATCATGTTGTTGGATACATAGGTTATGTTTGAATTAATTCAACTTTTTAAGTATAGCGCATAGTGTTTACTATTGCAACTATTATTTTCATTGCAAGTGCTAGTTACGCTTTTAAACTTACTAAAGGGCTTGCGGGCGGCTCCCGCAAACACCTTCTTCTATCTATCAGTCCTTCTTAACATCTTCTTTAATTGCCTCAAGAAATGCTTCGAACGACATGCTTTCGGAATTTTGTTCGCCATATTTACGAACGTTCACTTCGCCAGCTTCCATTTCACGATCACCAAGTACAAGCATGTACGGAACTTTTTGTACTTGGGCTTCACGAATTTTATAGCCAAGCTTTTCGTCACGACTGTCAACATCTACTCGGAAACCAGCCATCGTAAGCTTTTCTTTCACATCTTCCGCATAGTCGAGGTGAACGTCAGACGACACCGGAATCAGTTCAACTTGGATCGGCGCTAACCATGTAGGGAAAGCTCCTTTATACTCTTCAATTAAGAACGCTACAAAACGTTCCATTGTAGATACGACACCACGGTGGATTACAACTGGACGATGTTGCTTGCCGTCTTCACCGATATATGTGAGATCAAAGCGCTCTGGCAATAAGAAATCAAGCTGGGCAGTAGAAAGAGTTTCTTCCATACCAATTGCTGTTTTAACTTGTACATCCAGCTTCGGACCGTAGAATGCTGCTTCGCCTTCTTCTTCTGTATACGGAAGCTCCATCTCATCCATCGCTTCTTTTAACATAGCTTGTGCGCGTTCCCACATCTCATCGTCATCAAAATATTTCGTTGTATCTTCAGGATCGCGATACGATAGACGGAATGAATAATCTTTAATATTGAAGTCTTTATATACTTCAATGATCAACATGACAACACGTTTAAACTCTTCTTTAATCTGATCCGGACGCACGAAGATATGCGCATCGTTTAATGTCATTCCGCGTACACGTTGAAGACCTGAAAGTGCTCCAGACATTTCATAACGGTGCATTGTGCCAAGTTCTGCCAAACGAAGTGGCAAGTTACGGTATGAATGAATACCATTTTTATAAATCATCATGTGATGCGGACAGTTCATCGGACGTAGTACTAGATCTTCATTGTCCATGCTCATTGCAGGGAACATACTGTCTTGGTAGTGATCCCAGTGCCCTGAAGTTTTATAAAGTTCTACACTTCCTAGTACTGGAGTGTATACGTGCTGGTAACCTAATCTTTCTTCTTTATCTACGATATAGCGCTCTATTACGCGTCGGATGGTAGAACCTTTTGGCAACCACAACGGAAGACCTTGACCGACTTTTTGTGAATTCGTGAAGAGATTCAATTCTTTACCGATTTTACGGTGATCACGCTCTTTCGCTTCTTCAAGCATGCGCAAATGTTCTTTCAACTCATCTTTTTTGAAGAAAGCTGTTCCATAGATACGCTGAAGCATTTTATTATCCGAGTTCCCTCTCCAATACGCTCCTGCGATGCTTAATAACTTGAATTCTTTTAGTTTACCTGTCGATGGAACGTGGATTCCGCGGCATAAGTCGAAAAATTCACCTTGTTCATAAATAGAGACTTGTTGATCTTCAGGAATCGCTTCAAGAAGTTCTAATTTGTATTCATCATCAATTTCTTTGAAACGTTTTTCCGCTTCTGCACGAGATACATCGTGACGAATGATCGGCAAGTTTTCACCGATAATACGTTTCATTTCTTTTTCTAATTCAGGTAAGTCTTCAGCTGTAATCGGTGTAGGTGAATCGATATCATAATAGAATCCATTATCGATAGTAGGACCTATTCCTAGTTTCGCATCTGGGAATTTACGTTTGACGGCTTGAGCCAAAAGGTGAGCCGTACTATGGCGTAAAATGTCCAATGCTTCATCTGATGTTGGAGTAATGATGCTAATATCACCATCTGTATGGATTGGAGATTTTAAATCGATTAATTGGTCTCCAATCTTCCCTGCCAATGCGCTTTTGCGTAATCCAGGACTGATGGAGCCTGCGATTTCTTCCGTTGTTACACCGTTCTCAAATTCTTTTACTGCACCGTCTGGAAATTTCAATTGAATGTTTTCTGACATTTGTATGACTCCCTTTCTTTTTTTGAACGCAAAAAAGCCTCATCCCTAAAGGGACGAGGCTTGAGCTCGTGGTTCCACCCTTCTTCCTTCCATTCGCAAAAAAGCGAAAAGACCGAAGCTTTCGATCGGCTAACAGGCCGTTACCGTCATCAGCTACTTACTTTCACTGATGCTGCTCGGAGGTGGTAAATTTACCTTCTGCCTACAAGGGTCTCAGCCATGCCCCTGTTCTCTGGATAGGTGAAAAATAAATTATTGTCCTCTTCGATGCATTTAGACATTTTATTTATGTTGAACTGTGTAAATAGTATAGAAAAGTCTGAGCGTAATTGCAAGTATATTTTATTAATTATTTCAACAAAGCCGTGCATGTTGAATAATTAATCCCGCCAGTTCTCGCCACCGAGTTTGAATGGTTGGCTGACCATGCGGATCCTCTCCATAATTCGTGCCGCTTTAATAGGCTCTTTTTCTCCACGCTGACTCGTTGTTAGATGGTGTTCCAATTCATTGTAATTAAAATTGGAGGTGAAGAATACTGGCAACTTTTCAGCCATACGGTACTGCAAGATGGTGCCTAGCACTTCATCCCTTGTCCACGTTGACATCGTTTCCGCACCGATATCATCGAGCATCAATACTGGAGCTCGTTTTACGAATTCCACTTTTTCGTCTAGTGTTTGGTTTTGGATGGACTGTTTCATTTCGCGAAGGAATTCTGGTACATAGACAACGACAGTCTGTATACGTCTAGTCGCCAATTCATTCGCTAACGCACCTAAAATGAAGGACTTTCCAATACCAAAGTTACCGAATAGATAGAATCCACGTTCCGGAACCTTACCGGTAGACTCGATTTGATTCAAGAAGTCTTTAGCAGCCCGCATAACGATCACGCGACTATCTTCTGAAAGGAAGTCAACGTTAGATAAGCGCGCTTCCATGACTTCTCTAGGCATGTACATGCTATTGACCATTTTAGAGATGTTTCTACGTTCATCTTCCAATTGCTTCGTAGGACAGATGATGTAGTCAATATCAATAAGGCGCTGTGCTATGACTAATTTCGGCTCAAAGCCTTTCATGACATTTATGCATCCATCTAGATTCGGACAGCGCTCACAAGCATGGGAAGCGGTAGTGTATTCATATAACTTACCCAAACTGCGGTTGACTACTTCTGTGTTTATTTCATCTGAATGTTCGTGAATGAAATGTTGGACACCTGGATCTTCCATCACTTCTGTTCGAAGTTCGTCGTATTTTTGGGCTAATGAAGGAGCATTAACTACTCGTTTCATCGCATCTCCAATTCGTTCCATGTTATTTCACCTCTGATTCTTGAATCCCCAATTCTTTCAATAACTTTTGGCGCTCTTCTTCAACATTGAAATCATTAGTTTTTTCGGATTTCTCATTCTTTTTATCACGCTTGTTAAACCATTCGGGAACTTTTTCTTCCCTAGTTGTTTTTCGATTTCTTGGTGTGGATTGCTTGCCTTCTTTAAGCCATTTCATGTATTGGTCATGTTCTTCTCTGGATAACTTCAAAGCCGTTTTCGCATCATTTACTTGTTTATTCGCCCAATGCGAAGCAATACGTTCCACAAAACTACTCGTGATTTTACCATCATTACGCAACATCACATATTGTAACAAGACATTGACGACGCCAACCGGAAACTTGTGTAAATTGATCAATCGTTCAGCGAGCTGGATATCCACTAGGAAAGGTTCTTTCTTACTCACTTTGCGCAACATTTCTTTCGGTGGTGTATGTTCCAAATAAAATAGTAATTCTTCATCACGACTCATGTTCTCTTTTGGTACTTCATCGACAATCGGCTGTGTAAACACCGACTGCAATTTAGGCGGTTGCATTGACGTATTCATCTTATAAAACTCCGCAGCTGCCTTTCGAACTTTTTCTTCTGTCAGCTGATGATTTTCATCCATCGCAATCATGACGACTTTTTGCATATCGAGCGGACTGAGTGAATACAAGAAAGCTAGCATCGCAATCATTTCCTGAGAAATAGTTCGTAACGAAGCTTTAGGGATCATTTGTTCAGATAAACCATTATAAAATAAATCGAAATTAAAATTAGCTACATAAAAGGGTATGCCGGGTGGTTCACTTTTCCCTTGAAACTGCATTCCTGCAGTCAATTCCATCGCTTGATCGCCTCTTGCTGGTTTATAGACATCTAAAAACGTTCTTGAGATATCGTGATACTCTTCTTTCGCAATCGGCTCTTCTAAAAATCGGCCACGTAATTGACGATACGGCTGCTCCCCGATCTTACTGAATAAAAATGTAGATAAAAGCGGGTCATTGAAAAAAGAAGGTGCGTCAAGCGGTGGTAATAGTTCATAAAGGAAAGACCGCTTATCTACTTCATGTTTTTTCTTATACGTTCGTAATAATCCTATAGCTTCCAATGAAATCCGTGCTTCAAAAATAGATTGAAGTGGAAAAGAGGACATATTCATTAAGTAATAGTGGGTATGTTCTTGCGGTTCCTTGCTCTCCGCATCCGTCCATAGCGTCATAAATAAACTGATCGCTTCAGGACCGATAAGTGGCTGATAGAATAATGTAAGCATCTGTCGGTCGTACGCAGAAAAAGGATGTGCTAATTTCACTTCGAAGGAATCGACAGGCTGCAACTCTGTGTAAAGCATTTCGACAATCGCCTCCCCTTCTAGTTAAACGCCTTACTTTTGTTCATCTTTCCTGTTTTGTAATTGTTGTAATTCGTCAATAAAGACTGTGATGTCTTTGTAATGGCGATAGACAGATGCGAATCGAACATACGCTACCTCATCTACATCCACTAAGCGCTCCATCACCATTTCTCCTACTTGTTCAGAATCTATTTCGACATTTCCTGAGCTTCTCAGTTCTTTTTCGATAGAAACTACGATTTCTTTTAATTGTTCAATCGGGACCGCACGCTTTTCACAAGCGCGAATTAACCCTCTCAGCAACTTTTCACCGCTAAATTCTTCGCGTGTCTTATCTTTCTTTACGACAACTAACGGAGAATGCTCTACTTTTTCAAATGTAGTGAAACGAAAACTGCATTTTTCGCACTCACGTCTTCTTCGAATCGAATGGTTTTCTTCCGCAGGCCGTGAATCAATCACGCGTGTTCCGTTGTAGTGACAAGCTGGACATAACATAGTTAGTTCCTCCGCATATTCATTAGTACTTTTCATTATAACAGAAACTAACCGTACAACAACAAACGGACATAGAAAAGCACTTCATCTCGTAAGATGAAGTGCCGATTCATTCATTAAGAAGTTACTTTGTCCGTTAATGCAGCAGCGACTTTTTTCGCCAATTGCACAACACGTGCTGAATAACCCCACTCATTGTCATACCAAGCAAGTACTTTGATTTTACGATCACCCATAACCATGGTAGAAAGTCCATCAAGTGTTGCAGATTCTGTTGTCGTATTGAAGTCGATCGAGACAAGTGGTTCAGTAGTAAAGCGAAGAATGCCTTTCATCGAGCCTTCTGCTGCTTTACGGAACGCATTGTTTACTTCTTCAACCGTCACATCTTTCTCAACGTCTACTACTAAGTCCACTAGCGAAACGTTCGGTGTGGGGATACGTAGTGCCAAGCCGTGAATCTTTCCTTGAAGCTCAGGTAGTACGAGAGACAAAGCTTTTGCAGCACCTGTTGATGTTGGAATGATAGACTCACCACAAGAACGCGCACGACGTAAATCTTTATGAGGGTTATCTAAGTTCTTCTGATCATTTGTATACGCATGTACAGTTGTCATGAGGCCGTTTACGATACCAAATTCATCATTCAATACTTTTGCGACCGGCGCCAAACAGTTTGTTGTACAACTTGCGTTTGAAATTACACTATGATTTTCAACATCTAATTTGTCGTCATTCACTCCGAGAACTATTGTTACATCTTCATTTTTACCTGGTGCCGTTAAAATTACTTTCTTCGCTCCTGATTCCAAATGAAGTGCAGCTTTCTCGCGTGAGTTGAATACGCCTGTTGATTCGATCACGATATCTACACCAAGTTCTTTCCAAGGCAATTTCGAAGGGTCGCGCTCAGTAATCAGTTGCACACGTTTACCGTCAACAACGATTGCGTTTTCTTCCGCTATAATCTCACCATCGAACACGCCATGTGTTGAGTCATATTTCAAAAGATGTGCAATAGTTTCTGCTGGATATGTAGCATTTACCGCAACTAGATTCACATCATCTTCCTTAATAATTTGACGGAATACCATTCGTCCAATACGGCCGAGTCCATTAATAGCAATTTTTGTAGTCATGAAAGGGATCCTCCTGCATATATGTTATATGTTATACTTTATATCTTTAATCGTTCATTAGTATAACACATATTATCGTTATGCCAACACTATTGCATCATAAATCTACAATTTAATTTACCAACGTAATTATTTGGGTACCGCTTGCCATTTTTCTAGGATATTTTCCAACTGTTTTTGAGTTTCTTCCACTGTATCGTTGTTGTGAATCACCGCATCCGCGCCTTGTTCTTTGATGCTCATATCCAATTGAGAGGCAATTCTAGCATCAGCCTCCGCTTCCGTTAGTTCATTGCGCGCGATCAGTCTCTGCTTTTGAATTTCCTTCGTGACAGAAACAACGATAATTCTTTCTACATAGTCATGGAGTTTACTTTCAAAAAGTAATGGAATGTCCATGATGACAGTTTGATAGCCTTGGTTCACATAGTCTTCCTTCTGTTTGACCATTTGGCTTCTAATTGCAGGATGCATCAATTCATTTAACTGCTGCCTTTTTGTTTCATCACCAAAAACAATTGCTCCGAGCTGTTCACGATGTAGCGTTCCATCTTCCCGCAACACATCTGCACCGAATGTTTGCTGGATCTCATCAAGCAATGGACTGCCTGGTTCTACAACTTCTCTCGCAATGACATCCGCATCTACAATCGGGTATCCTTTTTCACGCAACATATTGGCAACGGTACTTTTTCCGCTCGCTATACTTCCAGTTAATCCAATAATCATGTTCATCGCTCCTTATTTCTGGCATGATGGGCAATAGACAGATGTTCTGCCCGCAATCTGTTTACTCTTTGTTGACGTATCACATTCCAAGCACGTTTTTTTCCCATACATATGCAGCCGATTTTGCATCGTACCTGCATTGCCATTAACTGAACGATAATCGGATATCGTACTGCCGCCTGCATCAATGCTTTCTTGCAAAACGCGTACGATTTCTTCGAATAATAATATTTTGCGCTTTCTGCTAATCCTTTCGGCTGAACGTGCAGGATGAATCTTCATATGGAATAATGCTTCTGTAGCGTAGATATTACCGCATCCTGAGATCACTTTCCCATCCATAATTACTTCTTTGATCGGTTTTCTTTTATATTTCGGAGTTTCTGCCATCGATAAAAAATGTTCCAGTGCTTCGTCAGAAAAAGGTTCTGGTGCCATCTCTAACAAAGGAGGAAAATCTTCTTCTGTCTGCAAAAGGCGCATTTCGCCGAATCTTCGTATATCTGAGTAGACTAGTAAACCGCCATCTTCCATTTCTAAAAAGACATGTGCATGCTTGCGAAATTTCTCTTCTGTGATTTCGTCAGGGGAATTTACGACAAACCAAGCGCCCGTCATGCCAAGATGGCTGACAAGCAAGTATGGTTGATCTTCTTTCATTAAATGAAAATAAATATATTTACTACGACGCACAATTTTCTCGATTTGCATGTTTTCCATGCCGTGAAGAAAGTCGTCTACAGATTTCCCTTTAATAATCGTTTCTTTTCCAGCTGTTTTAGAAATGACAACGGTATCCGATACAGATAGTTGCTTCACCGTTCGTCCTTCCACGAGTGGCGCAAGGTCTCGCACCACTCCTTCTACTTCCGGTAGTTCTGGCATGTATATCCACTCACTTCGTTTCGTACCAAGACTTCCCATAATTCCAATCGACTTTTAATGGAACGTCGAGTTGGATTGTTTGTTCCATGACTTCCGGTACGATTTCTTTTAATTTTTCTAGTTCGTCCAAAGGTGCTTCAAAGATTAATTCATCATGCACTTGTAGCAGCATTCGTGCTTGCATATTTTCTTTTTCGAGTCTGGCATCCATATCAATCATCGCTTGCTTTATGATGTCTGCTGCAGTCCCTTGAATAGGCGTGTTCATCGCTGTACGTTCAGCAAAGCCCCGCAAGTTGAAATTGGAACTTGTAATATCCGGTAAATACCGTCTGCGTTTCAACAGTGTCGTTACATAGCCTTTTAGCTTCGCATCCGTAATACTGTCATCCATATATTGCTTGACGCCTGGGAAACTCGCTAAATACGTATCGATAAATTCCCCTGCTTCTTTACGGGTAATATTTAAACTTTGCGATAATCCATAATCACTGATTCCATAGACGATACCAAAGTTGACAGCTTTTGCTGCGCGACGCATATTGCTATCGACTTCTTCTTGCTTCACACCAAAAACATCCATTGCGGTTTTCGTATGAATATCCGCACCCTGCCGGAATGCTTCAATTAATTTTTCATCTTGCGAAATATGTGCAAGTACACGCAATTCAATTTGTGAATAGTCGGCCGCAAACATAATCCATTCTGTTTCAGATGGAATGAATGCCGCTCGTATTTTACGCCCTTCTTCTAAACGGATCGGGATATTCTGCAAGTTCGGATTGATTGAGCTCAATCTTCCCGTCTGTGTTAAAGCTTGTTGGAATCGTGTATGGATCTTACCATCTTCATGAATCTCTTTCGTTAGTCCTTCAATGTATGTTGAATTTAATTTACCAAGCTGTCGATATAATAAAATATGTTGAATAATTTCATGTTCACTTTCAAGCTTCTCTAGCACATCCGCAGCTGTTGAATAACCTGTCTTTGTTTTCTTGATCGGAGTTAGACCGATTTTCTCAAACAGAATAACGCCCAGCTGTTTAGGCGAGTTAATATTGAATTTCTCACCAGCCATTTCGTAAATCGTCTTCTCAATGACTGCGAGACGTTCCGATAGCTGTTCTCCAATCGTTGCTAGCACATCCACATCCGTTTTCACACCGGTTACTTCCATTTTACCTAGGATCTTTGCCAAAGGTAGTTCCAAGTCATGGAACAAGTCTTGCTGTTCATTGTCCTCTAACTGTTTTGTGACGATTGGGTACAGTTCCCATACTGCATGTGCTTTTCGCGCGGTATGGTTGGCAAGTTGTTCAGTTGCCGGTACAGTCCGTTTAGCGCCTTTCCCATAGACCGCTTCATCGCTTTCTACACCATGGTAGCCAAATGAACGTGCGATTTCAGAGACTTCATTCGTTGAAAATGAAGGATTGACGATGTATGCCGCCAGCATGAGATCGAATTCTGCACCGTTTAGTTCCATGCCGAGTCGCGCAATCGCTGCATAGGCTGATTTAGAGTCCGAAACGTATTTACGAGTAGCATGATCAGAAATCCAGTTCTTAAAGAGTTCAGAGGATGTAGCTAATTCTATAGAAATAAAGTACGTATCTGTTTCATTCGATAGTCCAATACCTAAAATGTCTTCGGATAAATAATTATCTCCATCTATTTCGACATGTAGAGACATCGTATCCGTCAGCATCGCTGAAGTAATTTCTTCTACAGTGTGTATGGCAATTTCTTCTAGTGGTTGAACTTCGATAGGTGCATCCATCTTTTCAAGTAACGATTTAAATTGTAACTCTTTATATAGCTGGATAACTTCTTCTTCGTTAGGACCCGCATAGTCCAAATCGTTCAATGACACCGTAATCGGCGCATGCACTTCAATCGTCGCAAGTTCTTTACTCATGAATGCTTGTTCTTTATTATTCACAAGATTTTCTTTCATTTTCTTTGCCGTGATTTGATCGATCGATTCATAGACTTTTTCGACGGAACCGTATTCCTTCAATAATTTCAATGCCGTCTTTTCACCAATTCCAGGCACGCCGGGGATATTATCAGATGCATCGCCCATCAAACCTTTCATATCGATGATTTGTAACGGTGCAATACCGTATTTTTCTTCGATATGCGCTGGTGTGTATTTTTCCAGATCGGTAATACCTTTTCTTGTAATACATACTGTCGTCTGATCATTCGCAAGTTGCGTTAAGTCTTTATCACCTGAGATGATGACAACTTCTGCTTCTGCGTCACTGCACTCCCTGCTCAATGTACCGATAATATCGTCCGCTTCATACAAATCAAGTTCATATTGCGTAATTCCGAATGCTTCAATGAGTTTACGAATGTACGGGAATTGTTCCGATAACTCTGGCGGGGTTTTTTGACGTCCACCTTTATATTCCGTATACGTACTGTGGCGGAATGTCGTTTTCCCTGCATCCCACGCCACAATCACATGCGTCGGTTCTTCATTGGCTAAGATGGTCTCCAACATCATCGTAAAACCGTATACCGCATTTGTATGAACACCTTTTTCATTCGTTAATAAAGGCAAAGCAAAGAATGCACGGTACGCTAAGCTGTTTCCATCCAATAAGACGACTTTCTGTTTTGTCAAAATTCATCCCACTCCTTTATGTTTGTCACTATAAAAAAACGTCATTTTCATCTAGTTTACCACGTTTGGCAACTCTAATGAAAATGACGCACTTATGATTACTCCATATTGCCCGTTAATAGCTTAGCATACGGTGAATCTGCCGGAAGAATGATCATCGTTTCATCATTCACGACTTTTGTATAAGACTGAAGTGTTCTATACAGTTTATAGAACTCAGGATCTTTTGCATACGCGTTGTTATAGATTTTTGCAGCTTCTGCCTCACCTTGCGCAGTTACGATTGCTGCTTCTTTTTTTGCTTTTGCTAGCATCTCTTGCACTTCACGATCTGTTTCTGCTTCAATCTTCTGCTTCTCTGCATCCCCTTCTGATAGGTATGATTGAGCAGTCGAATCACGTTCTGATATCATACGTGTGTAGATCGATTGTTCGTTTTCTTCCGGTAAGTCGATGCGCTTCATACGGACATCCACTACTTTAATTCCGTAGTTGCCATCATCCAAGAATTTATTTACTTTAGCTGTGACATCGTCATTCAAACTTCCACGAGAGGAATCTTCGTCATTGACAACATTGACGTAATCTAGACGTCCCATTTCATTTCGGACAACAGAGTAAATAAACTCTTCCATTCTCGCTTCCGCATTGACGATATTACGTGCGTTCGAAATCATTTTTGCTGGATCTGTAATATGCCATACTGCATAATTATCAATGATGATCCGCTTCTTATCTTTTGTATTGATTTCTGCTTCTGACACGTTAGAAGTCATGCGGTTTTTCGGCAATGTACTAACACTTTGAATGAATGGTATTTTCATATTGATACCAGGTTTTTCGATAATCCGAGTAATCTCACCAAACTGACGGACGACACGGTACTCATTCTCTTTTACGATAAATAAATTGGATAACAGAATAACGAGAATCGCAAAAACTACTGTTAGCGTTATAATGAGTTTCGTATATTTTTTCATATCAAACGCTTTTTTCGGTCGCATTTGCGTTACTTTAGGATCTGATTCCGGTCCCGGCTTCTGCGCACTTCTTTTTTGATCGGTTTCCCCCATCTTTTTGAGGGCTTCTTCTATCTTCTTGAAAGGGTTTTGTTCGTTACTCATGAAGCTTTCCCTCCTTTTTCAGCTGACGTATTCTTTTCTTCAGTAACCGGCGGCTGATCTTTTTGCAATTGCTGGAGTGGTAAATACTTCATCGTTTCTCCGCTATCGTTCATGATGTAAAGGTTTGCTTTAGGAAGAACTTGCTCCAATGTCTCTAGAATCAGACGCTCGCGTGTGATGTCTTTACTTTTTGCATATTCATTATACAAATCAGTGAATACCGCTACATCACCACGTGCTTGTTCAATACGCGCAGTCTTTTTCCCTTGTGCTTGTGATTTGATCGCATCACGTTCACCAATAGCTTCTTTCGTTCTCTGGTTTTCATATTTCTTCGCTTCGTTAATTTTTGTATTCTTCGTTTCACGCGCATCTGTTACAGCAGTAAATGCCGCACGTACTTCTGCGTTCGGTAATTCAACATCTTGCAATTTTACACCTTGCACTGCGACACCGATATCATACTTCTCTACTAAGCTAGTCAATAGATCACGTGTCTTCGCTTCGATTTCAGCTTTTCCATCCGTTAACGCGGCATCGATTGTGGAACTACCGATAACAGAACGAATAGAAGCAGATGCTGCATCTCTTAAGATTTCAATAGGATCTTCTGCATTAAATAAATACTTCTTCGGATCCACAATACGCCATTGTACTGTTAGATCGGTCAGAACGATATACTCATCACCTGTAATCATCTTCGTTTCCTTATCTACGATTTCACCTGATTTATCTTGCTTGTAACCGAAGTGGATACTATACGTTTCCTTGGACAAAATTTCTGTTTTTTGAATCGGCCAAGGCAATTTGAAATGTAGACCTGAGTCTGTGACAGGTGCACCCGCTTGTCCAAATGAAATGACGACAGCTTGTTCAGACTCGTCAACTGTGTACCATGTAGTAAAGACGATCAACAAAAGTAATAATCCAGTGATAAACAAACCGATTGTCACTAGGATCCTTTTTGTGCTCATATCTGTTCCCCCTTTTCTATGTATGACTACTGTACGGAACAGTAGTCAAATAAGTTTCAACTTTCTTTACTACAGTTGTTCATGGATAGGCAAGTGTATGCGGAAAACCGTGCCGACGCCGACTTCACTTTCTACTGTGACGATTCCATGATGCGCTTCCACTATGTGTTTAACAATCGCCAGTCCTAGCCCTGTCCCGCCTGACTCTCTACTTCTAGCGCGATCTACACGGTAAAAACGTTCAAATAAACGTGGTAGTTCTGATGGCATAATGCCTATTCCTTGATCGCGAACCGTAATTTCTACGTACTCCTCTACTTCTTCTACCAAAACTGTCACTATCGTTTCTTCCTGTGAATAGGCAATCGCATTATTTAATAAATTCACCATCACTTGCACTAAACGATCATGATCAGCAGGAATCATTACCTGTTGTGGAATATGCAAATCGATACGCATATCTTTTTCCTGAACTTTTGCCTGTACAATTTTGATGGATTGCTGAACTACGTCAACCAAATCAACAGGTTTTCGTGTAATTTCAAAACTTCCTTGTTCCATGCTGGACAAGCGCAATAAATCCTCGATCAATAATTGCAAACGATTACTTTCTTTATACATGATCTCGAGGAATTCACGTTTGGTAACAGGATCTTCTACCGCTCCGTCTAGCAACATTTCTGAAAAACCTTTAATAGACGTAACAGGCGTTTTGAGTTCATGAGAGACATTAGCCACAAAATCTTTGCGCACTTGCTCAAGTCGAACTAACTTTGTAATGTCATGCATAATAATCACAATTCCGAGCCAGTTACCATTCTCACCAATTACAGGAGCACCATATATTTCTAAATGACAAACACCTTCCTCAAGCAATACTTTCGATTGGAATGAACGCACTTCTTCCGTCAAGAAAATCTTTTCAATTTCAATTTCAATATCTGAAGGTAATCCTATATCTTTAAATGTTTTCCCCATCAGTTCTTCACCGTCACGATGAAAAGTTTCTTCAAACACGCGATTGACTAAGTTCACTGCGCCATGTCTGCCGAACATCAGGAGACTACTGCCAATGCTACTAACCAATGTTTTTAAGCGCTCCTGCTCCATTGCACGAAGCGCAGAGTTGCCTTGTAGTTTCTGTGCGACTGTATTGATTGAATTCGTCAGCTGGTAGTTCATCTCACTGTCTTCATTATTCGCTCTTGCCAAGTAGTTCCCTTGCGCTAACTGGTGCGCAACATCCATGAAGTGGTCAATCGGTTGAACATACTGTTGAATAATCTTCGCCAACACGAACATCATGACAATAAACACTAGGACGAGCGTGAACAGTAAGTAGACCCAATACGTTTGTTGAATGCCTGCATCTACATTTTCTCCGAATAAATGAAAAAATTGTCCTAAGATAATTCCTAGCACAATTAACAGAATGGATAAAATGACTGCGGAAGCCGTTAAGAGTTTAGTATAATAGTTCTTCATCTAGTTTTGCTCCCCGAACTTGTAGCCAACGCCTCTCATTGTTTTGATATAGCGTGGCTTTCTCGTATTTTCTTCGATTTTATCGCGTAGATGACTAACATGTACGTCAACAATTCGTGTATCTCCCGCAAAGTCATAATTCCAGACAGCTTGAAGTAGCTGATCTCGAGTGAATACGCGATGTGGATTCTTCATAAAATAAACGAGCAACTCAAATTCTTTCGGCGTGAACTCGAGTGGTTGGTTATCTAAATAGACTTCCATACGTTCAGGATAGACTGTCAATTGACCCGCTATCAATTTCTTTTCCTTTGTATTCTTAGGTTCTCCTGTTCGCCTCAAAACTGCACGTACTCTAGCTGCCACTTCACGGGGACTGAAAGGTTTAGTCATATAATCATCGGCTCCCATTTCAAGTCCAATGATTTTATCCATTTCTTCTCCTTTGGCGGTTAACATAATGATGGGTGTTTCAATGTCTTGTTTTCTCAACATACGGCACACTTCTAATCCGTCTATTTTGGGCAACATTAAATCCAAAATAATCAAATCGGGTTGTTCATCCAACACTTTTTCTATCGCTTCTTCTCCATCATTCGCAAGTACCGTTACGAAGTTTGCTTGTTGCAATGTAAATTCAATCAGCTTTTGAATTGATTGCTCATCTTCTACAATCAAAATCTTTTGTAGTTTAGTTTCCATCCGCAAGTTCCTGTGTCTGGCTTTGTTTAGTAGGAAGCTTTTGTGGGGCGATGACTACTATTTCTCCACTCATTACTCGCTCTCCTTCTTGATCCGTTGCATCCACTTGAATCGTTACTTGGTTCATTGCAACATCAAGCTTCGTAACTTCCAAGACGAATTCTACAATAGCATAGTGGTAGACGGGTTTAGGGAAATGCAATTGTTGGTTAATAATATGTGCACCTGGTCCTGGCATGTGTTTAGAAATAGCCGCCGTAACAATTCCGGTCAACATGATAGGCGGGACAATCGGCTGTCCATATATCGTCTCCGCTGCATAGTCATGTTGTAAATAGAGCGGATTCGCATCGTTTGTCAATCCTAGATACAACATCAAATCTTTATCCTCGATCTTTTCGGTCAAATGTAGCCTCTCACCTAGTTCTAACTCCGTTATATCTTTTCCTATAGCCTTACGTTTGCTTTTCAACAAATAATCTCCTCCTCTATTTCTTCAATCATCAATAAAAAGCTGAAAATTACTTCAATAATTAAATTATAACAATCCGTTCTTCAAAAATCGAGTTAACACGAAAAAAGATCGAACAGCTAAATAGCCATTCGATCTTAAACCTATACGTTTACGCTAGAACACTCATTACTGTACGTACAGAATCAGCAGACTTTTGAAGTCCAATCTTCTCATCGTCAGTTAATTCAAGTTCTATGATCCTTTCGATACCGCCTGCACCTAGAACAGTCGGTACACCTAGATAAATGCCATTCATGCCATATTCGCCTTCTAAGAATGCGATAGATGGCAATACACGTTTTTGATCTTTCAAAATAGCTTCTGTCATTTCAACTAACGCAGCGGCTGGCGCATAATACGCAGAACCATTGCCTAATAAGTTGACGATTTCAGCTCCACCTTTACGCGTACGATTCACAATTTCTTCTAAACGACCAGCTGAGATCAAGTTTTCTAATGGTACACCACCAGCAGTAGAATAACGTACTAGAGGTACCATATCGTCTCCATGACCACCCAATACGAAGCCTGTCACGTCTTTTACTGACAGGTTTAATTCCTGTGCGACAAACGTACGGAAACGAGCCGTATCAAGTACACCCGATTGACCGATTACACGTTCTTTAGGGAATCCTGATTCTTTGTAGACTGTATACGTCATCGCATCAACCGGATTCGTCAAGACGATGATTTTCGTGTCAGGAGAATACTTCACAATTTCAGCTGTTACCGATTTCATTACTTTTTGATTTGTCTGTACTAAGTCGTCACGGCTCATTCCAGGTTTACGCGCAATACCTGCAGTAATTACTACAACATCAGAGTCTTTCGTATCTTCGTAATTGGATGTACCCATGATGTTGGCATCAAACCCTTGAACCGGACCAGCTTCCAACATGTCCAATGCTTTGCCTTTCGTAGGATTTTCCATAGCTGGAATATCTACGATGACGACATCACATAATTCTTTTTGAGCTAAAAGGAATGCAGTTGTTGCTCCAGTAAAACCAGATCCGATAACCGATACTTTTTTACGCTTCAATGACATGCAAAACTCTCCTTTGTCAGAACAATATAGTAGAAAGAGGAGGATTTTCATCCCCCTCTCGTTTACTTCTTATAGGTTTTTGATTAATTCGTCAGCGAATCCAGAAGTGCTTACTTCTTCTGCATTGTCCATTAGACGTGCGAAGTCGTATGTCACTACTTTAGATGCGATAGACTTTTCGATAGAAGCAGTGATTAGATCAGCTGCCTCAGTCCAGCCAAGGTGTTGAAGCATCATAGTACCAGATAGCAATAGGGATGAAGGGTTAACTTTATCCAGTCCTGCATATTTAGGTGCTGTACCATGAGTCGCTTCAAAGATTGCATGACCTGTTTCGTAGTTAATGTTCGCGCCCGGAGCAATTCCGATTCCGCCTACTTGTGCAGCAAGTGCATCAGAAATATAGTCTCCGTTCAAGTTCATTGTAGCTACTACGTCGAACTCTTTTGGACGAGTAAGGATTTGTTGCAAGAAGATATCAGCAATTGCATCTTTAACGATGATTTTGCCAGCTGCTTCTGCATCAGATTGTGCTTTGTTCGCAGCATCTGTTCCTTCAGCGTCTTTAATACGGTCATATTGTTTCCAAGTGAATACTTTGTCGCCGAATTCTTCTTCAGCTAACTCGTAAGCCCAGCTTGCGAATGCGCCTTCTGTGAACTTCATGATGTTACCTTTGTGTACAATTGTTAGAGACTTGCGTCCTTCTTCAATTGTATAGTTCATTGCAGCACGTACTAAACGCTTCGTACCTTCTTCAGAAATTGGTTTGATACCAAGACCAGAAGTTTCAGGGAAACGAATATTTTTAACACCTAATTCAGTTTGAAGGAAGTTAACTAATTTTTTCGCTTCGTCAGAACCTTTTTGGTACTCGATCCCAGCATAGATATCTTCAGTGTTTTCACGGAAAATAACCATGTCACAATCCTCAGGACGTTTCACGGGTGAAGGTACTCCTTCGAAATAACGAACCGGACGCAAGCAAGTGTAAAGATCTAGTTCTTGACGTAGTGCTACGTTCAATGAACGGAATCCTCCACCGATCGGCGTTGTAAGTGGCCCTTTAATCGCAATTAGATATTCTTCAATTGTGTCAAGAGTTTCTTTTGGAAGCCAGTCACCAGTTTCGTTGAATGCCTTTTCTCCTGCAAGAACTTCTAACCAATTAATCTTCTTTTTTCCGTCATAAGCTTTTTCAACAGCTGCTTCGATTACGCGTGAAGCTGCATGCCAAATATCCGGACCTGTGCCATCGCCTATAATGAAAGGAATCGTTGCGTGATCTGGGACGTTTAAAACACCGTTAGTTACTGTAATCTTTCCATCATTAGCCATTATTGATATCCTCCTGAGTTCAAAATCAGTGGGCCGGTATACGAGATACCGCCCCACGAATTTACTTTTTTTTATCGTTCATTGATTGGAACATACTTCTGCATGCCTGGTCCAACGTACTCTGCACGCGGGCGAATCAAGCGGTTGTTTTCGTATTGTTCTAGGATATGTGCAATCCATCCTGAAAAACGAGAAACTGCAAAAATAGGTGTGAAAATATCATGATCGATGTCTAATGAATGATATACCGAAGCGGAATAGAAATCAACATTTGGAGGCAATTTCTTTTCTCCAGTGACAATTGCTTCGATTTGTTCAGACATATTGTACCACTTTTCTTCACCGCGAAGAGTAGTCAATCGCTTAGACATTTCACGTAAGTGCTTCGCACGTGGATCACCTTGACGGTATACACGGTGTCCGAAGCCCATGATTTTTTCTTTGTTAGCAAGTTTTTCACGAATATATGAATCGACCTTATCTTCGTCGCCGATTTCCATTAGCATATTCATAACCGCTTCGTTTGCACCGCCGTGTAATGGACCTTTAAGAGCGCCAATTGCAGCAGTTACGCCAGAATACATATCAGATAGAGTCGCTACACAAACACGCGCAGTGAACGTAGATGCGTTCAACTCATGGTCTGCATGTAGTACAAGTGCTTTGTTGAATGCTTCTTCAGCGATATCAGCAGGCTCTTCCCCAGAAAGCATGTAAAGGAAGTTTGCCGCATAGCTTAAACCTTTTTTAGGTGCTACTGGCTCTTGTCCTTTTCTGATACGTGCGAATGCAGTAACTACTGTTGCAACTTTAGCCTGAAGCTTAACTGCTTTCTTGTAGTTTTCTTCTGGTGACATATCTTCCGCTTTTTCATCGTATAATCCTAGAAGCGAGATTGCTGTACGAAGTGCTGCCATTGGATGCACTTTGTCGATTGGGTACGTTTTGAAGTGATCAAGAACCCCTTGTGGAATTTCTGCGTTATCTTCTAACTGCTGCTTCAATTCAGCAAGTTCCTTTTCATTTGGCAAACGTTTGTGCCAAAGCAAGTAAACTACTTCTTCAAAACTAGCATTTTCTGCCAAATCATCGATGCCGTATCCTACGTATGTAAGAGTGTCATCGATAATGGAACTGATTTGAGTTTGTGCTGCCACGATACCTTCCAAACCTTTTGTTGCTGTCATGATATTCGCTCCTTCTTCCCAGTTTGGTCATCTCCCTGAAGCGGAGTGCAGAACGATGACCATCTGCTAATTATATTTTTATCTAAAACGCTTACAAAGACCATTATAAGCAACTTTAACGGTTTTGTGAATGGTAAAGATGTTTTTTATTTATTATTACCCGAAAGGAATGGACAAATCCGCATGATATCCATCGACTCCAAGCGCTTCCAAACCTATGCCCGTCAATGGTTGCCGGCTATATTAATCGTGATTTTTCTCATCGTGATCCCACCTATAGGGTTTGCGATAGTTTTCGCTTTCTTCACTGCTCCGCTTATGAATTCTTTAATTGCGCTTACAAAACTGCCGGCTTTTCTAGCTGCTTTATTCATAATGGTGGTGCTTGCCTCTTTAGTATACACCTTTCTATTTCTATCAATCAACGGATTGATTTCTGTCATATGGACAATGGAAGATCAATTAGGTGTAATTATCGAAATGATGGATAGCAAAGGCTGGAATTTACATGCCGCCGCAGAACAATTTATTCAATTAAGTCATGAGGCAATGGAAGGGATCATTAGTTTACTGCAAAAGACGTTTCAGCAAATTTTCAGTACATTTTTATTTATTATCGCGTACTTTTTCGCTTTACGAGAAAGTGCCACCAATCGCTTTTGGTTTTTAGTTTACTTCCCTAAAAACTTCAGACAGGTAGCACGCAAGATTTTTGATAGGTCAAGCCGTTTGATGGGGCATTTCTTCTCGGTCCAAATCCGCTTATTCTTCATGACCTTTACACTGATGGCGATCGGTTTTTGGCTACTTGATTTTGAATCATTTCTAACAAAAGCATTCTTGATATCGTTAGTTGACAGCATTCCGTTCCTGGGAATAGGACTAGTATTTCTTCCGATGATTGCGTTTTCTTTCTATATTGACGATATACACATCGCGATCGGCTTATTGGTCCTATATATCGTACTACTCGTCAGCCGACAGATGGTTGAATCCCTTCTTTGGGCACACGCGTTTAAATTACGAACCGTACACTCTTTCATTATTACCGCTTGTGCAGTGTATTTATTCGGGTTGTACGGTATCATGTTTTTACCCTTTTTCTTATTTATCGCATTAAAAGTTAAAGAACATCCGACATTTACATAACTCGGATTTGACCATTACGTATTTTATTGTAAATCCATTTGACGATAAACGGATACAAAATTTTACGTGGACCACTGAACAATAATAATAGTCCTACAATATCTGTAATGAAGCCCGGCATTAATAATAATAATCCACCTAGTAAAATACACACACTGTCGACTAGCGCTTTACCAGGCGTTTCTCTGTTGGCCATGCGAAACTGTAAATCGCGCCATGCACGTAGACCTTGTTTCTTGGCTAGGTAAGCACCGCCGATACCGGTCGCGATAATAATTAAAATTGTCGGCATGATCCCAAGTGTTTTACCTGAAAACATTAATAATGCCAGTTCTGACGTTGGCACAATGATGAATAACGCTATTAACCATTTCATATAGGAACCTCCAAAAAAGACCGCTCTCTCTTTACGAGAAGCGGTCTATATATTTTTACAATACTTTTGCGTGACCGTTGTAGATTACACCGCTCGCTGCATCCATTGTAATGTCACTGCCATTTTTAATAACCGATGTAATGTTTTCAGCACCAACGATTACAGGTATACCTAGACTTAAACCAACAACTGCTGCATGGCTAGTGAGTCCTCCTGTTTCGGTGATGATGCCTGCGCATCGCTCAAGAGCAGCAAACATATCACGGTCTGTAGAATGCGTGACAATGATGTCACCATCTTTGATTTGTGTTAATGCTTCCTGTGAATTCTTGATAATCTTCGCTTTACCGAAGGCAACGTTTTTGCCGATACCTTGGCCGCGACCAATTAAATCCCCGATAACGTGTAATTTCATCAAGTTGGTTGTGCCTGCTTTACCGACTGGTACACCCGCAGTGATGATCACTACATCGCCATGAGTAACATATTGGTGTTTAACACTTTCTTCGACTGATTCCTGAAGAATACCGTCGATGTCGAGTGCTTTCTTTCCAACGATTGGATAAACACCCCAAACAAGTGTCAGTTTATTGGAAATCACTTCTGAACGTGTTACCGCAATAATAGGAACACCAGGACGGTATTTCGCGATCATTGTTGCAGTTTGACCACTTTCCGTTGGTGCCAAAATCGCTTTAACATTCAAGTTAAGAGCTGTATAAGAAGCAGCTTGTCCAATCGCCTCTGTTAGATTCCCTTCTTTTTCTCTTGTTCTTGTGGAAACGACAGAATGGAAGTCCATGGATTCTTCAGTAGACAAAGCAATTTTGCACATTACTTTTACAGATTCGACCGGGTACATTCCAGCAGCCGTTTCACCCGAAAGCATAACAGCATCTGAACCGTCCAAAATCGCGTTGGCTACATCACTTGCTTCAGCACGTGTAGGACGTGGGTTTCTTTGCATGGAATCCAGCATTTGCGTCGCTGTGATAACAGGTTTACCATACTGGTTACATTTACGGATCATCATTTTTTGTACCAAAGGAACTTCTTCAGCGGGAATTTCTACTCCTAGATCTCCACGCGCAACCATCAGGCCATCAGACAATTGAAGAATTTCGTCTAGATTGTCTACGCCTTCCTGATTTTCAATCTTTGGTACGATATGAATATGTCCGCCATTATTATTTTCAAGTAATTCACGGATTTGAATAACATCAGATGCACGACGTACGAAAGAAGCTGCGATAAAATCAACGCCCTGTTCAATACCGAAAAGGATATCCTCTTTATCTTTATCCGTAATTCCTGGCAATTGCACAGATACATTCGGAACGTTGACACCTTTATTATCTTTTAAAGGACCTGCGTTAATTACTTTTGTATGAATTAATCCTTTTTCGATATCTTTGCCTGTTACTTCAAGTTCAATCAAGCCATCATCTAAAAGCACGAATGAACCGCGATCGACGTCATGAATTAACTGTTCGTACGTAACGGAAAATGTTTTTGCAGTACCGAGTACTTCTTGCATTGAGATATCTACTGCTTGTCCTCTTACTAACTCGATTTGGCCTTCTGTCATTTTATGCGTTCGAATTTCAGGACCTTTTGTATCGAGCAAGATTCCAACTACTTTTTCTTTTTCAGCTGCCGCTTTGCGAATTCTTTCAATACGTATTCTATGCTCTTCTTGGGTGCCGTGGGAGAAGTTCAGGCGTGCAACGTTCATCCCTGCGTCAATCAGTTCTAGCAATCCTTCGTAAGATTCACTTGCTGGACCGATTGTACACACGATTTTTGTCTTTCTCACTACTTATCGCTCCTCTGCGTCATGTCGACTCTGACTAATTAGATGGATAGTGTTTCTGCCAATTCTAATAATGACAAGTCCAACTTTTCTTGTTTAATAAAGACTTCTTCTAAATTATAGTCTACCACTTTATGATTTCTCATTCCAACAGCAGAACTTGTTTTTCCGGACAATAATGTTTCAACCGCTCTGGCTCCGTATTGACTGGCAATTACCCGGTCACGCGCGGATGGTGAACCACCGCGTTGCATATGTCCTAAAATAGACACTCGGGTTTCGACTCCCGCTTCTTCTTTCAAAATATCTGCCAACTGTGTAGCAGACATTATACCTTCAGCCAGTACGATAATACTGTGTTTTTTCCCGCGGCTTGTACTTCGCTTGATGCGCTTGACAATGGAATCTGCGTCAAACGGCTTCTCGGGTAATATGATGGATTCGGCACCGCCGCCTAGCCCTGCCCATAATGCTAAATCTCCTGCGTCACGACCCATTACTTCAATAATAAATGAACGTTCGTGGGATGTTGCAGTATCCCTGATTTTATCGATTGCTTCAACGACCGTGTTTAGT
Source organism: Sporosarcina ureae (assembly GCF_029267015.1). GTDB lineage: Bacteria > Bacillota > Bacilli > Bacillales_A > Planococcaceae > Sporosarcina > Sporosarcina ureae_D. The sequence goes on along the minus strand of NZ_JARIEA010000070.1, from coordinate 38,943 downwards.
GCGGTATCGAACCCAATCGTAAATTCTGTACCGGGTATGTCATTATCAATCGTAGCAGGTACACAAGCACACGGAACACCCATTTTAACTAATTCGTTCGCTCCTCTAAATGACCCGTCCCCACCAATGACTACCACTCCATCAATCGCATGGAGCTTGATTTGTGCCAGAGCTTTTGCACGACCTTCTTCTGTCATAAACTCCGGGCATCTAGCGGATCGCAGTACGGTTCCACCGCGCTGAATAATATCTCCAACAGAGCCAAGCTGGAATTGCTCTATTTTGCCATCAATCAACCCTTGATAGCCATTGAACACGCCAGAAACTTCCAATCCTTCATAGATCGCTTTTCTGACTACAGAACGAATTGCCGCATTCATTCCCGGTGCGTCGCCACCACTTGTTAAGACCGCAATTTTTTTCATGTCGATCCCATCCTTTAATCATTACTTGTATGTACGAGCAAAAGACGCGGTTGCCCGCATCTTTTATTCCGAAAACACGCCAATACTCCGGAATTTATTGTATCGGTTATCAATCAACTCTTCTGATGATAAATCGCATAATTCCTTTAATGATCTACGTATAGTACAACGGATCTCAATAGCCTGTTTATTAGCATCACGATGTGCACCACCAAGTACTTCGGGAATGATTTCATCAATGATGTTCATATCTTTCAAATCAGGTGCAGTGATTTTCATCGCTTCCGCCGCCTGTTTAGCAAGTGATGGATCCTTCCACAAGATAGAAGCTGCGCCTTCAGGTGAAATAACCGAGTATGTGGAGTTTTCAAGCATATGGATATGATTTGCAACTCCTAGAGCCAACGCACCCCCACTGCCTCCTTCTCCAATAACGATGGAGATTACAGGAACTTTCAAGCCTGCCATTTCAACGAGGTTGCGGGCGATCGCTTCACTTTGTCCACGTTCTTCCGCCGCCTTACCAGGATACGCACCTTTAGTATCAATGAAACAGATAATAGGACGATTGAACTTTTCCGCTTGTTTCATCAGACGGAGTGCTTTACGGTACCCTTCAGGATGTGGCATACCGAAGTTGCGTTTAACATTTTCTTTCGTATCTTTACCGCGCTGATGTCCGATAATTGTAATAGGCGTTTCTTCAAATGAAGCAATTCCGCCTATTATGGCTTCGTCATCTCCAAAGTTGCGGTCGCCATGAAACTCAAGGAAGTCTTCAAACAAACGAGTAATATAATCTTTCGTTGTAGGTCTTTCCGGATGCCGAGCTACTTGTACACGATCCCACGGCTCCATGCCTTCATAGATATCTTTTTCTAATTTCGACAAGCGGTTTTTCAGATTGATGATTTCAGAAGAAAGATCTACATCATTCATTGCTGTATACTCTTCTAATTCATTGATTTTTTCACGCAATTTTACGATAGGTTCTTCAAATGCGAGTGTTTTACTCATACAATTTCGATCTCCTTCCGTGCGTGAAGGCTCAGGATTTTATTCATCACTTCTGGCATTTCATTGCGATGAACTACCGCATCCAATTGCCCGTGATTCAATAAAAACTCTGCTGTCTGGAAATCTTCCGGCAGTTTTTCACGTACTGTTTGTTCAATTACGCGCCGTCCCGCAAATCCTATTAGAGCTTTCGGCTCTGCCAAGTTGATATCACCAACTGAAGCGAAACTAGCCGATACGCCACCTGTCGTCGGGTATGTCATAATGGAAATATACAATAAGCCTTTGTTGGCATGTCTTTCAAGAGCTACACTTACTTTAGCCATTTGCATTAGACTAATGACGCCTTCTTGCATACGGGCACCGCCACTTGCCGAGAAGATCAACATAGGAATTCCTAATTCAGTAGCTTTCTCTACAGCTCTTGTGATCTTTTCCCCAACTACCGAACCCATGGAACCCATACGAAAATGTGCATCCATCACGGCAACTGCGACTCGGTTCTCATGAATGGTTCCGACACCAGTAAGCACAGCTTCGTTTAGTCCAGTTGCTAATGCGTCTTTTTCAACTTTTTCTGTATAAGCAGGGAAGTTTAGCGGATTCTCTGTCTTTAAGTGATTATCCATTGATTCAAAGCTGCCTTCGTCAAATAAGTGATCGATTCGTTCTTGTGCCGTCATTTTATAATGATGCTGACAAGAAGGGCAAACTTTACCATTCTTCAGCAAGTCCTTTGTCAAAATCACATGCTTACACTCCGGACATTTTGTCATAATTCCTTCTGGTACATCTGCTTTACTTTGAGCAGACGGCATTGTATGTTGGTCAACTTTTGGTTTCTTTTTAAATAATTGCTTGATACTCATTCCGTTCCCCTTCTTTCTCCCTCAACTTGATGCATCCATTTTTCATACCAAGTTAAGGCTTTTTCCGTATTCCCTGCCATTATTTCGTCCAGCAGTTCATGCACAGTTACTATTTCTTCATCTGTTGCAATAGCTACATCGAAAGAAACACCACTATACTGTTTCAATAAAAACCAAATTTTCAAGGAGAGCCGATTTTCAGTAGCGACAATAGTTTCGCGCACAATATCTTCACGCAAAAACACAGACTCTTCTTCTCGCAATTTACTTTGCATGCCTTTCCATACAGGCAGCATACGCAGTTCTTCATTTTCTGTAACCGTTGTAATAGCTGCACGTTCATGAATCATCCTTGTTTCAACTACATCTTGGATAGATCGCGCTTGCTGCATAATAAACGTCGAGAGAACTTCCACTAACTGATGTTTTTTGAAATCGGATAGAAATGTTCCTTCGCCTCGTCTTGTTTCAATGAGGCCAAGCAATTCCATACTTCGTAACGCCTCGCGTACTGCCGTTCTGCTTACTTGCAGCTTTTCCGCTAAATGACGTTCAGATGGTAACTTATCGCCATACTCGATTTTTTGTTCACTAATCAGTAATTGTAGTTCTCCGATAATATCCAAAAAACGCTTGGATGATGATTGTGGATTTTGCATGAGGAGAACTCCTTTTTCGTTCCATAAACGGAGTGGTCTGACCACCCTGCATACTAGCATACAAAAAAGTCGGCACTACGTAAAGCAATATCGTGAAATTACAAGTGTTTTTATTTCGTCATTTTTCGTACTGACTGAACGCTCGCTTAGTAAAAAGTCGAAGTATAGTCCATCATGGCGCAGATTGCGTCATGATGGACTATACAAGATTTTACCCATACATTATGAACCACTTTTTCAGTCTCCTGAAAGACTCAGTGACTCTAATTGCTCGACAATGAGTTGAACAGATTGATTACGAAAATCGATGCTACCTGACACTTGAACAAACGCTTCTTCTTTTAACTGGACGCTGATCTGTGCATATTGTTTCGGAAATACTGTACACGATATTTCTTCCGTCTCGTCCTGTATCGTTAGAAAAGCCATAGCTTCCCCCTTTTTAGTACGAATACGTTTGATCGATAAGATGATTCCTATACACGTTGCTTTCGTCCCTCGGTTCAAAGAGAACAGTGACGCGATCGGTGGGATCTGACTCGCTGCATTTCTTTTTAATTGTTCCACGGGATGCTCGGATAAATAAAATCCTAACGTATCATGTTCGAAACCAAGCTTCGTCATCTGATCCATTGTGCCGCCTGGTGTATATTTGGGTTGCGAATTAAATTGGAATTGATCACTTAATGCATCATCTCCTATGAAAAGTGCATGGGAATGAGCTGCATCTATCGAAGCGAGAAGAACTGAGCGTTTTTGATTAAAATCGTCGAGTGCACCTGATTTAATTAATGGGATGATGGCTTTTTCAGAAAAATGATCGGCTCCAAGTGAGATAGCCATGTCAAACATCGATGACCAACTCCCCTTTTCCCTGGCAGCCGCCAATTGCTGATAAAATGCGAAGGTAACTCCTTTAATTGCGCCCAGACCGAGACGAATCGCATGTCCTTCCACTGTATGTGAATAACGGCTAGTCTTGACAGATGGCGGTAGTATCTGGATTCCTTTTGCCTTCATTTCACGAATTACTTCCATCATCTTGTCTTTGCTTCCAGTTAATGAGGAAAGGAATGCTGCATAAAAGTAAGTAGGTTCATTTGCTTTAAAAAATGCCAGTCGATAGGAAACCATTGAATAGGCCACCGCATGGCTTTTCGGAAATCCATAATCCGCGAATTTAACAATTAAGTTGTATACATTATTCGCTTTGATTTGATCAAACCCTTTTTTACTTGCCCCCGCAATAAAGTGTTGCCGTTCCTCTTCTAATACTTGCTGATTTTTCTTGCTGATTGCCCGCCTTAGAAGATCCGCTTCTGCCATCGTAAAGCCGGCAATTTCCACCGCAAGTTTCATGATCTGTTCTTGATAAATAATGATACCGTATGTCTCCGAGAGAATAGGTTCTAGCTCTGGTATGTCGTAGACAGTCGGCTCTTGTCCATTTTTCCGACGACTATACAGCGGAATGAACTCCATAGGACCTGGTCGATATAGCGCGTTTACTGAGTATACATCTTTGAAATTATCCGGCTGTATAGTCTTTAATGCACGCCGCATGCCGGGCGATTCAAATTGGAAGATTCCTGTTGTGTCACCATTTTTAAATAATTTGTACGTGGCCTGATCATCGAGTGGAATGCGTTCAAAATCAATAATCTGCTTTTTATTGTATTGAATCATTGCACGGATTCTGTCGAGTAGCGTTAAATTACGTAATCCAAGGAAGTCCATTTTCAATAAACCGACTTCTTCCACGTCTTTCATCGCCCATTGTGTCAGGAATACTTCATCTGATCCAATCTGCAATGGAACGTAATGGACGAGAGGTTTAGCTGCAAGGACGACACCAGCTGCATGCGTCGATGCGTTTCTCGGTAAATCTTCCAAGCGTTCCGCAGCTTGCCGCCACAGCTCTCTACGTGGCTCTACTTGAATCCAGTCACGTAGTTTCTTTGACTGGATAATCGTTTCTTTGAATGATCGACCACTATTTAATTCATTGGACATGAATCGAACTTCTTCAGGCGTGAAGTCTAGCACCCTGGCCACATTTCGTGCGACTGCTTTCGTTGACAACGTACCGAATGTGATAATCTGTGCGGCATATTGTTTACCGTATGTATTTGCCACATAATTCACCACTTCTGTTCTGCGATTATCCGCAAAATCGATATCAATATCAGGCATCGTTACACGTTCGGGATTTAAAAAACGTTCAAATAGCAATCCATATTTGATTGGGTCCACTTCTGTAATCCCGAGTGCGAACGCCACTAAAGAGCCTGCAGAAGACCCACGCCCAGGACCAACTAGGATGCCTTCCGTTTTTGCGTAACGCACATAGTCTTCTACTATTAGGAAGTAATCGGTGAAGCCCATCTGATCGATAATGGATAGTTCGTAGTGAAGACGTTGTTCGTATTCTTCTGGCAGTGACTGGAAACGTGCTTGAAGTCCTTTTCGACAATTTTGCTCGAGAAGTGAAATAGGCGCTTGGCTGTCTGCGACAGGAAACTTTGGCATGAGGAAATCTTCTTTTTGGATAGTTACTACGCACGAATCCATAATGTCTTCTGTTGTCTGTAACCATTCTGGATGATCACCAAACCAATTAACAAGTTCTTCTCGTTGTGGTAAATAAGCTTGTCGATAACGATTAGGGGGCTTTTGAGAATCATTCAATTTATAGCCTTTGCGTATGGCTGTCGCGACTTCGTAAGCTTGAAAATCTTCCTTATGAAGAAAGCGCGTTTCTTGACAAGCAGCGATCGGCAATCGACTTTCTTCACTTAATTGAATAATGCTTGCTTCTTCAGTATGCGCTCCTCCCCCAGGCCTACCGATTCCAATGAATGTTGAAGCGTTAGAATCTTTTTCTGCCACTAGCTGCAAGACGTGTAGATCACGCGCATTCGCCCATGAAGAATCTGTCATCGCGCATATGATGATGCACCCTTCTCTGTAAGCTTGAAGCCAGTTGAGTGGGAGGTTCTCTTCGTCACGCGTAGAAATGGCGCTGCTCATTTTCATTAGATTAGAGAACCCTGTTTCGTTTTGTGCATAAATATAAACAAGTACTTCATGATCTTCGACTTCCAATGTAACGGACAAACCGATTACAGGACGGATGCCGTATTTAGCTAACATTTTGCTGAACGATCGGACACCATATAATTTACTATTGACGATAGCAGCAGAAGAAGCCCCTCTTTTTTGCAAAAGAGGAGCCAGTTCATCTAACTTTACAATTCCACGCAGTAAGTCTGCGCCCGTTACGATTTGCGGATACATCAGGTTCATTTCAATCCCTCAGCTCTGCTTAATATTTTCTGCAAAGTTCTTGCAGTTTGACGATGATTTCATCTACTTCTGTCCAGGAATATGCGGAAGCGCCTGAGGCCAGCGGATGGCCACCACCATTATGTTGCATCGCTAACGTATTAATGACAGGCCCTTTCGAACGGAGACGGACACGAATTTGATCATTTTCTTCAATAAAGATAATCCAAGCACAAATTCCTTTTACATCGCCCAGTGACCCTACTAATTGCGAAGTCTCTGACACTGTGACATCGAATTGATCCAGAATTTCCTGTGTTAGTTTAATATACGCTGCTCCATTTTCATCGATTGTAAAGTTTTGGTACACATAACCTTGTAGATGCAAGATTTTACGATCGACTTCGTACATCCCAGCAAATAACTCGGTGCGATCAAATGGTTGCTTGATCAATGAACTAGCTGCTTCAAAAGTTTTTTCAGTCGTGCTTTGGAACATAAATCGGCCTGTGTCACCCACAATCCCTGCGAAAAGGAAACGTGCTGCTTCCGGAGACATTTCCCATCCGAATGACGCGTGACCTTCCTCATAAATCGTATAGATCATTTCAGAACAAGAACTCGCGTCTGTATTCACCCAGCGTTCATTACCATATGGATCTTCGTTCGGGTGATGATCGATTTTCAAAACATACGTACCTTTATCGTAAAAAGGTCCGTCAATACGGTCCGTGTTTGCAGTATCGGTGACAATAACAAGGGCACCTTCGTAATCTGCTTCAGTCACCGCATCCGGTTTTCCTAAATAACTTAATAGTTCATCATGTTCTCCTGCCGCAAGTACTTGCTTTTTAGGGTAATTCTTTTTGATAAGTTCTTTCAATCCCATTTGTGATCCGTATGCATCGGGATCCGGTCGGACGTGACGGTGGATGATGATTTTCTCGTATTGTTCAATTGTGTCAATGATTTGTCGTTTCATGTATATTCCCCCAGGTTTCTGCACAAGTATTCGCATTTCCTTTTAAAAGCCGCTACAATGTATAGTGAACCTCGACGCGTAGGCCACAGGTTATTTTTCATATAATGGAGGCTTTTTTGATGGAAATGGTTAATTTTATTTTTGTATTTGGTATAATCGCTTCCGGCGTATTCTATTTCGTTTTCAAAACACGCCAATTCCGCACAAGCCCCATGTTTCCCATCCGTAAAAAGATGTATGCAAGCATGGCAGGCACAGCACTTGGTGCGCTATTGATTTTTTTCGGAGTCAATCAATTACTTATTTTTGATGGTGCTCTAACATATATCGTGTCCGCTATCTTCATTTTATTCGGTGGCTATGTTGCGATATTTAACTTTAATGCTCAAAAACATTATAAGCAATTCGTAGCTGAAGAACGTGAACTGAACAAAGCTGATGTCAATTGACGTCAGCTTTTTATTTTTCAAAAAGCTGGAACGTCCCCATTGCTTTCGCCACAATACCATCATTTGATATTAGTTCGATTTCTAGCTTGATGAATCGACGGCTTAAGTGAATAATCTTCGGTTCGACTGTGACCGACGCGCCAAGTTGTACTTGTTTGATGAAATAGATCGTCACGTTTTCTGGTACACTTTCGCCTCGTTTTTGAAGCTTGATCGCACGACTACCCGCTTCTGTCAAAATCGTTAACATCGCTCCATAGGATAATGAACCAAATTGATTGGTCATCTGCGGTACAACGGCAAACTCTATTTTTTCAGGTGAGTTGGAGATGGCTTTCATTTGATTCTTGACGATATCATCGATTGTTTCGCCTTGTTGCGGTTGACGTTGTGTCATTTGCAATGCTTTTAAGACATCTTGTCGACTGATGATCCCCTCTAAGACTCCGGCATCATTAACGACTGGCATTAAGTCGATACCTTCCCAAATCATACTATGCCCTGCCGACGCGACACTCATTTTACCGTTTACAGTAATCGGACCGGGCGTCATGACTTTCCCTATGGTGTCCACATGCGGTTTACTGACGACATCACGAGACGTAATAATCCCTACTAAAGTGCCATCGGCTTTTACGACAGGATAAGCGGAGTGTGACGTTTGATGATTTACTTCATAGAATTGGTCAACTGAATCCTCGGGGGATAACGTGACTGTACTGGCTAGAGGTGTTAAAATATCCTCCACCAATAAAATTTCCTTTTCAATCAGCTGATCATAAATTGCACGATTTAACATAGTGGCGACTGTGAAAGTATCATAACTTGTTGAAATAACAGGCAAATTCATTTCGTCTGCTAGTTGCTTTACTTCATCAGTCGCATCGAAGCCACCTGTCACGAGAACAGCTGCTCCTGCTTTAATCGCTATTTCATGCGCTTTCAAACGATTTCCAACAATCAACAAACTACCTGCATCAATATAACGAATCATATCCTCGAGTTGCATAGCTCCGACTACAAATTTCGTTAATGTTTTATGTAATCCATCACGTCCACCCAGTACCACACCGTCTACAATGTTGATGACTTCTGCAAATGTCAGACGTTCAATATTTTCTTTTTTCTTTTTCTCGATTCGAATCGTACCTACACGTTCAATAGTGTTTACCAATTTTTGATTTTCCGCTTCTTTTATCGCCCGGTAAGCGGTTCCATCACTGACTTCCAATGCTTTCGCAACTTGTCGTACAGAGATCTTTTCGCCCACTGTCAAGCTTTCTATATAACGCAAAATCTGTTCGTGTTTAGTTGACATGATTTCACCTTTTTCTTCGACCTGATTTAAGGTTTCGGCTTTTAGAATATCATACCATAAGTCCATCAAAAATACGGTCTAGGACGCTAACAATGCGTCTTAGACCGTATTTATTTATTTCCTATTTTATAGCTCGATGGAATCTCCTGGTTGCATTATTTTCACTTCATGATTCGTCACGAGTGATTTGAAGTCTTCAGGCTCCAATTCAATCGGTGGAAACGTATTGAAATGAACAGGAACTGTTAGCTTCGGATTCAGCAACTCAACGGCCTTCGCTGCATCTTTAGGGCCCATCGTGAAATTATCTCCGATAGGTAGGAACGCAACATCAATTCCCTCTTCCCCGTACAGTTTCATATCGCTGAATAAGGAGGTGTCTCCTGCATGATAAATAATTTTATCTTCAATCGTCAGTAGTAAACCTGCAGGCATACCCGTGTAAATAATTTCATTATCTTCTGTTGTATAAGAAGAACTATGGAAAGCTTGTGTATATTTTACGGTACCGAAATCAAATTCCTTTGATCCTCCGATATTCATGCCATGCGTATTCAATCCTTGGAATCCAAGATATACGGCTAATTCATTCGGAGCAACGACTAGGATGTCTTCTCTTTTCGCGATCTCCATCGTATCCCCTACATGGTCATTATGGCCGTGCGTCAGTAAAATCACGTCTGGCTTTTCGTCTTCTGCTTTTAGATCTGTTAATTTATTTCCTGTAATAAAAGGATCGATTAAAATAGTCTTTCCTTTTGTTTCGATTTTAACGATCGAATGGCCATGATATGAGATTTTCACAACGATCACACTCCTATTTTTAATCACTTATACACTCTATACCTTCTACAACACAGCGCAAAACCCTCTTTTTTGTTATACTAAGCAAAACAGAGGAGGTAACATGTTGATGAACATTCAAAAAGTACAAGATTTCTTAGAAAAACATAATATTGATGCAGCACTTATAACGAATCCAGATAACATATTTTATTTAACAGACTTCCGTAGTGATCCACACGAACGATTACTTGGCGTTGTGGTTTTCCAGAATGCTGATCCTTTTGTTATTTGCCCAGCGATGGAAGTTCCAGATGTAAAAGCAATCGGTTGGCAGTACGAAGCAGTAGGCTACAAAGACACAGATAATGCGTTTAAGTTCCTAGAACAAGCCATTAATGAACGTATTCCTACATTGTCACTACTCGCAATCGAAAAAGAACATTTGACTGTGGACCGATTTGAAATTCTTCAAGAACGCTTCCCTGCTTTGCAATTCGCTAAGTTGGATGACGAATTAGCTAAAAATCGTCTGATTAAAGATGATAAAGAACTTCAGCACTTGCGCAAAGCAGCAGAATTAGCGGATTATGCGATCGAAGTAGGTTGCAATGAAATCGCTGAAGGGAAAACCGAACTGGAAATAGTTCAAGCTGTCGAGCAAGCTGTTAAACAAAAAGGTGCCGAGAAGATGTCGTTTGAAACAATTATTGTATCGGGCACAAAAACGGCTTCACCACATGGTATTCCAGGAGAGAAAAAAATCGAAAAAGGTGATTTCATCTTATTTGATCTTGGTGTGGTCTATAAAGGTTATTGTTCAGACATCACACGGACGATAGCGTTCGGTGAGCCAACAGAGGAAAAGCGCAAAATTTATGAGACCGTTCAGAAAGCACAACAAGCAGCAATTGACATCGTGCGTCCAGGTACGTTAGCAATGGAAGTTGATCTAGCGGCTCGTTCTATTATCGAAGAATCTGGTTACGGTGAGTTATTCCCACATCGTATCGGACATGGTCTTGGTATTTCTGTTCATGAGTTTCCTTCTTTGACAGCTACGAATGATATGCCGCTTCAAGAGGGCATGGTGTTTACAGTTGAGCCAGGCATTTATGATCCGACGATTACAGGTGTACGGATTGAAGATGATTTGTATGTGACGAAGGATGGCGTTGAGGTGTTGACGAAATTCCCTAAGGATTTGAAGGTAGTTAAGTGAGTTAAAGACTGGCGAATGAAATTGAACCGTTAATCTCATTTATATAAAAAACTGAAGGCAGTCCCCAGTGCGGGAAATGCCTTCAGTTTTAGGCCGTTACTTTAAGTAATGGTCTTTTTTGTTGATTAAATAGACTCAAGTACGTCTTCAACAGAAACGTGTTCAAGGCCTTGTGCTTCTGCTACTGCTTTGTATGTTACGTTTCCAGCTAGTGTGTTGATTCCTTTACGCAGGACTTCATTGTCTGTACATGCTTTTTTAACGCCTTTATTGGCAATTTGAAGAGCGTAAGGAATTGTAACGTTTGTTAGTGCCATTGTAGACGTTTGTGGAACAGCGCCTGGCATATTAGCTACAGCATAGTGAATGACACCGTGTTTTGTGTAAGTCGGGTCGTCATGAGTTGTGACGCGGTCAGAAGTTTCGAAGATTCCGCCTTGGTCAATTGCGATGTCAATCACTACAGAGCCAGGGCTCATGGATTTAACCATTTCTTCTGTTACAAGAGTTGGCGCTTTTGCTCCAGGGATTAGAACACAACCGATTACCAAGTCTGCGTCTTTTACTGCGTTAGCGATATTGTATGGGTTGGATACCAACGTTTGAATATTCTTGCCGAAGATCTCGTCAAGCTGACGAACACGCTCCACGGATAGATCTAGGATTGTTACGTGTGCACCGATTCCGATCGCAACACGCGCAGCATTCGTACCTGCTTGTCCTCCACCAATGATTGTTATTTTGCCGCGTGATACGCCAGGTACTCCAGCAAGCAAAATTCCTTTTCCGCCTCTAGTTTTCTCTAAGTACTGTGCACCAATCTGCGTCGCCATACGACCCGCAACTTCACTCATTGGTGCCAATAGTGGCAATCCGCCACCTGGCAATTGTACTGTTTCATAAGCAATTGCTGTTACTTTGTTTTCAAGTAGTGCTTTCGTCAATTTTACTTCCGGTGCTAAGTGAAGATATGTAAATAGGATTAATCCTTCACGGAAATACTGATATTCTGATTCTGCAGGTTCTTTTACCTTCAGTACCATATCTGCTCCCCATGCCTCAGCCGCTGTATCGACGATTGTCGCGCCTGCTTCTTTATACTCTTCATCTTGGAAACTTGAACCGATTCCAGCACCCTTTTCAATTACTACTTCGTGACCAGCTGTTAGTAATGTTAATACACTTGAAGGGGCTATTGCCACTCGGTTTTCATTGTTTTTAATTTCTTTTGGAACACCAATACGCATGCAAAATCCTCCTAGAATTGTAATTTCTTTTCGTTCATTTTTTATTATCTCGTTGTCGATTCATGACTATTTAATCTTATCAGAAAATAGCTAGATTTACCTCATTTTTTCAACGTTTTTCCATACAAACTTCATTTTCTAAATTTTTATAAAACATTTCGACAAAAAAGAAGGACTATCATAAACCACGTAGAATAAGAATAGTGTAGAGAGAATTTAATTTTAAGGATGGAGTGGTAATTATGGCACTTACGTACAAAGACATCATCGTAGCCGTGGATGGTTCAGATGAGGCTAAATGGGCTTTCAAGAAAGCGATCGCGATTGCAGATCGTAACGACGCAACTCTTCACTTGATCAATATTATTGATACGCGTTCATATGCGGCAGTTGAAGCATACGATCGTTCAATTGCTGAGCGTGCGCAGAAATATGCTGAAGAATTGTTGACTGACTACCGTAAAGAAGCAGTCGAAGCAGGCGTTGCAAATGTTGAGATTCACGTGGAGTATGGTTCTCCTAAAACATTGATTCCACGCGATATCGCGAAGAAACTTAATGCAGATTTGATTATCTGTGGTGCTACTGGACTTAACCGTGTAGAACGTTTCTTAATCGGAAGTGTTTCCGAGAATATCGTGCGTTCCGCGAAGTGTGATGTACTTGTTGTACGTACACCTGAACATCTACAAGGCTAATATGTATGTAAAGGCTGTCCGGGAAGTCGTTCATTCGATTTCCTGTGGCAGTCTTTTTTCTTTAGTTAGATGACGCCATAATACCAAGTTCGTTAAAAATATCCCGCCTGTCGGTTTACAGGCGGGACATTTTATATTTATTCAGCAGCTACTTGTAATACTTCTTCCGGTAGTGGGATGTTAGCAATTCGCACTGTGTCGCGAGCTAGCATGATTTCTTCGTTTGTTGGGATGATAAGTACTTTAACTGGTGAATGTGGGAAGCTGATATATGCTTCTTCACCACGGATGTTGTTTAGACTTGGGTCGAAGTATACACCCATGAATTCCAATCCACGCATGACTTTTTCACGAACAATCGTACTGTTCTCGCCAATTCCTGCTGTGAAGATAATGGCATCTACCCCACCCATGCCCGCAGCGTATTGTCCAATATGCTGGTGAATACGATCTGTGAATACGTCTAGAGCCAATTGCGCACGCTCGTTGCCTTGTTCTGCTGCTTCCGTAATATCGCGTAAGTCACTAGAGAATCCACAGATACCAAGTAGTCCGGATTTTTTATTTAGTACATTGACTACTTCTTCGGCTGTTTGGTTCGTACATTCCATCATGTATGGAATGAGCGCAGGGTCAATGTTACCTGATCGCGTGCCCATGATCACGCCTGCTAACGGAGTGAAGCCCATAGACGTATCTACTGACTTACCGCCTTTAACCGCTGCAATACTTGCACCGTTACCGAGGTGGCAAGAAATAAGGCGTGTATCTTCAAGCGGTCTATTTAAAATTTTTGCAGCACGCTCCGTTACGTATTTATGGCTTGTACCATGGAAGCCGTATTTACGGATTCCGTATTTCTCATAGTACTCATATGGCAATGCGTACAAAAATGATTTCTCAGGCATTGTCTGGTGGAATGCAGTATCGAATATTGCTACTGCTGGTATATTTGGTAACGCTTTCTTAAAAGCCTTTATTCCGACAATATTAGCTGGATTATGCAAAGGTGCAAAGCTTGAAATTTCTTCAAGTTTCTCTATTACTTCGTCTGTAATTAATACTGAGTCACTATATAGTTCTCCCCCGTGAACTACTCGATGACCGAGTCCGTCAATTTCATCATAAGACGAAACGACTCCCTCACTTAGTAAATGTTCCAATAACATTTCAACAGCCATAGAGTGATCAGTAATATCTAATACTTTTTCGATTTTCTTTTCATCCGTTGCCATTGTGAAAATAGAATTCTCTAAACCAATGCGCTCGAATAACCCCTTAGTAATTTCTTCTTCGTTCGTCATTTCGATCAATTGGAACTTTAAAGAAGAACTTCCCGCATTTATCGATAATATTTTCGGCACAAATACCCACCCCTTAAAATAATTACGTCGTAGAACGTTAAAATTTATTATAGTAGCTAACTATTTTAAAAGCAATTGAATTCGAGCAATTCATCCTTTTTCGTTTAAATATTCTTAAAATATAAAAAGGAAGAGAATGTGACGTTGCGTCACTCCCCTTCCTCTTCCATCCAAACACTTAATTTATCAAAGAACTTTTGCATAGCCTTTGCATTTCCCAGCTCAGGTATTTTCGCTAACAAAACATCCGGCAAGACATAGTTTTCATTTGGCGGTTGTTGTAACAATAAAATACTTTTTGCAAAACGTTGATCCGCAAATATTGAATCCGGTAATTCAAGTAAACCTCTCAATAATTTATGCTCTTTGACAAAATTTAAAATAGGTTCTGCCCCTTCAGCCGTCAATAGTTTTGAAGGAACGATGAATAATCCATAACCACCCGGCTTCACATAACGCATAGATTGTTCAATATATAAATAATGTGAAAAAGCATGACCTTCAGATGCCATGAGTTCATACTCCATAGCGACTTCATCATCTGGATAATAGCCTACAGGTATATCACTTACCACTGCATCGACTACATCGATAGGCAATGGACGAAGCGCATCTTGTAAATAAAATGATACTGGCAACTCCAATAAATTCGCGGTTGCAGCAGCAATTTGAATCAATACATCATCGATTTCAACTGCGCTGGCAGAAGCGGAACCTTTATATTGATTCATTACAGTAAATAACAAATTTCCCGTTCCTACAGCAGGGTCCAGGAAGGTTACAGGTTGCTTTGTATCCATTAATTTATTGATTAGATAACCTATCAAGAAGCCGATTGTATCAGGCGTCATTTGGTGATGAGCTTGTGTAGACTGCTTTAATCCTTTTAATAAGGCAAGCTGGATACCTTTACGAATTTCTTCCTTATCAGGATCTTGCAATTCTACTGCCGACGGTTGATCCAACCATTTTTCACTAGCTTCTAACACAGCGTCCAAATATAACCCATCAGTCGCCGCTGCATGGTTGTCGTAATACGTAAACACTTTTTCCATATTGCTCATTCAAAATTCCTCCAAGAAGAAACCCACCTCTTGTTCAGGTGGGTTTTTTAATTAATTCAATTCTTTAACTGCTTTAATCGCTGCATCATAATCCGGGTGGTCAGTTGCTTCGCTCACATACTCCACGTACGCTACTTTGTCGTCGCGATCGACTACAAAAATAGAACGAGTCAATAGACGCAATTCCTCAATCGCCGTACCGAAGGCTTTACCGAATGAAAGATCACGATGATCAGAGTACAAATGTAAATTTTCTACCTTCTCATCTTCTTTCCAACGTCCTTGTGCAAACGGAAGATCGCAAGAAATCGTCATGACTTCCACATCATCACCAAGTGACGTGGCTTCGTCGTTGAAACGCTTAGTCTGGATAGAACATACACCTGTATCAACAGAAGGCACTACACTGATCAAACGCACTTTACCTTTTGAATCGTCAAGTGTAACAGGATTCAAATCATTCGCAAGGACTGTGAAGCTTGGTGCTTGATCTCCAACTTTCACTTCTGAACCTAACAGATGAACCGGATTATCTTTGAATGTAACTTGTACCATAACTAACCACTCCTTTTAAACTAGTGTACTAAACCGTAGGGTCTTCATGCAACTGATGATGTTCAGGTTCAATGATTTTCTGTATTTCTTTTCTCTCAAATGTTCGTTCATGCACGACAACTGTGTCAGCAAAGACGTCGTGAAGTGCTTTCTTTTGAGGTAAAAATAGAACGAGTAAATAGGGAATCCATAACATTTGTGAAATAAAACGACCGAAACCTTCCCGGAAGATAACAGAACTCCACGTTGCCTTTTCCCCGTTTGATTTCATTACACGAATTCCCATGATCATTTTCCCTACCGTCTGTCCCGCGATTTTCGTCATGATGATAAAATACAACAATAACAAGACAAGTGCCGTTACTTTATACGGGCTAAATAAAAAGGCAGAGGGCTTAGTAATCGCCATATCGAGTACGCGGAATACTGGCTTGACAAAGATGCCGCTAATAGCCGAAATGATCAGCATGTCAATTAAAAATGCCCACAGTCTGATCCAGAATCCTGCATATTTCGGCACGAGCATCTGTTCAAGTCGCATAGTTGGTTGCGTATCCAGCAGTTCATTCGTCATGATTATTTCCCTCCTTATTATTCACCGTATAAATACATCATGCGTGGCGCTGTATTTTCAGTCAGTAATTTTTTCAAAATTTGTGATTCAACATCTCCATTGAACACATCATGTGCTTTCATGGAAAGAATAGCTTTCAAATTAGTCGGCATTCCATATTCGAAGACTTCCGCTTTTTCTAAGTGATAATCTTCTTTCATCGCGGAAACAACGATTGGCAACTTGCCATAATCATCTGCAAGACCCGCTTCGATTGCTTGACGACCATTCATTACGCGTCCATCCGCAACTTTGCGAACAGCCTTTTCTGACATACCACGGCCATCTACAATAATATCAACGAAACGTTTATACGAATCATCAATCATTTCTTGTAACATCGCACGTTCTTCAGGTTTCATTTCTCTAGTCGGACTCATCATATCTTTATAAGGACCTGACTTGATTGTTGGGAATTCCACACCGTATTTTTCCGCTAATTTACCGTAATTGACAGATTGCATGATGACGCCGATAGATCCTGTCAACGTTTCAGGGTGAACATAAATTTTATCGGCTGGTGCTGAGATGTAATATCCACCTGAAGCTGCCATACCGCCCATCGCTACATAAATCGGAATCTTTTTCGAAGTTTGAATTTCTGTCAGTGCGTCGTAAATATCGGATGACTCCAATACGCCTCCACCTGGAGAATTCACTGAAAGGACAATTCCTTTCACAGTTTCATCGTTCGCCAACTCATTCAACTGCGTCATAAATTGTTGATGGTTGTACTCAGCCCCACTGAAAATAGACGCTTCACCCGTATCTTGGATGACTCCATCCACTGTTAACACAGCAATTCTTTCGTTAGCACTTCCTTCTTCTACTACCGTTTCCTGCACTTGCGTTTCCATCAAGTTGATCTCACTAACGAAACTATTCCAGTCTCTAGTGAAAACCCATGACATGGCATTAATACCTACCGATACTACGATCAAAATCGCAGCAACCGCTACGGCTATCCATCTTTTTGCATTCATAAGTAAATTTCCTCCTTTGTCCACATCTACTTATACGTTCCTCATCGTCCAAATGTTTCATTCATGCTACACTTATTCTATTAACTGAAAAAGGAGACGATTCAAATGACTACCCAACACGTAATTTTTCTTTTCAGCCGTCTTGATGAAGACACTATCCATAAAAAACATTTCGTTGGACAACGACTTAAAAGTGAAGGCTTCAGACTTACCGAAGACCACACCGAAGCAACGGTTATACTTAGCGTTGGAAGCGACGGGACCTTCCTTCAAGCTGTCCGCAAAACCGACTTTCGTCAAGATTGTCTGTATCTAGGCGCGTCTGTGAAAGGTGCACATGGTGTATATTGTGATTATCAATATGATGATATTCGCTCACTTGTCGAAACTTTACGGCAAGAGACTATTGAAGAACGACATTATCCTTTACTTGAAGTAACCATTAATCAGCATAAACCATTTTTATGTCTAAATGAATTCAGCATTCGTTCTACTATTATCCGTACATTCGTCATGGACATTTTCATTGATGATCTATTATTTGAAACTTTCCTCGGTGACGGTATGATCATCTCTACACCAACCGGCAGTACTGCCTATAACAAATCCGTCAAAGGTGCCGTGATTGACCCACGACTCCCTTCATTCCAAGTGACTGAACTTGCGTCGGTCAACAACAATCGTTATCGCACACTTGGCACTTCGTTCATCCTCAGTAACGAGAGAACGTTAACACTCAATGTCCAACAAGAAGGTAATGAATTCCCTTCCATTGCAGCGGATAACGAAGCACTCGGTATTAAACAAGTAGAAAAAGTGGAAGCGCGGCTAAGTCATAAAGTGATTCGCACCGCAAAACTTCCAAATAACTCCTTCTTCGAAAAAGTGCAACGTACATTTTTCTGAATCAAAACCAAAAGGACTGGTCAATCGTCGAATTAAAACGACTTTCGGCAGTCCTTCTTCGGTACTAGTAGTGGATCAGTATTATTGATTTTGTTCTTTTTTACGCAATTCAATACGCATAATTTTTCCCGAAGACGTTTTTGGCAACTCTTCCATAAACTCAATTTTACGTGGATACTTGTAAGGTGCCGTCAACTCTTTCACGTGATTTTGCAATTCTTTCACAAGCTCTTCGGTTGAACCAATTGAATCATCTCGTAGAACAACAAATGCTTTTACGACATTTCCACGTTCTGGATCCGGACTTGCAACAACTGCACATTCACGAACAGCTGGATGTTTAATTAGCGCATCTTCCACTTCAAAAGGCCCGATTGTATAACCCGAACTTACGATAATATCATCGCCACGTCCTTCAAACCAGAAATAACCGTCTTCATCCTTTTTCGCGCGGTCACCTGTAATATAATAATCTCCTCTAAATTGCATCTTCGTACGTTCAGGGTCATTCAAATACTCTTGGAATAGCGCTGGAGTGCTCTTATGAACTGCAATGTCTCCAACTTCATTCGCGCCCGCTGGTTTGCCTTCATCATTGATGACATCGACGATATTGCCTGGCGTCGGTTTGCCCATAGATCCAGGACGCGGTTCCATTCCGATCATTGTACCGACCAGAAGCGTATTTTCTGTTTGACCGTATCCGTCACGCACATTTAGTGAAAACTGTCTTTCAAAAATATCGATCACTTCTCGATTTAATGGTTCGCCAGCTGAAACAGCGCTTTTTAGGGAAGCCAATGAAAACTCATCTAGATTCTTCGCTTTTGCGATAAATCGATATTCGGTCGGCGTACAGCATAAAACATTTACTTTGTATTCATCTAAGAAATGCAAATATTTATCTACGTCAAACTTACCATTGTAGACAAACCCCGTCGCTCCACTTCCTAGAACTGATAAGAACGGTGTCCATATCCATTTCTGCCAACCAGGTGCTGCAGTAGCCCAAACTATGTCACGTTCTTCAATGCCCAACCAGTTCGGTGCAGTCGTTCTTAAGTGTGCATATCCCCATCCATGAGTATGTACTACGCCTTTTGGCTTGCCTGTTGTCCCAGACGTATACGATAAAAACGCCATATCGTCACTAGCGGTATCGCATGCAGTAAATTCAGAAGAGGCATTTTTTTCTTTTTCTGCTAAAGATACTTCCCCTTCTTTTGCTTCACCAATAATATAGACTGTCACTTTGTCTAAGTTATTTACATGTTCTAATTGATCGGTGAATGCGTCGAATGCAATAATTGCTTTTGCATTACTATGTTCGATTCGATATTCAATATCGGAGGAACGCAACATTTCTGAACTAGGGATCACAACAAGTCCTGCTTTAAGTGCACCGATATATGTAACGTATGCTTCAATCATGCGAGGCACCATCACCAATACTACATCACCTTTTTGTAGCCCAGTCGATGTCAGCGCATTCGCTGTTCGGTTGGCTGCTTTGATGAGTTCATCGTATGTTACTTCTTGTTGTTGATTTTGCGCGTCTACATAAATTAATGCTTTTCTACCGTCACCCGTTGCATATTTTTCGAATTCCGAAACGATGTTATAACGGTCTGGCGCAAGTAGTTCTTCACGGTTCATTTTCATTCCCCCTTTTACTTAATAGTACAAGTATACAAATAGAATCGTAATATTTCAAAATTTTATTTCCTTTTTTCCATTATATTGTACGGATAGGTATAGTATGACGTGTTTTGTTCATAGTGAGTGGATGGGAAAAGGATAGGCTGAATTGGGGTACGTGAGGGGATTTACGCTCTAGGCGGACGCTTTCCCATGGACGTGGCTTGAGCCGCTTCCCTCACTACGTTCAGTCCAGGGTCTCAAGGCGCACGCTGATCCATCGGGAGTCGCCGCTCTGCACTCCAATCCCTACTTAGAACTTTGGAATACTTTATGCCTCTACTAAAATTTGTTTTTGTACTTGCACTTAAAACAAAGCACAAGAACAGAAAATAATTCCCTTACTGACTTTAGTGACGTCTATGAGTAAATAATGTCGCTAAGTAGGATTGGAGCGTAAGAGGGGCGACTCCCGGAGGATCAGCCCGACAGGTGAGACAACCAAAGGAAGCGCAGCGACCTGGTTGGCTCACCGCGGGCCCTCGGGAAAGCGTCCCCTCTGAAGCGCAAATCCCATACACCATCCAATGTTTACTTCTTCAATTCCCCCATCAATTCGTCAACCGCAACCTTCTTTTGTTCTCCGTCTGCCATGTTCTTTAGCTGGACGACATTTTCGTTCACTTCGTCCTCGCCTATGACGATGACGTGGTTCGCTTGCAAGCGGTCAGCGGACTTCATCTGGGCCTTCATCTTGCGGTCCATGTAGTCCATCTCGCTACGCAAGCCATTGTCGCGTAGTTTACTGAGGATCTCGAAGCCTTTTTCGCGTGCTGCGTCGCCGAGTGTGACGAGGTAGACGTCGAGTGACGGTTCGTCCGTGAAGGACTTTCCTTCTGCTTCAAGCGCCAGCAAAAGTCGCTCTATGCTAAGGGCGAAGCCGATCCCAGGTGCGGGTGGGCCGCCGATTTCTTCAGCGAGTCCATTATAGCGTCCGCCACCACAAAGAGTCGTGATTGCGCCGAAGCCTTTGGACGTGCTCATGATTTCGAATGCTGTGTGGTTGTAGTAGTCAAGTCCACGTACGAGATTCGGGTCGTATTCGTACTCGATGCCTGCGATGTTCAAGTAGTTTTTCACTTTCTCGAAATATGCACTTGAT
Source organism: Sporosarcina ureae (assembly GCF_029267015.1). Taxonomy (GTDB): domain Bacteria; phylum Bacillota; class Bacilli; order Bacillales_A; family Planococcaceae; genus Sporosarcina; species Sporosarcina ureae_D. The sequence goes on along the minus strand of NZ_JARIEA010000070.1, from coordinate 17,704 downwards.
TCTTCATTGAGATAATCAGCGAGTGACGGAGCTGTTGTCATCAATGGGTGTTCTCTGTCCACTTTACAGTCGAGTATGCGCAATGGGTTTTTCTCCAAACGGTTTTGGCAGTCTGAACAAAATTCTTCAATGCGCGGACTGAAGTGTGCGATCAGTGCTTCACGGTGCGCGTCGCGTGATTCCTTGTCACCAAGTGAATTCAACACAAGTTTGATGTCCGATAGACCGGTTTTTTTGTAGATGTTCATTGCCAATTCAATCACTTCTGCATCGATTGCTGGGTCCGCGCTGCCGATTGACTCTACGCCGAACTGGACGAATTGGCGATAACGGCCCGCTTGTTGGCGCTCATAGCGGAACATCGGACCTGTGTAATATAACTTCACCGGCTGATCTGCGTATCCAAACATTTTGTGTTCGACGAATGAACGAACGACAGGTGCTGTGCCTTCAGGGCGCAATGTCATCGAACGATCGCCTCTGTCCGTGAACGTGTACATCTCTTTTTGCACAATGTCTGTCGTATCTCCAACTGTACGCTGGAATAATTCGGTTTGCTCAAAAATCGGTGTGCGGATTTCTTTGTAGTTGTAAACATCGCAAATTGATCGAGCGATTTTTTCAACGCGCTGCCACTTCCAAGAAACGTCAGGAAGAATATCCTGTGTACCGCGGGGAACTTTGAAATTCATAAGTAAAACTCCTTTCGATCATCTGATAACGGGTGAACTTCCAGAAAACACAAAAAAGCTCCCATCCCTAATAAAACAGGGACGAGAGCTTGTAGCTTCCGCGGTTCCACCCAAATTGACACAAATGTGCCCACTCGAATCCGGATAACGGCCGGTTCCGTCCATGCCTACTACTTTCAGCATGAATCCTCCGTGGTGTTGTTCGCTTTACGGTACTGTCAGGGAATTTCAGCCAAGTTCCCGTTCTCTTTCCAGCCTGTAGTAAAGGTATTTTCCACATCATCGGTGTATGAATTAATTCGATTACTATCTATGTTAGTCGCAACCGCTGCTACTGTCAACTCGTTTGACGAATTATATAGGATGAGTAGAATTAGCAAATGCTCATACATACTGTTCATCCGCTCTATTCGAACCCGTGAGTGCTCTATGAAACGTCGTGACCGCTCTATCACGCCTGTTATTCGCTCATAGGCTTCAGCTAAGCGCTCTATCACGCCACGCAACCGCTCATAGACTTCCCAAGCACGCACTACTTCATCACTTCGACTCAATCATCAACGTCACCGGACCATCATTCGTCAACTGCACGTCCATCATGGCACCGAACTGTCCTGTTTCGACGTGGAGTCCGTGACCACGCAACTGTTCATTGAAGTATTCCCATAACGGTTCTGCTACGTCAGTTTTCGCGGCGTCAATAAAGCTTGGACGACGGCCTTTTTGTACGTTGCCATACAACGTAAACTGGGAAACCGATAAGATCGCGCCATTGACTTCATTGATCGAATGATTCAATTTCCCTTCGTCGTCTTCGTAGATGCGCAAGCCCGCAATTTTGTTTGCAATATAGTTGGCGTCTTGTTCGGTATCGTCATGCGTGATACCAACAAGCAATACATAACCTGTTGAAATGGCACCCGTAATTTCTCCGCCAACTGTTACAGAAGCATCTTTCGCACGCTGTAATAAGACTCGCATGTTCACACCTCCTGTTTAGTTCATCACTCGTTCTACGGAATACACATCTTTAATATGTTTGATTTTCTCGACAGTACGCTGTAGATGTGTGATGTTCTGAATTTTGATCGACATATGGATATGTGCGATATCATCTTTATCTGCTTTGCCACTAACCGCGATAATCGGCGTATTCATATCCGCCACGACCATCATCACTTCATTCAGCAAGCCTTGTCGATCAAACGCTGAAATTTCAATATCAACTTGGAATTCTTTTTTAACCTTCTCATCCTGCAACGCCCAGTCTACGTCAATAATTCGCTCTTGCTGACCTTGCTCGGATAAAACGTTCGGACAATCGGTACGGTGGACAGAAACTCCGCGTCCACGTGTAATGAAGCCCACAATTTCATCGCCTGGTACAGGATTACAGCACTTCGAAATGCGGATCAACATATTGTCAATGTCCTTGACGATTACGCCTGATTCTGTTTGTTTCTCAGGCTTCGGCGTATGAATATCCGAGACGATTTTGTCAATTGTTTCTTGCTTCACGCGTTCCTTACGCATTCGCTCAGCTAGTCGATTGACTACTTGTTGTGCGGTAATGCCGCCCGATCCGACTGCTGCGTAGAGATCTTCTTCAGAAGTGAAACTGAATTTATCAATCGTGCGCTGCATATTTTCTTTACTCAACGCTTCTTTGACGTCATACTCTTCAGCTTTCAATTCCTTCTGAATCATTTCGCTGCCTTTGTCGATGTTCTCGTCGCGTAATTGTTTTTTGAAGTACTGACGAATTTTATTTTTCGCTTGTGATGTGTGCGCCAGTTTCAGCCAGTCACGACTTGGACCAAATGATTGTTTCGATGTCAAAATTTCCACAATGTCGCCTGTCGATAACGCCGAATCCAGAGGAACAATTTTACCATTGACTTTCGCACCCGTCGTCCGGTTACCGACTTCGGAGTGCACACGATAAGCAAAGTCGATTGGCACCGATCCTTGCGGCAATTCGACAACATCCCCGTCAGGTGTAAATACATAGACCATGTCCGAGAATAAATCGAACTTCAATGACTCCATAAACTCCTGCGCATTGGATGATTCATTTTGAATTTCAAGAATCTCACGGAACCATGTAAATTTCGAATCAATATCACTATCTAGTTTTGCCACTGGTTTGCCTTCTTTATACGCCCAATGTGCCGCTACACCAAATTCAGAAATTCTGTGCATCTCTTCTGTACGAATTTGCACTTCGAGAGGATCTCCAGCAGGGCCCACGACCGTCGTATGAATGGACTGGTACAAATTTTGTTTTGGCATCGCGATATAGTCTTTGAATCGTCCAGGCATCGGCTTCCATAGCGTATGGATAATCCCGAGCGCTGCGTAGCAATCCTTGATACTTTTCACCACAATACGAACTGCTAATAGATCATAAATTTCATTGAATTCTTTTTTCTGAATGACCATCTTTTGATAAATGGAATACAAATGTTTCGGTCTGCCATGCATTTCTGCCGCAATACCCATTTCGTCCAGTTCGACACGCATCTGGTTCATGACGTCTGTCAAATACTGTTCACGTTCTGTCCGCTTTTGCTTCATCAAATTCACGATGCGATAATACTGTTGCGGATTGGAATAGCGTAATGCAATATCTTCAAGCTCCCACTTAATGGTGGAAATCCCAAGACGATGAGCAAGTGGTGAGAAAATTTCTAGTGTTTCTTCGGAGACACGACGTTGTTTAGCAGCAGGAACATGCTTCAATGTCCGCATATTATGCAAACGGTCTGCTAATTTAATTAGAATGACACGGATATCCTGTGCCATCGCAATAAACATTTTGCGGTGATTTTCCGCTTGTTTTTCTTCATTGGATCTGAATTTTAGTTTATCGAGCTTCGTTACGCCATCCACGAGCATCGCGACTTCATCACCAAATTCGCGGATGATATCTTCACGGCTAATCTCCGTATCCTCTACCACGTCATGCAAAAAGCCTGCCGCAACAGTTTCTGGATCCATTTGAAGTTCAGCCAAAATGCCTGCCACTTGAATCGGATGGTTGATATACGGCTCACCTGAAGTTCTAAACTGTCCTTCGTGAGACTTTTCTGCCATGACATACGCGCGCTTAATGAATTCGACGTGCTCTTCATTCATGTATTTGGCGACCAAGTCGTATACGTCTTGTTCTGTCAGGTCTTGATTTTTCGCCATTATGTTACCCCTTTCAACCTATTCCGTAAATATTTAGATAATTTTTTTAGTAGTATATGTATAATATCATTTATCGTTAAAGCGAATCAAACTCAGGGCCTATATAATAAGAATCCTCCGCGTTAAGCGAAGGATTCGTTAGGAATTAATACGTAATAAGCGCCTTGATGTTTTCATTCGTCAACTTTTTGCGACCTTCCAAGTACGTCAGTTCGATCAAGAATGCACAGCCAGCCACTACGCCGCCAAGTTTCTCGATTAATTCGACTGTTGCACCCACTGTACCGCCAGTTGCAAGCAAATCATCGACAACGAGTACACGCTGTCCAGGCTTGATCGCATCTTTGTGGATCGTTAGTTCATCTTGTCCATATTCCAGATCATAGAAGACTGAAATCGTTTCGCGAGGTAATTTACCCGGCTTACGAACCGGCGCAAAACCGATTTGAAGGGCATAGGCAACAGGACATCCGATGATGAAACCGCGTGCTTCCGGCCCCACGATGATATCTACGTCCAATCCTTTCGCATACTCGACAATTTGGTCTGTCGCATATTTATATGCTTCTCCGTTATCCATGATCGTCGTGATGTCTTTAAAGCTAACACCCGGTTTCGGATAATCGTCTACAGTCGTTACAAACTTTTTTAAGTCCACAGTTTTTCCTCCTCAACAGCGTCTGTCTCACGTAAAGAATCGAATACTTTCTTTAAGTCCTGATACGGAGCATAAAGCAATAGCTCTTCTAGTTTAATCTGCTGTTGGCGTTTTTTATAGGATGGTGCTTCTGCCAAATCACGTTTACCGGCAGATTCTAGCATCGTCACCTTACCATTCTCTAGTGTAACAAATTCTAGTTCATAAAACACTTTTGTCATGAACTTAATTACGTCTTTTTTCCAACCTTTATGTTTTGAAAGCATTTCGATTTGATTGTATATATCAAATGTCTCCCGCTTTTTCAAAAAGCTGTAATACCAACCAAATTGTTGACGGTCGGGCATCTTTTCGAAGTACATCGAATCATGCACATGTAGATGTAGATAGACACGGTCAGCAAGCGTCTTTTCCATCACTAGCTTCAACTGTTCTTTCGCCTGTGGCATATCGAGCAAAACGATCGCGGAAGATGGATACAGTTCATCGCGTCCGATCAAAGCAATGGGAACGTCTTTAAAGAACGGCGCGAAATGCAAAATAGCTTCTTCACTGAACGAAATGAATTGCGCTTTATCTGGAATCATCGGCAACCATCTAGCCGGCTCACGAATCCCACGATAATCAAACAACTGCCACTCGTCACATTTCACGTCTCCGACAAGTAACTGCGCTTTCTTGTTGCCGTTCCATTCATTGATCTGCAAGTCACCCGTCAAACTCAATTTACTCTGTGGTGCCATTTCATCTGCCAATGCACCCGCTCCGAAATAAATCGCGTCCAGTCGTTCTCCGTGATCGCCCATTTCAAGTTTTAGATGATCTTTCGCCGTACCGATTTTGCGGACAGATATCGTGTCCAGTTGTTCAAGCAAGAAAACAGGCTTCGGGAACCCCATACCAAATGGTCGGATTTTCTCAAGCGCTTCGATCGATGCAATATCAATTTCATTCATCGACAGCGGTACATCAATCGATAAAATCGGTTGAAGATCTTCTTCCGTCAACACGTCCCGTGCCTGTTCATTCAAATTCGAACGCAATAATTCAACATCTTCTATTTTCAGTGACATCCCAGCCGCCATCGCATGCCCACCGAAATGTGGCAGAATCGATGCATTCTTAGACAATTCCTTATACAAATCAAAACCTTCGATACTGCGGGCAGAACCTTTTGCAATCCCTGTCTCATGGTCAAGCGACAAAATGATGGAAGGACGGTAGTGTTTCTCCGTCAACCTCGACGACACGATGCCGACAACCCCCGGATTCCAACCTTCACCTTCGACGACTAAGACGTGAGGAATTTGATCGCCATAGCGAATTTCCACTTGTTCTTCCGCCTCTTTTGCGATCTCTTTCACCAATTGTTGCCTTTCTTTATTCAAATCATTCAACGACTCCGCAATTCCGAGCGCTTGTTGATCATTGTCAGACTTCAATAAATCCACAGCGACGTCCGCATCACCGAGTCGTCCGGGTGCATTTAAGCGTGGACCTATCGTAAAGCCAATCGTTTCTTCCGATAATGCATTCTGGTCATGTCCGCTCACTTGCATCAACGCTTTAATTCCCGGACGCTGCGTGCGACGCAATCTGCGAATCCCTTCCTTCACCATATAACGGTTCTCATCTTCTAGCGGAACCAAATCTGCTATGGTGCCGATTGCGACAAATTCTAACAAGTCGAGAGGTGGCTCTCCAAGTAGCGCAGAAGCGAGTTTGAATGCCACCCCTACCCCCGCGAGTTCTCCGAAGGGATAATTGCCTTCTGGATGACGAGGATGAATGACTGCATCCGCATCAGGCAATACTTCGCCCATTTCGTGGTGATCCGTTACGATGATCGTCATGCCGAGCGATTTCGCGAATGCGATTTGCTCGACGCCTGAAATTCCGTTATCAACGGTAATGATGACTTCGGTTCCATCTATATGTAGTTGTTCAAAGTAGTCGCTATTCGGTCCATAACCATGTTCAAATCGGTTCGGAATGGCGAAGTTCACTTTAGCACCAAGACGCTCAAGTGCTGTCGTTAGCACGGTTACGCTTGTTACGCCGTCCGCGTCGTAATCTCCATATATTGTAATTTGCTGTTGTGTGTCGATGGCTTGCTTGATACTGTCAACAGCTTTTTGCATGTCATGGAATAAAAATGGGTCGTGCAAGTTGGTTTCATCCATGTACAAGTACGCGTTTGCTTGTTCGCTTGTCGTGATGCCGCGTGAGACAAGTATTTTGGTCAGCATCGTAGATAGTTTTAAGTCTTTCGCGAGCTGATTGACGAGTTCTTCGTCAGGCCGATCAATTTTCCATCTTTTTTTGGATTGTATCAATGCGTTCACTTCCTCTGTTCTTATTATAGCTAATGTGGATGGAGACTGAAAGGAAACGATATGGAGAGGTTCGAAGCGGGATGGCGCCGTTGATCTGCCTACTCTGTAGTTATGACTTCGCTACTAACTGGATGAAAGACAGATAGTTTTTTTAAAGTGGATGACGTTCAGTTTAGTGTTTAACCACAGAATAGGTTCTAGCAAGCGCTTTTCACCTTCCACTCTTTGCGAAAACAACAAACTGTATTGCCCTTCACATCATCCAACGAAAGTGCTGCCAGTGGTAGGCGTAGCGAGGAGACTAAGACAGGCGCCCTTCCTGTCTCAGGCTCCTTGCGAAAGCCATCCACCAGCACCGAAGTGGGGACAATGACCGCCCCACTCACATCGTCAGCAGAACCACTACCACCATCCAATCCCCAATCGAAAAAATCACTTGCAAAAACAACTACCAACGCCGCTTATTACGCAATCATGCAAAAAACCAACTCTATCCCCACCTCTCCACTAAAATACAACACCACGAAAAAACCACAACAAGTCGCAAAGCACGACCTATTGTGGTATCACCTATTCAATACAACTCTTTCGGCGGAATAATTTCCGCCTGAACCAACGGCGGCTCCATCAACGTATCGATGCGCTCTTCCATCTCCTGCATCTGCCTACGCTGCGCAGTCAACTCCTCCTCCTTCAAATGCAACTGCTTATCCAACTCCTTCACACGGCGACTATTTCGATAAGACTTATAAATAGCAAAGAACCCACTAATAATTGCACCTAGCAAAGCCGAGCCCAAAATAATTAACACAAGTGGGATCATCTCTGTACCAAAGAAATAATTTACCGGCACAGACTCTACATTAAACACCGCAAACACTGCAATCAACACAGCAAATAACAAACCGAATAATACCGTCCACTGAAATTTCATAGGCTTCATTCCTCCATTCAAAAAAGCAGGATATACCGAAGTATACCCTGCTTTTTATATAGTTCAAACGTATTATACAACAGGTTCGTCTGAGCCCCATTGTTTTTTCTCTTTTTCTACTTTCATTCCGCCACTCTTCGCAATCTGCTTTCTCTTTAGATCGAACCAAAGTTGAGCAGAGATGAAGATGGAAGAATACGTACCCGCGATCAAACCAATCAATAATGCGATAGAGAACGGTCGGATTGATTCTGCACCAAGTGCCATCAATGCCACGACGACGAAAATAACTGTCAGAACCGTATTCACGGAACGACCAAGTGTTTGTCGCAATGATTTATTGACGATGGCCGCCAACTCGTCGTCATTATTAATATGCTTCGAGCGCTGCAAGTTTTCACGTATTCTGTCGAAGGTTACGATAGTATCGTTAATTGAGTAACCGATAATCGTCAGAACCGCCGCGATGAATGTAATGTCTACTTCCAATCGTAAAATACTGAAGATCGCAATCATGAAGAACGCATCATGCAGTAAACCGATAATGGCCGCAAGACCCATACGCCATTCGAAACGGAACGCCACGTAGATAATGATACCGAGTGCCGCAATGGCTAATGCATAGATCGCATTGCGCACAAGCTCTTTACCTACTGTATCCGAAACTGTCGAAACATTTGGCTCTGCGCCATACAGTGCAGACATTTCTTTTTTGATTTTATTGACTTCTTCTTGTGAGAAGTCTTCTTTGTATCGAGCCACCGCAATATTTTTCTCATCGCCTGAAATGACGACGTCTGACGTTGGGTGACCGATATCCTCAAGCTGTTTCGTTACTTCTGCTTCATCCAGCTGCTGTTCAGCCAGTACTTCAACACGTGTACCACCGGAGAAGTCGATTCCTAGATTGAGCTTGAAGACACCGAGCATAATCGCTCCGACTAACAACAAGACAATGGACAATGTATAGAAACGTTTTCTTGAATGAACGAAATCAAAACGGTCGAATTTCGTAGTCAAATCAAGTGTTTCATAGCCTTCATCCGCTGAGTGAACTTGTTTCTTGTTCAGTCCAAACCAGCTGACTTTATTGTCGAGGTATCCACTGTGAACGAGTAGACCAAGCAGTAGACGTGATCCCCAAACAGCTGTTAAGAAACTGACCATGATACTGATAATTAACATTGTCGCGAAACCTTTAACAGAGCTTGTACCATAAATGAACAATACTACTGCCGCAAGGAGTGTCGTGACGTTCGCATCAAGAATCGCGGTGAACGAAGACTTCGCTCCGGCCGTAAAGGACGTTTTAACCGATTTTCCGACACGTAATTCTTCTTTGATCCGCTCATAGGTGATGATATTGGCATCGACTGCCATCCCGACCCCGAGCATTAATGCCGCGATACCTGGTAGTGTCAACACACCATTGATTAATGTGAACACTAGTAAAATCAAAAAGATATAAACAGAGAGTGTGACAACTGCAATAAGCCCTGGCAAACGGTAATAGAGTGCCATAAAGATAAAGACCAAGCTGACGCCGACAATTCCTGCGAATATCGTTTTATCAAGTGCTTGCTCACCAAATTGTGCACCGACAGAAGTCGAGTAAATTTCCTCTAAATCAACAGGTAATGCACCGGCGTTTAGAATACCCGCTAAGTTCTTTGTCTCTTCAATAGAGAAGTTCCCTGAGATCTCGACATTTGAAGAGTTGATCGTTTTAGACACATAAGGAGCCGAGATGAAAGCAGGTTCTGGTTTCATGGCTTCTTCTTTAAAGGAGCTTTCACCTTCAATGAAGTCCAACCAGATGACCAACATATTGTCTGGCTTCATTTGTACAATTTGAGATGTAACTTCTCCAAATTTATTTGGATCTTTCATTTCCAATGTGACAACGGGATTGTTGTTCTCATCGAAATTGGCTTTTGCTTTACCTTCTTTCAAATCATTTCCGTCTAGCATCAATTCATCATTCGCATTACGGAACGACAGATTAGCTTGAGTGGATAATAATTCGCGGGCAGATTCCTGATCTTCTACCCCGGCAAGCTGAACGCGGATCCGGTTGTTCGATTCGATTTGAATACTTGGCTCACTTACACCGAGTACGTCAATACGATTCGTCAAAGCGCGGGCCGTATCGGCAACCGTCGACTCCGTGATCTTCTGTCCGTCTTTCAATGGCTTCACTTGGTACAGAACCTCGAAACCACCTTGCAAGTCAAGACCTAGCTTGACATCTTTTAAAATCGGACTCGTCGTGGAAAATACCGTTGATGCCAAAATAACGATAAGCAGCAAAAACGCGACGATCCTTCCTCTGTTTTTCATATTTCCTTTTCCCCCTCATATACTAGAGCGGCATAGCACTTGTTATGTACTTTCGGTCTCTCATTATACAACATACCAATTATGAAACAGTCGGTTGTCTGTGTCAAATACTTCATGACTAGAATCGCAAATCAATCAGTTTTTTTGGGCGAAAATAACACAGACCATTCCTCTTCGCTCAATTCCAAAACGTCTTCACTATTGCGTTGAGCCTCTGTTTGTGTATGGGTCATGAACTGTGCCGCGGTAATTGCCAGGACATCTGAAATCATTTCGTGTGAACGCATGGTGGAAATATCTTTTTTCCGCCACTTCTTCGCTACCAAATATCCTAATAAATCTTCTTCCGTAATCTCCGAGTAGCCGTAAAACGTCAATTCTTTTTTTTTACTTTCTAGTGCAGGGAGCAACTGTCTGTATAAGTCTGTCAGCTGTTGATCCAATGCCGCTTCCCCCCCTCGCGTTTTGTTCCGGAATAAACTTGATTATATCACATACACTTAACTATATTTGGGTTTTGCCCAAGCATTATGTAAGTAATTGAACGAGCGGCAAAACAGAAGGAGTGGTGCAGGGTGTCGTCATTCATACGTGGGACGATCTTTTTGATGGCGGCCGTGTTTTTATCGAAATTACTCGGCTTCGTCTATCGAATTCAATTTATGCGAGTAGCAGGAGAAGAAACGGTTGGAATCTATATGACCGCATACCCGGCATTCATCTTTTTCCTCTCCTTAGTACAGCTTGGCGTGCCAATTGCAATAGCTAAGGTAATAGCGGAACTAAAAGCGCAAGGTAGCACTGTACAATTACGACAAGTTATGAGAACTGCCACATTTATTACTATCTTATCTGGCGCAGTCTTCATTCCAGCATGTATTCTGTTCATTCCTTTTCTAGCCGAAACTTTACTCGGTAATAGCGCAACTTCTACTGCATTATACGTAGCCCTTGCCATCGTACCTATCGCTTCAATTGGTGGATTAATCAGAGGGTATTTTCAAGGGGTTTCACGAATTGAGGAAACCGCATGGGCACAAGTCATCGAGCAAATCTTCCGTATTTTATTGATTACGTGGATGCTTCCGTACATTTTAGCTCCTGATGATCCGATGATGAACGCGGCATATGCGATGGCTGTGACACTCGTAGCTGAAGTCGTGTCGGTACTGTATCTTTTATACAAATACCGCCAGCAACAAAAAAAGGAGCCAAAACCACAAAAAAAAGAACCGCGCTATCCGATGGAGCCCATCCTTGAGGTGGCACTTCCTTCGTCAGGCAGTCGTCTATTTGGAACTTTCACATGGTTTCTCGAGCCTATTATCTTTTTACGCGCACTCTCCATGGCAGGCGTTGGAACGGTAGCTGCCACTTCATTGTACGGAGTCATTTCAGGGGTACTTATTCCGTTATTATTGTTTCCGGCATTCATTCCGTATGCATTATCCGTCGTGCTTGTTCCGGCCGTAAGCGGTGCAGCTGCTTCGAGTAACGTCAAAAAGTTGCAAGAAAGAATTCACTTGGCATTACGTTTATCCGCTTTGACGGGGGCATTTGCGGCTACTGTTTTTTACATCCACGGCCAAGAACTCGCCGAGAAGTTATTTCATATTGTAGAAGGCGGCAGCTATATGACAATGCTCGCGCCCATCTTTTTCTTTTATTATATTCAAAGTCCGCTTTATTCCATTTTACAGGCAACCGGTGACGCAAAAGCCGGCATGATGAACTCCGTCTATGGCGGGATCGCGAAGCTTGCGGTCATGTTCATTTTGGCATCGCAACCTGGTCTTCAAGAAACAGGTGCTGTACTAGCGATCGGATTCGGCGTACTCATCACGTCTTTCCTACATATCGCGACACTGCGTAAAAACAAATCAACCGCCACAGGGTTCTCGATGTTCGCAATGACCTATATTGTGTTTTTGTTGACCGTCGTCATCCGTCCGATTTTCATTCCGATCGGCTCGCAACATTTATTTGTCGAATGCGCCATTACGTCAGGCGTGCTGTTCGCTTTATTATTGCTGACTAGACAAATCAAAGCGCAGGACTTTATCATGCTACGGAATTTAGTCAAACGTTATTAATCATGTTTTAGTTGTACTCTTATTTCACCTTGTTCATACGAGCAATAGAAAATCTTGCTCAAATCGGTGATATTTTTAGCATGTAATTCTTGCAGCAACCAGTCTTCTGTCTTACCGATCAACTCCAAATGCTCTGGCTGAATATCACCGTCAAGCACCAGTCCGACAATCGGCAGATCTCCGTCTTTTGTGAATACGGATAAATTCCCGGAAGGTTCGAGATACGCAAACGTCACATTATGAATCGAACCTACTTGATTTTCACGTAATTGTTGAAACAAATCGTCGAGATTATATCGCTGTTTACGCATTTCATCTTCCTGGATCTCTCCATGCTTAATAATTAGCGTAGGATCCCCGTCGACCAGATCACGGAACTTCTTGCTTTTCAATGAAATCATCGACGATATATATTGAATAACGAGTAACAAAAGGATGGGAAGAACCCCTTCGAAAATCGGTTTATCAGGTGATTCCACTATCATGGCGGCAACTTCTGCCATGATGATGAAGACTACAATATCTATGACACCTAATTCGCCCACTTCCCGTTTTCCCATAATACGTAATATCACCAGAAGAAACACATATAAAAAGATCGTACGTAAGCCGATGATCCATAAATCATGCACTGCACATCTGCCTCCTTCACACATAGTGTGTCGGCAGATCTTTTTTCTATACACCCGCATACAAAAAAGCGGCAATCTATGGACATACCAGTAGATAACCGCTTTTTATTATGACGCTGTTACAACTCTACCTACCGCTTGCTTGTCAAAACGCAAAACTGTAGTGTCCGATACACGTAAGAAAACAGATGTTTCATCAACCGCATCCACAGTTCCGTGAATACCACCGATTGTTACGACTTCGTCTCCACGCTTCAAACTAGTTTGCATCTCTTTCGCTGCCTTCTGTCTCTTCTGAGCAGGACGAATGAGTAAAAACCACATAATAGCCACCATGATGACTAGTGTGAAAATACCACCGTATTGTTCCATCATTTTAAATTTTCCCCCTTCCTAAAGCATCAAATTTTATTATACAAGATTTAAAAGTTTTTTGCATTCGGTTTGTTAAAGCCGTACTGCTCAAAAAACTCTTCACGGAAGTCACCGAGGCGATCTTCACGTATAGCCTGACGTACTTGCTCCATCAAATTCAGCAAAAAGTGCAGGTTATGATAGGACGTCAAACGAATGCCAAATGTTTCACCCGCACGAATTAAATGACGAATATACGCACGACTATAGTTTTTACACGCATAACAATCACAATTCGGATCAAGCGGTCCAAAATCGCGTTCGTACTTCGCATTTTTAACAACTACACGACCTTCACTCGTCATCAACGTACCGTTTCTCGCAATACGCGTTGGCAAAACGCAGTCGAACATATCAATTCCGCGGATTGCACCGTCGATCAATGAGTCAGGAGACCCAACGCCCATCAAATAACGTGGTTTGTCTTGTGGAAGCAATGGTGTCGTGAAGTCCAGCACGTTATTCATAATATCTTTCGGTTCCCCGACGGACAAACCACCGATTGCGTAGCCTGGGAAATCCATCGATACTAAATCGCGCGCACTTTGTTTACGAAGATCTTCAAACTCGCCACCTTGTACAATACCAAATAATCCTTGATCATTCGGACGACCATGTGCTTCAAGACAACGCTCTGCCCAGCGAGACGTACGCTCGACACTAGCTTTCATATACTCGTGTGTTGCAGGGAATGGAGGACATTCGTCAAACGCCATCATAATATCGGCACCTAAATCGTTTTGGATCTCCATCGCTTTTTCTGGGCTCAAGAACAACTTATCCCCATTAATATGATTACGGAAATGAACGCCTTCTTCTTTAATATCACGGAATTTACTTAAAGAAAACACTTGGAAGCCACCGGAATCCGTCAAAATCGGACGGTCCCAGTTCATGAACTTATGTAATCCACCTGCTTCTTTGACGATTTCATTTCCTGGACGTAACCATAAATGATACGTGTTACTTAAAATAATGCCTGCACCCATTGCCTTCAATTCTTCCGGAGCCATCGTTTTTACCGTAGCTTGTGTTCCAACCGGCATGAAAGCAGGTGTTTCAAATGAACCGTGTGGCGTGTGGACAATCCCAAGTCGCGCACCCGTTTGTTTACATGTTTTAATATGTTCGTACGTAATAGCTGCCAATTAACCTCGTTCCTTTCTTGTAGCAGGGCGGATCAACATCGCGTCCCCAAAACTGAAAAAGCGATACTGCTCTTTCACAGCTTCTTCATATGCACTCATGACGTGATCGCGTCCGGCAAATGCCGACAATAGCATCAACAACGTCGATTTCGGCAAGTGGAAATTCGTCACTAGCCCGTCAATTGCTTTAAACTCATAGCCAGGATAAATAAATATCGAAGTCCAGCCACTCGCAGCGACCACTTCTCCGTTATTCTCTGAAGCAATCGTTTCAAGCGTCCGTGTAGACGTCGTACCGACCGCTACTACATTGCCGCCATTGGCTTTTGTCTCGCGAACAAGTGCCGCCGTTTCTTCTGTCATCACATAATATTCCGCATGCATCGTGTGGTCTTCAATTGTATCTACACTAACAGGACGGAATGTACCAAGTCCAACATGCAACGTAATGAAAGCGATCTGCACGCCTTTTTCCCGTAAAGCATCCAAGATTTCATCCGTAAAATGCAAACCAGCTGTAGGAGCTGCAGCAGATCCACGCTCTTTTGCGAAAACGGTTTGATAGCGCGTCTGATCTTCCAACGTCTCAGTAATATATGGAGGCAACGGCATCTGTCCGAGCTGATCAAGCAACTCGTAGAAAATACCGTCATAACTAAATTTAAATTCACGCCCACCTTGTTCACCAAGTGCTGTACATTCAGCCTGCAGCAAGCCGTCACCAAATGTCACAATTGTTCCGACTTTTATACGTTTTGAAGGCTTGACCAATGTTTCCCAGCGGTCGTCCCCTGTTTCTTTTAATAATAATACTTCAATCGTCGCACCGGTTTCTTCTTTCGTACCGATTAAACGCGCCGGCAATACTTTCGTATCGTTCAACACGAGCAAGTCCCCTGCTTCTAGTTCATCCACTAGATCACGGAAATGCTTATGCGTGACGATACCATTATCCCGACCCATGACAAGTAAACGACTTGCTGTTCGGTCCAAAAGTGGTGTTTGTGCAATTAAATGCTCGGGTAAATCAAAATCAAAATCTTCTACTTCCATCACGCTAACTCCTATCTGTCACTCAGGAAGCGGATAACCGAAATGCTCGTAAGCCTTTTCTGTCGCCATCCGACCTCTTGATGTACGTTGAATAAATCCCATTTGTAATAAATACGGCTCATAAACATCTTCAATCGTTACCGACTCTTCGCCAATACTTGCAGCGAGCGTGTCAATGCCGACTGGACCGCCACGGAACCGTTCGATCATGCTATGGAGCAACTGATGGTCGATTTGATCGAGTCCATGATGATCCACTTGTAGCATATCGAGGGCTTCTTGTGCAATCGAAAGTGTAATGATTCCGTTACCGCGCACTTGTGCATAGTCGCGTACTCTACGCAGTAGACGATTTGCAATACGTGGTGTTCCACGCGAGCGTTTCGCCAGTTCCACAGCTGCTAACGGATCAATGTCCACTTCAAATAAATTCGCGCTTCGAATAACAATCTCCGTCAATGATTCCACTTCATAATACTCTAGTCTAAGCGGTACACCGAAACGGTCACGGAGCGGTGCAGACAATGCCCCTGCACGCGTCGTCGCACCGATCAATGTAAACGGCGGCAAATCCAGTCGCACAGAGCGCGCAGTCGGACCTTTTCCCACCATAATATCGAGACAAAAATCTTCCATTGCGGGATACAGCACTTCTTCAATCGCGCGGTTCAGCCGGTGGATTTCATCGATGAATAAGACGTCACCCGGCTCCAACGAAGACACGACTGCCGCTAAGTCACCCGGACGTTCAATAGCTGGACCGCTCGTCATGCGGACATTGACACCCATTTCATTACCTATTACCGTCGCGAGCGTCGTTTTTCCAAGCCCAGGAGGACCATACAGCAAGACATGATCCAAACTTTCTTCCCGCTTCTTTGCCGCCTCGATAAAGATCGATAAATTATCTTTCGCCTGTTGCTGACCAATATATTGTTGTAATAATTGCGGGCGTAATGACTGTTCAAAACTATCATCAAAATCCGTCGCTTCATTCGTCAGTATGCGTTCATCCATTGGAACCACCTCCATCGTATTAGCCTTGTTTCAATAATAACTTTAACGCCAGTCGCATATAGCCTTCTGTATCGAGTTCTTCTTTCTCGAGCTTCGGCTTCACTTTCTTTAGTTCGCGATCCGAATAACCAAGCGCAGTCAACGCAAGCAATGCTTCGTCGAGCTCGTCACTTTCAGCAAGCGTAAGCAATGTGTCTTCCGAATCCGGCAAATCAATCTCCGTAAATAGATCATGAAGCTTGCCTTTTAAGTCCAAAATCATTTGACGCGCTGTTTTCTTGCCGACGCCTGGAAACTGTACCAGGAACCCTTCATCTTCGCGCTCAATTGCACTTACTACTTGAGAAGGCAAGCCGTTCGCAAGAATTGCGAGCGCGCCTTTAGGACCGATTCCCGAAACGGTAATCAGTTTGCGGAACAGTTCGCGCTGTTCAAGTGTCTTAAAGCCGATCAATAATTGCGTGTCTTCACGCACATGCAAATATGTGAACACTTGCTGTACCTCGTCTGTTATATGGAACGCAAATGGATTCGGCGTCATCACTTGCCAGCCGATCCCCGATTGCTCCAGCACAACATATTCCGGTGTCACGCGTGTCACATAGCCTTTTATGTAATCGTACAAAGTATTCTCCCCCTAAAGTATACCTGTTATTATAGCATACGAACGGGTTTTCTACTTGTACGACCTTCGGAAATTTGCATAAATAAAACTGGTGTGTATTTCAAGTAATTTAAGTTCAAATTCAAGGTCAAGTGAAAATAGTGAGTGAATATTTGAGTGTGTTGGGATGGAAGCTCCAGCTGGCGGACGCTTTCCCATGGGCCCGCGGTGAGCCAACCAGTTCGCTGCGCTCTCTTTTGGTTGTCTCACCTGATCGGGCTGATCCATCGGGAGTCGCCCCCAACTTCCGCTTCCATCCTACATTGATAGTGGAGATACTTGTATCACTCAATGAAGGTAGCGTGTGAATTATTATTTTATCTTAAATTATTTAAATTCAAATCTAGAAGTTCAAAATTCATTAAAACACTTATTTCAATATGTAATAAAAAGTATTATCTTCTTACACTGCAAGGGATTGGCGCTACGGAGTGGAGACTCCCGCGGGAATAGCATGAGCCTTGAGACCCCGCAGGAAAGCAGTCCTCCCTACCGCCAATCCCAAACCCAACACCACTCCTATTCTTT
>NZ_JARIEA010000063.1 GCF_029267015.1 Sporosarcina ureae | reverse complement strand
AGAAAAAACCGCATGAACCCAAATTCCACACTTGGTTTCACACGGTTTTTATTCAATTCAGTTTTCTCTTCACACAACTGCACCATTTTACGAAAGCCATTTCGGTGGTGTGTTCTTCGACCAATAAATATCCCCCACTGAGTGATGCGCGACAAATCCATCATCCGCTGTGTGGTAATGGAAATTATAGAAATAGCCGTCACTTGGGCGTTTTTCCGTACGAACGTGGAACTTAATCAAGTCCTGGTTCGCTGTTTTGTCGTAAACGTGGAAAATCTTTTCCGCATAATCGCCTGAAGGCTGCTCGGTGATAGCGAGACGGCGATCCGCTGCATTATGTACGGTCGTTTGAATCACGGCTTCGATTCGCGGGAAAATCTCTTGATCGAATTCATTCTGGATTACGGGGCCGATACGCTGTCCGAATTTTTCATAAGTTAATAGACGTGCGTGTGCGACCAATTGCTGTTCTCTAGTGTAGCTGTCAAGTGTCAGTAAGTCATTTCGATTGTCTTGCAGTTCAAGGGAATACTCCATGCCTTCTGCGTGGGTTCCAGATTCATTTGGTTCATTCTTATCCGTAAAGTTTGTCCAAATTTCATGATTGGGTGTAATGACGCCCAATGTCAACACGGCGACAGATGCGATCATCAGCCGCTGTAACCATTGCTTCATTTCCATCACTCCTTCAACATTCCGTCATACATCTACATAACTCATACGAAAAGCGTCACAAAAGGTTTCATCTTTTACTATTTCATTGTACAATAAAGTCAAACTTCAATCATCAATATTCACAAAATGTTCTCTGATTGCAAGTTAAGCGGATTTCAATCTAACGCGCTACATAAAAGGAGGTCGCCACAATGGATGTTAACTTATTATTAGGAATTGGTATGCTTGTATTGACTTTGTACTTGAGCTCCCTTAATTTCACACATTAATTAATAGTGAAGAACGTGAAAAAGACTATGGACAGAACCCGGAAAGTTATCAGGTTTGTTCATAGTCTTTTTTGTGTAACTTTTTGTAAAACATCATTTTCATTTCTCCAACACGCCATAATGCACTTTCGTATACGGACGAATCTGCTGTATGAAACCGAAGCGTTCGAACATCGGTGACTGATAGTGGTCTTTCAATACGACGCGGCGTCTGCATACGCGCAACGCTTCTTCTACCCATTCTTCCGTTACGCTATCAGTCACACCAATTTCCCGTAGCACTTCAAAATTGGAAGATTCCTCAATCGGTGTCGTGAACATCGGATCGAGAAAGACAATGTCACGTGAGTTGGATTGGCAAGTTTTCAAGAACTCTAGCGCTTCCGAATGAATCACTTCGACTCGTTGCATCGCTTCTTGTAATAGTGGAAAGTCGATCGGGAAATTATGCAATCCGACTTTTGTTAGGAACGCGACGATTGGATCCGCTTCGATTCCTTCTACCGATCCTCGCTCTCCGACGGTGCTAGATGCGATGATCGCGTCCGAGCCAAGTCCTAGTGTGCAATCTAGGAATGAGTCGCCAAGTTGAAGATCAGCTGCCACCACGAGTGGATCGGTTTCGTCTTTTAGTATGCGTTTCAAACGATAGGTTGCAGAGTTCGGATGAAAGAAGAACGGATCGGTGCTTCCTCTTTTATAAAACGAATAGCGGTCCTTCCCCGCCACTAGGACATCTGCTTGATAGACGTCTTGTAGTTTAGGGATGGACCGCTTTTTTCGTTCGACGACAGGCGCCTGTAACGACTCCGCTGCTTGTTGCATAAGTGTAGTGGAATGTTCATCAGGACGTCCTGCTGTCGTAATGATCACGTTCACTGCGCAACGACTTTCGTTAAGACGTCAACGAGATGATCTTTAATATGCTCTTTCGGGAAGTTCTCGATCTGTTCGCGTGGAATGAAATACACCACTTTGCCTTGATCCCAAATAGCAATCGAAGGTGAACTTGGAGGAATCTCAGGGAAGTACGAGCGGAATGTTTCCGTCGCTTCTTTATCTTGCCCCGCGAATACCGTAAATAGATGATCGGGTTTCACTTCTGCCACTGCTTCGCGTACTGCCGGACGTGCTAGACCTGCCGCACAACCGCATACCGAGTTGATCATGATGATTGCTGAACCTTCAAGGCCCTTTAAAGTATCATCGACTTCTTCAGCCGTTGTTAGTTCTGTAAATCCTGCTGTAGTTAGTTCTTCGCGCATTGGTGTAACAATTCCGCGCATGTACTCATCATATGCGTTCATTTAAATATCTCCGCCCTCTCGTATGCTTACGTGTTTTATGTCGTACTATTTTTAATAGTAAAGGATAGAGGAAATTATTTCACGTGATTGGGTTGACGGAAGGTAGAATATTGTATGTGGAGGCTCTAACCTAGTAGCCAACTATACTAAAGTTTTCAGAGATTTAGTTCCTTTTTAATCTCTTTCACTCGTTCGATCGTTAACCCTGTTCCCTCCGCCACTGCTTTTTCCTCCATTTTCATTTTTAATAGTCTACGAGCTGTTTGTTCTACACCTTGTTTTATTCATTGATCTTTCTTGGCCTCTAGTTTCAAATTAGCTGCTTCTTCTCTCAACTTCGCTTCATTAATAAAAGCTTCTTCATCTAAAACTTCTTTCAAACGCGCATTATACGCTAATAATCCTTGTGAATTGTGAATCGCGACTCATGTCAATCCAGCTGGTGAATGCGTCTTGTAGATGCTCATCCTTCATCGCAATCGCCTCCAGTTCTTTATAAATGTCTTTATATACATTTCTCTTACCTCTTATAATATAGTTTAACATTTTTCATTCAAACTATTCACTATATGAATACTCATTCATTTATGATAAAGTGATCTTACAATTCTATGAAATTCAGAAGGGGTGTAGGAAATGGGGAAATTAGTAGATAAAATCGCAGTCGTAACAGGCGCAGCACAAGGTATCGGAGAGAAAATAGCAGAGCGTTTACTCGATGACGGAGCAACAGTGATTATTCTGGATGTCAATTTCGAAAAGTTGGAACGCACCGCTTCCGCATTGGATGCTTCAGGTGAGAAGGTCCACCCTATGAAGTGTAATGTGACTGATCCAGAAGATGTGGCGACAACATTTTCTGCTATTTACGAAAAGTTTGATAAAGTGGATATTCTAGTGAATAATGCAGGGATTACGAGAGACTCATTCTTCCATAAAATGACGTCGGAACAATGGCACTCTGTACTTGACGTCAATCTCAGTAGCATGTTCTACACGTGCCAAGCAGTCATTCCGCCAATGCGTGCACAGCAATACGGAAAAATCGTCAACGTATCCTCGTCTTCGAGTTGGGGCAATATGGGACAGGCGAATTACAGTGCGTCAAAAGCTGGAGTGCTTGGTTTAACGAGGACGTTAGCCAAGGAAAATGGCAGCAAGAAGATTACAGTAGATGCCATTGCGCCAGGGCAGATCAATACGGATATGACGAAGGACTTGCCAGAAGATGTTAAGAAAATGGCAACGATGTTGACGCCAGCGGGTCGTATGGGAGATCCTGCGGAAGTGGCGTCAGTTGTTTCCTTCTTAACTTCCGATGATTCGAGTTTTGTCAATGGGGAGTGTATTAGTGTCAGTGGCGGATTTTTGATGGTGTGATAAACTGCAATTTTATCGGAATATGATTCACAATAATAAACAAACCCCACACAAATAACTATATTTTGTGTGGGGTTTGTGTTAAATGGACTAATACCTATGTATTAAATCGTAAACGTCATACCATCCTCTACAATATGGAAACCATTTTTCTCAATGAAATTCCGCGCCTTACTCATTCATTTCAAAGCCAGAATTTCCAATTAATATAGTACATACATTATTTTCAAGTTAGCATGCGAAAAGTTTTACAGGAAAATTTACTAGGAAGAACCCTATTCGTTACTTTTAGTTAATGATCTAATTGAAATGACGTATAACACGAACGTCAACGAGATTGTAGCTAGGTAGTAAACCCAATTGTCAAATCGCAATAACTTGGTGATAAAACCACTGACAAGCATAGATACACCTGCTCCTGCGATGAATCGACTTGCGTTAGAACGTAGTAGTTTGGTAGTAAATTCATGAAATAAAAAGCCAACGACGGCGCTGATTACAGCAGTAAATATAAGTAAGGAAAAGAACGGTAAATAGTAAAACATAAAATCATCTCCCCTTATTCCAGCTTTTTGAACCTTTTGCTTATATGGCGATTAATTTATTCTATCATGATTATGAATTGTCTCAAGAAATAGTCATATGGACGAATTAGAATCAATATAAAAAAAGCATCTGAATGAAATATTCCATGTTTACAAAACATGTTAGTTTCTCATTCAGATGCTCATTTTTCAATTCTTTATAAAGCGACTTCTTTCAGTGCTTTCAAATGCTCGGTATCGAAGTGATAGGTTTCATTGCAGAAATGACAATTTGCTTCAGCCTGTCCATCTGTTTGAATCATATCTTCAAT
The DNA here is from genome assembly GCF_029267015.1 of Sporosarcina ureae. Taxonomy (GTDB): domain Bacteria; phylum Bacillota; class Bacilli; order Bacillales_A; family Planococcaceae; genus Sporosarcina; species Sporosarcina ureae_D. Next base: position 19,395 of record NZ_JARIEA010000063.1, on the reverse strand, counting down.
TTCTTCGCTACCTAAGCTGATAATCGCATTAGTGATTCGCTCCTCGGAGCATTGACACTGAAATTGAACGGGCATGCTTTCTAACACGGTTACATGTTCCGAGCCTAACACATGCTCAAGTATTTGTTCAGGTGTACTGCCTTCTTCGATCATGGAAGAGAGTGGCGCAATTACTTTCATGCGTTCTTCAATCTTACTCATCACGTCTTCATCTGCGCCTGGCATGAGTTGAATAATAAAACCACCCGCGGCTTTCACGGTATTATCAGGATTTACTAACACGCCTACTCCGACAGCGGATGCGGTTTGTTCAGATTTAGAAAGATACGAAGTATAGTCTTCTCCAATTTCCCCGGAAATGAGTGGGATTTGTCCTACGAAAGGATATGTTAGCCCCACGTCTTTTGAGACCGTTAGCAAACCATTCGTTCCGACTGCCTTTCCAACTTCGTTCAATTCTACGTCGGTTTGGGGATGCGAGACATATCCTCGAACTTCACCTTTTGCGTTCGAATCCACAATAATTGTACCGAGGGGGCCGCCACCGTTAATTTTAACTGATATTTTCTCCTCACCCTTTAACATAGAGCCAAGAATTAAACCAGCAGTCATTGAACGTCCAAGGGCATCTGCAGCTGTTGGCCAAGCCGCATGTCGTCGCTGTGCTTCTGCTACAGTTGTAGTTGAGTTCACTGCGTACGCGCGCACTTGATTTTGATAAGCCACTGCTTTTACCAAATAATCATTCATTCTATACACCCTTTCTATAGCCCTATACGTTTAGTTTAGCTTTGTTTCACGTAATTTTTCGGGTGTGACATCATTTCCAAGCGGATCAATGACTGTTAAACCTGAAAATGTACCGATTACTTGCCCTCGGATTTCACGCAAGTAATCTTGACGCAATACTGTCTGCTCCACTACTTCAGCATTTGTTAAGCCTTCTTCACGCTGTTTTTTAGCTAATTCATTAATACGACCTAATTGATTAATCATGTAAATCCCTCATTTTTATTTATTTTTTACTATGTGCACTAAAATGTGGAACGACAAATCCTTGTAGCTCCTGTATTACTTCCGTTATTGGACGATCTTCGTTGCGAATTGCCAGAACGACGTGGTTGACTCCGATATCTTGTAGTGCATACAAATAATCGATTAAAAACTGGTGACCTGATGTGAAGCCAACTTTTATTGGAATCGGTCTAGGCGACGCATTCGGTTTGTCTGATAAATTTATAGTTAAGGGCTGTATGAACGGTTTAAATTCAGTTGTCGCTTGACGCCAAATCTTGATCAACTCTTGTTGGCGATTGGCTTCTTGGGCATAAAACATCCATCCGTCTGTATTCTCAGCTAACCATTCGATCGTTTGTCCGGAATACCCGGTACCTAAAATTGGAATTTTAGATACTAGTGGCTTTGGAATCACATCACCTGCTTCAAGTCCAACACGTTCAGACTGGATTGTAGGGAAAGATTCTTTCCATATTCTTTTCATTACGTCTACAGACTCTCTAAACAATTCATCACGTTGATCTCGGTTCACTTTAAATGCTGGGAATTCAATTGGACGATCACCAGTGGCAACACCCAGTAATAAGCGCTGGTTAGAAATATCATCTAATGAAGCAGCTGATTTCGCCAAGTGAAGTGGATGGCGCAATGTCGTGACGACACTTGCTGTGCCTAGCGCGATTTTACTTGTATGTGCACTTACATATGCCAGAAGTTGAAATGGATCATGCTTGACGCCGTTATCTCCAAAGTTCGGATCGTAAAGAGGCGAATCTCTGACATACAATGCCGCAAATCCTGCATCTTCAGCTTGCTTGGCTAGCTTCATTTGTTCCGCTAGATCCAGTGGCATATGATAATCAGCAGCAAGATCCATAGGGAATGTGATGCCCAATGTTAGTTTATTTTCTTTAAATGTGCGCACGAAGCCTTGATGCGATTGAAATGATTTCATCATAATTCCACCTAACGGACAATCCTACTGATGTTCACACCATTTTTACCTTCAGCCATTCTTGCAGTGCTTGTACTTTCGGATTATAGTCTTTATTTATTTCCTCGTAGAGTGACGCAACCGTTTCGCGTTTTAGAATGGATTTCCACGAATTCTCGGCTTCTGCCATTAAAGCGGTTAATGCACAGTCACGATCTTCTTCAACATTAAGCATGTCATGAAAAACACCACTTGGAGAATAAAGTGATTGTTTGCCTTCAATCGCTAGATAAATATCATATACACAAATCTCTTCAGGCTTTCTATTTAACTTAAATCCACCCTTCACTCCCGGAACAGAAGTGATCAAGTCTGCGCTGACTAATTTCCGCAATATTTTCTGCGTATATGTTGGCGATGCATGAAGTTGTTGACTAATTGCTTCACCTGGTAATACTGCTCTATCCGGAAGCAAATTCAGGATGAGAATGGCATATAAAGATTGTTCGACTCCGGTTTTCATTTGCATTCCATCATCCCCTTTCATGAATATATATTGGCGATAAGTTTATTAATTTCTAACGTGGATAATGTTTATCCTCATTAGCCTAACAGTCGTTTCATAAAAAGTACAGCAATCTACTTTGCAATGGTTTTTGCATGAAAGGCGCGCGCTGGCGGTGCTATAAAACCGACTCTGTACAGTGATAGACAGGATCCATTCAGCTTTTATCTCCTTATCACAGAAAAAACTATCCAACCTAATCAGGCTCGGATAGTCTTTTATTACGTTCCAGCATATACAGTACATCAATTTACATAACGGGTAATCAGTTCCCTCGTTAGATTAAAACGCGGCTCTGAATTGTTTCCGTCGACTTCTTCCACTCCGATCAAAACAGTAATCACACGCTGTCCATTGAAGATTCCACTTCCTGTAAAACAAGACCCAGCCGCATCGGTATACCCCGTCTTCAGTCCATCGATGCCATCCATTTGCATGCGCATTCCTGGTAACAATAAATTCGTATTCCACATCTTCATTCCATCTCTAGACATGAAGTGCGTCATGCGGGTAAATTCTAGCACTTCAGGATGCTTTTTAATAAGCCGATCTGCCATGATTGCCATTTCGTGGGCAGACGCTAAGTTGTTCTTATTCTCACCTCTACCAAGATAAGTGCCATCCAAACCGTGCGGATTGAAGAAAACCGTTTTCTTTAATCTAAAAGCGCGTGCTTGTTCATTCATGATCGCAACGAAATTTTCTTCCGTTCCTGCCACAATCTCAGCCAACGCAAGAGCTGCATCATTTGCTGAAATGACGGTCATCGCAGTAAAAAGTTCACGTACTGTATAGTTTTCATTCGCTTTCATCCCCAGCTTAGAAGCGCTCGCAAATTGCGCCATATCTAGCACAGTGGCACTTGGTTGATAATTGGTTTCCCAGGAGATAGTCCCGTTCTTAATCGTATTCAAGACAATATATTGCGTCATTAACTTGGTCATGCTTGCGATCGGTAAAGGTTTTTTACTGTTTTTTTCATATAACACTTCACCTGTATCAGCGTTTAAAAGAATCATAGCTTTAGAAGTGGCGCTCCAATCATCATCTATTATTTGTACATCGTTCCATTGCGTGACGACTGCATAGATTCCTAAACAGATGAGTAGGACCAATATCAGCTTCTTCATGTATACACCTGCCTATGCTATTCATTATTAAGTAGAAGTCTTAAGTTTAATAGTGATAATTTCTTAAGAAAGAATGAAGATGTTAAAAAAACATCTACATTGAGATGAAACAAGTCTTTTTTCGTAGATTCTCCAGTTTAGTTTACAAAACTTAATCATAAAAACTTTTTAAGATATATCCTATTCTGCTTGGATCATAAAAAACAGTTGAATTAGCATTTTTATGGGCACAATAGCTAATAAAAAGAGCTACTGGAGTGAGTCACAATCATGAAAACAAGCTGGAATATATTTAAATTGGATTTGAAACACATCGGTAAAAACTGGGTTGCCGCCCTTTTGATTGGCGGACTGACCTTTTTACCATCTTTATATGCTTGGCTAAATATATACGCAACTTGGGATTCTTATGCCTACACTAACCAATTGCCTGTTGCGGTTGTCAATGAAGATGCAGGCGCGATGGTACGTGACAAACTCATTGATGTCGGTGAAGAATTAATCAAAACGTTACAAGATAATTAAGAAATAGATTGGTCGTTTACTACGAGCCAGGATGCGATGGACGGTGTAGAATATGGTGACTGTTTTGCGGCGATTTTTATTCCAAAAGACTTCTCCAGCAAATTGGCGACAGTTACTTCAGGAGAGCCAAAAAAAGCGAAAATTCATTATTTCGTCGCAGCACAACAAAACCTCCCTACGCTCGTAAGGAGGTTTTATTTATATAAAACTAGCGACTTCAGCGCGTCTGTAAAATTCTACGCAAATAAAAAGTATCTTGTTGAACATTTTGAATCTCAAAATAAAAGGCTCCGTTATGATATTCTGCACTTAGCTTGGAACCGGTCAAATCTCCTACCTTCACAACATTCTTTCCATCCTTATCCATTCGATAGAAATACTGTTTATAGGTTCCGGTGTTATCGACGAAATACACGTATTTTGTGCCAATGAATAATGCAGTCGTGTCAACAGTAGATATGCGTTTTAAGAAGTCACCGCTATAATTCATTCGGTACAAATATCTGCCATTCATTGTAGAGGTTTTATGGATAACGCAATAAATATACCCATCCCGAACAATTAGTGAATCAATGTTACTTACTTTACTAATGATTGGAACGACCTGTTGAGGAGTTGATATTTTGAATCTGGCAAAACTCATTGAATAGTCATAGGGCTGGGGAACAGTAGGTATCAAGTATGCATAGTAGAGCCAGCCGTTGTGAACCGAGAATTCTTGAATGGTGCCTTCGGATGTATACAGATGCTTATTTCCTTGACCGTTTATATTGATCTCAAAAATATTGCGCCCGGTATGATAATAAATTCTATCGCGATCAATCAAGAAGCTGCTACTGGTCACTTGAGGATATTCCCTAACGAGGGTCCCATCAAAAGAGAACCGCTGTAGCTTATTTAAATCATCATTAAATATAACCATCGTGTTTTTATATAAACGGATATTTGTATAGTTTCCTTGCTTGATCAAGCGAAACTTCTTCATATCATTACTGACCTTATATATACCAAGTGTCATATCCTCTAAATGTCCTCTATTTACGTAGTAATTGCTTCCGTCTTTAGCAGCAAAACTATTAACGAAATGATTATCTCCTTTTACATCATCTAACGCATTAACTTTTGATAATAGTACATTCGGGAATAGCAAACCGACAAACAGGACGACGACTATTAACCGTATCCAGTGTTTCATTTGTACATCCCTCCACTATTTTATATTTAGTATAACATTATCAGAATAATTAATCTATTAGTAAAATACTAGCCTAACTATGTTTATTGCAAGTATAATCAGTACATCGAATATCCGAAAGTATGTACTGAATAACTTTAAATAAATTCTTCCTTAAAAGAATAATTGTGTTAGACTTGATTTAACAGAACTATCAGTTAACGTCACATTATATTTATAGAGGGAGGAATTACAATGGCGAACTGGCTAACAAGTTTACAAACAGACACACCGCAAGAAGGTTTTGAACTGGCCATCACATTGGCTAGAAAAGGAGTTGCCTACACACAAACATCTCCGGAAGTAAGGGAGAAACTACGCCCTGAGTATGCAGAAAATGCAGATAGCTTAACTAAGGCATCCCATGTGATCGCTGTTCATTTCCAGACGATTTCAGCAGCGAATAATTATTGGAAGTAAAGGTTATGGGGAATGTGTTAAAAAACCACATACTAAAAAAGACGACAATCCATTCACAATCGAATGAATCGTCGTCTTTTCGTTTTTTGAGAAATCGAAGCGTATAGTACTCATGATTTTTCATATGCTAATCTGGCTGGTTATAACTGATTACTTCATATTACCGTTCATTTGTGATTGAGCCTGACGCACTAATCGCTTTGTAATTTCTCCGCCGACGGATCCGTTGGCACGCGATGTGGAGTCTGGTCCAAGGTTTACACCGAATTCGTTAGCGATTTCTTCCTTCATCTGGTTGATCGCCTGTTGTACGCCTGGAACTAAAAGTTGGTTTGAGTTGTTGCTGCTGTTGTTGTTTGGCATGTTGTCCACCTCCTTCTGACAATAGAATGAGCATTTTTAAAAATATCATACATGGAGTTTAAAAATGTTTTTAAATTGTTATCACATTAACAATTTGTCCGAATTACACTTACCTTTCATATGTAGTACAGCATAATATGTTTAATTAATCAGTCATCATTCACAGTACTGTCATATTTCAACAATAATTAAAATGCGAGCCAAAATCCGACACGCTTTTCATAATACGTTTAATATGATGTAGACGTTGCTTCTTTACTAACTAGAAAATTTCTGCATAATTGAAGCGTAATTTATAGTCGGAGGAATAGAAATGAATAGAAAAATCACTACGGGATTATTGTCATTTAGGATTAAAGTAAAAAGAATGATCATGTATAAAAAAGCAAATCTTTTCGGGTTTACACATCCAAGCGTTGTGAAAAGTAGTCGCAAACTGGATCATTTATTGAACAAAGCGCAAGGGATTTGTTCTTAACTATAGAAGATAAATCTTTTTTATCCACAATCATACCCTACCAAAAAGACAGTTCCGAGACTTTTCGGAACTGTCTTTTCCTATTAACTACATACCTTCCCCTTCTAAATTCCTTTTGAAATCGAATGATTCTTGTCGGCTATTAGTACATTATTTTCACTTTGCACTACTCATGAAAAATATATTGCCTGATTACTGCGTGTACCACCTACATTAAGGGTATAAAGAGAGTAAAGAGAAATCATGAGTGAGGTGAGTGTAATTGACAAATTTCAATGAAGAATCCATTAAACGCAAAGCTGAATTACAACCGAATGACTTGAAAAAGGTAGTAGATTACTCAATATTTTCATTCGACTCCACGGAACAGGTAGAAAAGCTGACGAATATTATCGGTCAGCAACGGGCACGATCCGTGATGAATTTTGGATTGCATGTCAATAAACCTGGATATAACTTATATGTCGCAGGGACAGAAGGTGTCGGAAAAACTTCTTTTGTTACTGCCGTAGTACAGGATTTTTCAAAAAAAGAGGCTAAACTTTTTGATTGGTGTTATGTCAATAACTTCGAGGACGAATACAAACCTAAAGTATTGAAGCTTCCTGTCGGATTAGGCAATCAACTCAAAAAATCGATGGAGCAGCTATTAAATGATTTGAAATTAGATATTCCCAATGCTTTTAGTGAAAACAACCGACAAAAAAATCGTACATCCATCATCCAAAAATACAAAGAAAAAGTGGACCAAGTATATAAACAAACAAATGAAATTGCTACTGAGAATGGATTTATATTGAAACAAAGTGATTCAACAGTCGCTACCATTCCGATGGGCGAAGATGGACAACCAATAACCGAAGAAGCCTACAGTGCTTTAGATGATCAACAACGGGCTGCTATTGAAGAAAACTCTGCCAAACTACAGGAAATCATTTTGGAAGCTACGAAAACTATACTCCATTTCGAGCAGGAGTTAAAGAAATCATTAACAGGATTTGACCATCAGACAGCCATTACGACAATCGATTTTCATATTGATGAGCTAAAAAAAGACTATAAAGACTGTCCAGAAGTCGTTCGTTATTTAAAAACCGTAAGAAAGGATTTAGCGAATAATTTCCAAGTGTTCCTGCCCAATCCAACGAAAAAAGATGAAAAACAATTAGGCAATCTGTTTAAAGACGAAAACCAAGCACTTAAAAAGTATACAATCAACGTACTCGTTGATAATAGCGAGACTACAGGTATGCCTGTAATAACAGCCGATAACCCTACTTTTTATAATCTGATCGGTAAAGTAGAATATGAAAACCGAATGGGTGTCATGAGCACTGATTTCACGAAAATAAAACCTGGCTACTTACATGACGCAAATGGCGGGTATCTTCTCATTCAAGCGAAAGATATTTTTTCAAAGAGCCAAGCATGGGAAGGTTTAAAAAGAGCGTTATTAATTCATAAACTTCAAATTGAAAATATAGGCGAGCATGCTAGTATAATTGCGACAGCATCGGTAAACCCAGATCCCATTCCACTCGATGTAAAGATTATTATCATTGGCAATATGAATATTTATCAAGCTCTTTATCAACACGATGAAGATTTCCGTAAATTATTTAAGATACGCGTAGATTTTGATATAGAAATGAAATACAACCAAGAAAATATTGCAGGATTGATTAGCTTTATTCACACGCATTGTAAAAAGCATGGACTGCGACATTTTGACCCTTCCGCTGTCGCAAAGATTATAGAATATAGCTCACGTATTGCAGGTGATCAACGCAAATTATCCACGCGATTTAATCTGCAAGTCGAATTGATTTACGAGGCGGATGCATGGGCTAGCATAATGGGAGATGACCTAGTTTCCGAAAAGCATATTGAAAAGGCAATTGAAGAAAAGAGATATCGCTCCAATTTATATGAGGAAAAAATCCAAGCGAGTATCGATGAAGGCAGTATTCTAATTGATACGGACGGAGGGAAAATCGGACAAGTGAATGGCTTAGCCGTTTATAACTTAGGACAATACCAATTCGGCAAACCTACACGTATTACGGCTACCACTTTTATGGGCAAAAAAGGCTTTGTCAATATTGAAAGAGAAAGCCAGTTGAGTGGCAATACGCATAACAAAGGTGTCTATATATTAGGTGGTTATTTAGGACAAAAGTTTGCACAAAAGTATCCTTTAGTATTGACTGCACATATCGCATTTGAGCAGTCTTATGGCGGCGTAGATGGAGATAGCGCTTCAAGTACAGAGCTTTATGCAATTTTGTCTAGTCTAGCAGAAATTCCAATCGATCAAGGATTAGCTGTAACCGGCTCTGTCAATCAAAATGGTGAAATTCAACCAATAGGTGGCGTGAATGAAAAAGTAGAAGGCTTTTACAATGTATGTAAAAATAGAGGACTTACAGGCAAGCAAGGCGTACTCATCCCCCACCAAAACGTGAAGAACTTAATGCTAAACGATGAAATCATTGAATCTGTACGTGAAGGACAATTCCATATTTATAAAGTGCGAACGATCGAAGAAGGAATAGAAATTTTAACCGGTATTGCGGCTGGACAACCGAATGAACTTGGAGAATATGATGAAGATACGGTCTATGGCAAGGTAGCAGAGAAATTACAGATGTTTATGGAACTTGCGATGGAACAAGAGAAATAAGAACATGTCTGTGGAACCCATTCATGAAAATGTGTTCCACAGGCGTTTTTATTTTACGTGAAGACATGTTTACAATTCATTTATTATGTAAAATGAAAAACAGCATCTATTTAATGCCGTGGGGCAAACAATATAACGGCAACCCCTATCACGCATATGCCAGCACCTATCCAATCATATAAGTCCGGTACTTTTTTATCTACTCCCCATCCCCATATAACGGATAGGACGATAAAGACACCACCATAGGCAGCATAAACTCGCCCGAATGACGGGAAATGTTGAAATGTAGCGACCACACCATATAGTGCTAGAATAATTCCTCCACCTATTCCCCAGTAAAAAGGTCTGCCTTCCCTTAACCACAACCAAATTAAATAGCCTCCGCCAATCTCAGCCAACCCCGCTACTATAAATAAAATTATAGCGTAGAAAATTTACATCACGTCCTAAAATATACTAGAGTACGTGTTTTAGATCTTACCTAAAACACGTACTTCTCATTATATTGGCGTTGAATGAAAAGTTACAAGCTAATTTTACGAAACCTATCTCGTAAAGATCATGATTCGCTATATACAACGATCTAGTATTCTCATCATTCAGTCAACCGTAATAAATCGCCAAATGAATCCTATGTATTTACAGCCAGCTTACATTTTTGAGTCATTTCGATTACATTTCATTTTTTCTGATCGATAGGTTGTACAATATAGGTATGCGTTAGTTTTCTTGAGGAGCCTGATTATGAAAAATAAACGTTTATCTTGGGTAGATATCACCAAAGGTTTTTTAATGATCCTTGTCGTAATCGGACATTTTCCAGGTGAGCTTGATTTCCCTCTCGTTAAATATATCTATTGGTTTCACATGCCAGCCTTCTTTATTTTAAGCGGCTTATTTTTTAAGCCTGTAATTGAAAAAGGCTTAATGAAAACCTCAATTCACAAACGATTTATGCAGTTGATTGTTCCGTATTTATTTTTCTTAGTAAGTATTACATTTATTCGTTACGGGATAGAGATCGGTTCGGGCAACTTAGATTTATCATGGTATGTACATGATATCTGGACACTTGTGGTCGGCGGTCGTTTTGTGCGTGGAGCGTATGGCGTGTTCTGGTTCGTTACAACCCTTTTCTTCACGTATTTATTCTTCTTATGGCTGACTAAATATTTTAATCGAACAAAGCAAATCATTATTTTGGCGATCTTCTATACGATTGCACACTTCGAAAGTTTATTTGCGATGCATGTAATTGGAGGAGCACCTTCTACTGCGTCTCAAACGATCCCAATGATTTGGAATATCGATGTGGCATTAATGGCCGTTGTGTACTTTTCACTTGGGTATTATATGAAAAGCTTTTGGATGAACGTGACGAAGAAATGGTTGATCGCGGGAGTGCTCGTCAGTGTCGCGGCGATCGTACTCGATAATAGTCAAATTATTGATTATCATTTGAGCATGAAATTTTTACGTTACGATCATTTTATTCTAGATTTGGTTATTCCGCTTTCATTCACTTTAGTGTTAGTTGGCGCGTTCCAACAAGCCGCTGCCCACCTATCGTTAAACTGGTTGCAAAAAATCGAAAAACACTCGTTAACGATTATGTATTTACACATCTTTACGGATATCCTGTTAAATGATTACTTCACCTACGGGATTATCGGATTCACAGCATTCGGTTTATTCGTTCCCATCGTATTTTCCATCATCATTCAAAAGTTCCTGCCACACGGAAAGCTATTCCTCGGTGGATTTACACAGAAAAAGACTGCTGCGAATCAAGTCATAACTTAAAAAGTACCTGTACACTAAACTCTCGTGAGTATTATGTACAGGTACTTTTATATTGTTTTAAAAAAACTCATAGTTTACATCTTCATTATGTTTAAGTTCATTTATTTTCCCCGAAACAAATTCCCACTTAACCCAAAAATTCTTAAGTCGTTCTCTTCCTGCTGCATTGAGAGTATAAAATTTTCTTGGCGGCCCAATAACGGATGGTTTTTTCTCGATCATCACTAAATGGTTTTTCTCGAGTCTCGCAGTAATCGTGTAGACTGTGCCTTCCACTATATCAGTGAACCCAAGTTCTCGCAGCTGTTGAGTGATTTCGTAGCCGTATGTTTCACCTCGATTGATGATTTCCAAGACACAGCCTTCAAGCACACCTTTCAACATTTCAGTAATATTCTCCATAACTTCCTCCTATGATACTTCATAATTAATTTGTACAACCACATTAATTTTTCAGTTTTAAAATAGTACTATGTATAACGACTTACCGGTAAGTTGTATTACTTAATTATAGTATACTGTAATACTATCTACTTGTATATAGTTATACTGATTTGCGGTATATAGTAATGTATACTACTCATATACCGCAACGCTTTCATTCGGTAAATAGTGTTACTTATTAGTTTGAACAAGATTAAAAAGTACCTGCATACGAAACTTACAAGAATGTTTACTCACTCATTTTTGTTCGTAGACAGGTACTTTTTTATTTACTAATACTCTTTATTCTTTCACTACTTCCAACGTAACAGCCACAATCTCGGGACGATTGAACACACGTAACGGGATGATACTGTTTCCAAGTCCTCTGCTTACGATCATTTGTGTTTGATCCAGTTCGTGTCTTCCAGCCGTATATTCTGGTAGAAATCCTTGATTTGGCGCTACAACTCCACCTATAAATGGAAGCCTAACTTGCCCTCCGTGCGCATGACCCGCAAACACCAGATCCAAATCAAACGTCGCGTAGAGTGACAGTAACTCTGGACGATGCGTCAATAAGATAGTGAAAGAATCTTCTTCCATTCCTTCTAACGATTGAGTAAGGTCTTTCTTTGCGATTTCTCGTTCTGCAAAACCGTCACTGTTATGTGCAGGATCGTCAATACCCGCCACGTGAATTTTTTCATTCTTCTTTTCTACTATCGCAAGTTCATTTCGCAAAACGTGTACACCGGACGCTTTCAATGATTGTTCTAACGCTTCAAATTTCCCTGACCACCACTCATGGTTTCCTGATACGTAATACACGGGAACAGAAGACGTTAGCTCTTTCATTAACTGTAAGCCGGCTTTATCTCCTGTTCTTTTACTGTCGATAAGATCGCCGGTAAAGACGACGATATCAGGTTGAAGCTTATTGATTTTCTGCACTAATCGTTGCTGATTATGTCCGAAGCTTTTATTGTGGAGATCAGACAAATGAACAATCTTGAATCGATCAAAACTGGCAGGAAGACTCTCTGAGCGTATGACAGTTTGGGAAGTTGTGATGGAGTTATTTTGAAACCAAATAAAACAAATTATTGTTAAAAGCAATACCAATACATACAGAAATCTCTTTTTCACTATCGAATCAGTCCAATTCTATTGGGAGTATTCTAAAGTTGTTTTATTTACTTTTTTCTTTGCCGCTGATAAATAAACTATATCCAAAGAATACGAACAATCCACTCCAGAAAATTAAAGTTGGAGAGAAAAACGTTTTTTCTGTAAATAAATAACAGAAATAGTTAATAGCTGTGAGAAGCATATAGATAATAAAACCTGCTTCAACAGCGCGCTTACTGTTTGCCGATTCTTGCTTATTCATCCGTTTAAAAAACATCATCTATTCACTCCATTTCTCTCTCATTCTATTATTTTTCTAGTATACAATATATGGTTTCACATAGCTCCCAAAACCCTAAACTGTACATTCTTGAGAGAAACACAAGTTTAACATCAACAAAAAGCCTCCAACCGATTCGTCAGAGGCTTTCGTTTATTCGTTTATTTGACCTTTTATCCGACTGCCTAACACGGAGTCAAATAACTGTTTGGAATACGAATGTGAAAAGTGGAAATCTCCATTTATTTTCGTACTCTCGTCTATGATTTCCCCATCTTTCATCACATACACGCGATTACACGTATACATAACGGCTTGTAAGTCGTGCGCGATAAATAATATTGTCATTCCCATTTCACGGTTTAGTTCCAGAAGTAAATCAATGATTTCTTTTTGAATTAACCGATCCAAGTTCGATACAATTTCATCACAAATCAGTAACTTTGGTTCAACTAATAGTGATCGAAGCAAGTTGACACGTTGGCGTTCACCGCCACTTAATTCTGATGGGAAACGTTGTAAATGTGATTCTGATAGTTTTACGCGCGTGAGCATGTGCCGAATATGTTCTTCACGATCTCCCTTCATCGTACGAAGAGGTTCGAGCAATATTTCACGGACTGTCCACGAAGGATTCAGCGCAGCCGTTGCATTTTGGAAAATTAATTGACTGGCTTCGTAAAATGATTTTCGGTTTTTACGGGTAATCGGTTGACCATTAAATAAAACCGTGCCGGATTCCATTGATTCGAGCTGCATTACGACGCGTGCAAGCGTACTTTTTCCACTCCCGCTCTCCCCAACGAGTCCTACAATCTCACCTGTATTCACAGTCAAATGAATACCGTCCAACGCTTTCTTCGTCTCAATTCCATGGCGATAGCTCTTCGAGACGTTCACTAATTCTAACATCTATCATCCACTCCTCTAAAAACGACTCGCTAGCAATCGCTTCGTATACGCATGAACAGGTTGCGCAAAAACAGCTTCTACTGTCCCTGTTTCCACTACTTGTCCTCGCTGCATTACGGCCATTGTATGGGCTGCTTCAGCGACTATGTCGAGGTCATGTGTAATGAGAAGAATAGTCGTCCCGCGTTCTTTATTCAAACTAGTAACTAATTCGATGAATTCCTTTTGCAGCACCATATCGAGTGCAGAAGTAGGCTCGTCCGCTATGAGTAACGCAGGTTCTACATAAAACGCGCAAGCAATCATGCATCTTTGTAACATGCCCCCTGATAATTCGAATGGGTATTGTTCGACAATACCCAAAGAGAGACCCAAACTTTCTAGGATTACATGCATTTTCATATGATATACATCTTTCGCATCGCCTACACGTCCACCAGAAAATGCATACAGTTGACTTCCCATTTTGACAGATGGACTAAAACTGTTTGCTGCGTCCTGAAAAATAGTGAAAATATCTTTCTTTCGTATGCGTTCCATCACCTGATCGGACTCACTCAGTAAATTTCGACCGTCATACAAGACTTCCCCACTTACCTTCGCATTCGCTGGCAACAGTCCTAGCATAGCAGAAACCGTCAGACTCTTCCCACTACCACTCTCACCGATTAATGAAGTGATTTGACTACGCGGAATCGTAAATTCTACATGATCTATAATTGGCTTATCATGTATTTGTATAGATAGATCGCTAACACTAATCATTCACTCGCCTCCGCTCTGGGTCTTTCCATGCCTCTCCGATAAAATTAATCGAGAGAATGGTCATGAAAATCATAATTCCAGGAAATAATGCGATCCACCAAGCGCCAATTAAAATATCATTTTGTGCGTAATATAACATATTGCCCCAGGATGGAATCGCAGGAGGAATACCGATACCTAGAAAACTGAGCGATACTTCCGTAAAAATAGCTGCTGCAAAGTTGAAGAGCGTAATAACGAAAATAGCAGGTACGCTATTGCGTAATAAATGGCCCCACAGTATTTTCCATACAGGCGTCCCGAACATTTTAGCCATTTTCACAAACTCCGCTTCTTTTAGTCGAATGAATTCTGAACGTACAATTCTCGCTGTAACAAGCCAGCCTGTCAATCCGATGATGAGCGCCATGCTCCACATGCCGCCTTGCATAAATACTTGAAACGCCAAAATAATGACAAGTGAAGGAATCGTGATCAATGCTTCTAGCAAGCGCATCATCACAGTATCGATCACGCCGCCCAAATAGCCACTAATGCCACCGTACACAATTCCGATGATCAACGATAAAATAACCGAACCACCGGCAACCGCTAACGTGACTCTCCCACCTTCAAGCAAGCGAGTAAACACATCACGACCCAAATGATCCGTACCTAACCAGTGATCACCACTCGGGGCACTATACACTTCATCCATATTCATTTCATTGGATCCGAACGGGGCGAGTACACTCGAAAAGACTGTCAAAAAGACGATCAATCCAAGTAAGCTGTACCAAAACCAGAGTGCTTTCCGTGACTTCATTTACCGGACGCCTCCTTTTCGCAACTTCGGATCCATAGCGTACATGATTAAATCCAATATAAATAAACTAATGACAACGATGACGCCCGTAATCATAACGCTTCCCATTAATAGTGGAAAATCTTTTGTGACGACTGCTTTCACGGTCAATTGCCCCAGTCCAGACCAACCGAAAAGTGATTCAACGATGATGGAACCGCCGAAGAACGACGGGATGGTGATGGCAATATAATTTAAATATGGAATTGCGGCATTACGCATAATTCCCTTACGAATGATTGCTTCTTTAACACCATTTGCGCGTGCCACTTTCACATAGTACTGTCGATTTTCTTTTTTAATGCCTTCCTGGAGGAAACGCGCATAGATTCCGACATGCGTCAAAATCAATACACTTGCAGGCATGATTAAGTGACGAATCGTATCGAGCAACCCACCATGTCCACTTACATCACTCGAACCAGAAGAAGGAAGTATACCTACACTCACTGAAAAGAAATAGATGAATAAAATCCCCAGCCAAAAAGCAGGGATGGACGACGTCGCAATACTAAATATGGAAAGTCCTCTATCCCAAATAGAACCTTCCTTCATCCCCGCTACTGTACCGAGCCAGATAGAGCCCGCTATAATGAAAAACATCGTTGCACAAAATAACAATAAGGTATTCGGTAGTCTTTCCATCAAAATAGTAGAAACTGGTCTGCCTTCTTTATACGAAGTACCAAAATTCCCTTTTACGGTCTCTCTTAGCCACGCTACATACCGATAAGCAACCGGTTGATCCAATGCAAATGCATGGGTAATTCGCTCTTTTTCAGCGGTTGTGAGCGTCTGTGCATTGCCCCCATAAAAAGCGGCAGCGGGATCACCTGGAGCGGCTTGCATAATAAAAAAAGAAAGGAAGCTCACGATGAGGAGGACAACTATCCCCATCGCCATGCGCTTCCCTACCCACTTAGCGGTCATTCCACTTCCACTCCTCCACATTCCAGAGGAAGCCGGATCCGTGATGACCCAAAATTCGTTCTTTCACGCCACTGAGATCTTTATTGATCCCATAGACAGCATTTTCATACGCAATAAAGTCAAATGCTGGATCGTTCGCAAGTTCTTCTTGGAATTGCATATAGATCTGCTTACGTTCTTCTGGATCTGTTGTTGTACGTCCTTTCGCAAGCAGTTCATCCACTTTTTCATTCGAATAACTACCATAGTTATACCCAGTGCTCATTACGCTGGATTCATCCGAATGGAATAAGATGTGCGTGTGGTGATCTGCGTCATACGGACTTCCCCAACCTACCATGAACGCTTCCGTGTCTTCAATCGTAATGGCGCTCCAATCAAGTGCAGCGACTTGTACATCTGCACCGATTTCAGTGAATCCTTCCGCAATATAATTCGCCATGTTCACACGAACGGAATCACTGGCAGGTGTAGTAATCGTAAAGGTTAGTTTTTCTCCATTCTTATAACGGAAACCATCTTTCTCTACTTTCCAGCCCGATTCTTCTAGCAATGATTTCGCCTGATCTACGTCGTACGTGTACTTTTCCACTTGATCATTATTGAATTCATGGTGCTGTAGTGGTGAATAAGCGACGGAGCCATGTCCTTTTAAGATTCCTTTGACGATTTGTTCGCGATCAGTCGCATAACTGAACGCCTTACGTACATTGACATCTTTCCAAAGATCTACATTCATATTAAACAATACGCCACGATAATCCGCAGATTTAATATCGTAAATCGTTAAATCCTTTTCTTTTTCCAGATTTTCTACTTGTACAGGATCTAGCAGAGCAACATCCACCTCGCCCGACTTTAATTGAAGTGCACGTACGTTGCTATCTGGAATAAACTTAAATATTACTTTTTCAATGGAAGGCTTCGTTCCAAAAAAGTCGCTATACGCTTGTAATGTTAACGCGTTGCCACGATCCCATTTATCGAACATATACGGTCCTGCTCCAATTGGATGGCTATTGAAGTCTGCCGTTCTCATATCGACTCCTTCAAATGCATGTGCCGGAAGAATAGGTACCGTTAATTTATCCAATAAAGGAGTGAATGGTTGTTTTAACTTGATTTCCAATTCGTAGTCTGACACTTTCTTAATGGAATCCACTTCTTCAAAATCGGATTTCAAGAACGAGGCCGTTTGATCATCCATAATACTTTCAATCGTGAATACCACATCATCCGCTGTAAGCTCTTCGCCATCATGGAATGTAATGCCTTCTTTTAATGTGAAAGTATACAATAGTTGATCTTCGGACATGTCGAATGAATCGGCGATATCCGTAATGACTTTATTATTTTCATCAAATCGCATTAAGCCGCGAAATAACAAAGCGTCTAGATTTGTTTCCTCCAAAATCGGATTCAACCCTTCGAATTCTTCTTCTGATGCATATACAAGTCGATTTTCTTTCGCTGTATCTGCTTCTTTTACCTCTTCTTTTTTGTTGCATCCTGCGATCGCTACTATAAGTACTAGTAGCACGACCAGCATGTTCTTATTCCACTTAAGCATAAAAACCTCCTGTTTATAATTATTGCGTGTCTTTACTAACTTACCTATTATTCTACTTCGGGGCTAGTTTGTCTCGCATAAAGCTTTGTGCTAATTCAAATCAAGTAATTATAAATTAGGCATGATTTTTCTAGCACCCAAAATTAACCAAGTGCTCAGTACAAATGGCATCGTTAACGCAGGAAGTCCGTACGGTAATAACCCAATGCTAACACTTGCACTCAGCGGCACTGTAATACAGGCTGCAATCAGGCCGGTGATCGGGGCATAGCGATTTTTTTTCGTATTAAACACAGCAGATACCGCGAGAATAGTTAAAATAGCATTATAACCATATAAACCTAGCATGATTTGTGTATGCTCCCCGCCTAATGCAAGTGCCGTGAAGAAAGCGACCGCGTTTCCGATGATCGCATAGATGCCCAATTTTCTGCTGGCCCAAAAAACCGCAATAAACAGTAAAATACTAGGGATCGTTTCAATAATGAAAAATATTTGTCCGATTCCATTGAAAATTACATCAATCAAATTAATATCGCCTGCTATGTGCAATTCCCAATTGGCCAAACTTTGAGGGACCAATTCATTACTTAATGTAATGTTATTGAATTTATACGATTCAAGCAAGACAAACCAAGTGACTAAAATAAATGGTAACGTTAAAACCGGAATATCTATGTGGCCAATGAAATGCATCAACGTCGCAGTGAAAACCGCCGCTACTGCAGCGCCAATCAATGCGACAATCCACGCACTCGGACCCGTCAAAAATGATTGTAACGCTAATCCAGTAAGCACAGAATTATACCCCATCAATCCTTGGCTAACCAACATGCTGTCCGCACCGCCAACTTTTGCAACCAGTGTACCGATCACAGCCGACAAAAACACTATGATTCCAAGGGGTAACGACGTGATAGTAATAGCCAATAAAATTAGAAGGCCGCTTATTGTATTTTCTATAAATATAATCTGTGATATTCCTTTAATGGAAGCCTTCAGTAAATTAACGAATTCCCCTTTTTTCATCGATTGAACCCCTAACAGTGTATGATATAGTGACTTCGAGAGAGCATCAATCACATTTCACGAATGAACACAGTGAGAATTACTCAGCAAAAAATGATTATTTTATAAAAGTAAATTGATTTGATTTTGATCATCCACGCATGTAAACACACTCTGTCCGATTCATTTTCATTTTATAAACGAATTATCCTTTTTCACGAATTAAAGGAATCAGGATTTCACAGATGGGTTCAATGATTATCAGCGGTGAGAAATTAAACACGCCTTTTTGATCTTGTGCATAAGCGCTTACACAAAGATACTTTGGTTGTAAAGTAGGGTTATTCTCGCGTTGCGATCGTAAACTCTTAATTCAT
>NZ_JARIEA010000021.1 GCF_029267015.1 Sporosarcina ureae | reverse complement strand
ATGAAATTCGATTGGTCGCGACGCATAAAGATGAGGTGGCGATGACGATTCAAACGATGTCGGCTACGTCGCAAGAGACGGCAGCGGCATGTGAGGAAGTTAGCGCGTCTTCGGAAGAGCAGTTACGCGCGATTCAGTCAGTGACAGAGGCTGCAGAGACGTTGACGGAGCTGAGCGAGAAGTTATCAGAGGTTATTGAACAATTTAAGGTGTAATTAGGCAGGAGGATCCGTCACTAGACGGGTCCTTTTTGTCGTTTAGTTATCATTAAGGCGAGTGTGACGCTTTAGGAACGTTGATTTCCGTTTTAGGCGGACGCTTTCCTGCGGGCATGGCTTGAGCCTCCTCGTCCGCTTCGCTACCTGCGGGGTCTCAAGGCTCATGCTATTCCCGCAGGAGTCGCCCGTCTTCCGCTCCAATCCCTACGTATAAACCTATCAAGCAATGTAATGTCATTAAAATTAGTATATTTTTAAGAAATATTACGCTGATCGCCTAAATTGAGGATCAAACCGTGCATTGACAGTTTGTTAGTTTGTAACGTGCTTGGCGATGACTACTTTTTGGATTTCGCTTGTGCCTTCGTAGATTTGGCATACTTTGGCGTCGCGGAAGTAGCGTTCTACTGGGTAGTCTTTGGTGTAGCCGTAGCCGCCGAATACTTGGACGGCTTCTATGGAGTTGTCTACGGCTGCTTGGGATGCGAATAGTTTGGCCATGGAGGCTTCTTTGCCGCATGGTTTGCCTTCTGTTCGTAGCCATGCTGCGCGGTAGACTAGTAGTCGGGCCGCTTCTGTTGCGGTTGCCATGTCGGCTAGTTTGAATCCAATGCCTTGGTTGGCGGCGATTGGTTTGCCGAATTGTTCGCGTTCTTTTGCGTAATCTACAGCGGCTTCTAGTGAGGCTTCTGCTATGCCTAGTGCTTGGGCAGCGATTCCGATTCGGCCTACGTCGAGGTTGGCCATGGCAATTTTGAAGCCACCTTCTTCTTCACCGAGTCTATTTTCAACAGGTACTTTCATATTGTCGAAGCTCAGCGCGACGGTACGCGAGCCATGTAGACCCATTTTCTTTTCGTCTTTGCCAATCGATAATCCCGGGGTATCTCGGTCGACGATGAATGCGGTGATGCCGTACGTTCCTTTTTCAGGAGCAGTGTTTGCAAAGACGATGTAAACATCTGCTTCTCCACCGTTTGTAATGAACATTTTAGAGCCGTTGATGACGTAATGGTCGTCGACTCGCTTCGCTTTTGTTTTCAATGAACCTGCGTCTGACCCAGAAGATGCTTCTGTCAGGCAGAATGCACCAAGGTATTCCCCTGATGCCATCTTCGGCAAGTAGCGGTTCTTTTGTTCTTCCGTACCGAAGTAGAGGATTGGATTCATTCCGACAGAAGTATGGACTGATAACACGACGCCCATGACGGCGCTGACTTTCGATAGTTCGTGAATCGCGATGATATATGACAGGAAGTCCATCTCTGAACCTCCATATTGTTCAGGCGCTGTAATTCCCATCAATCCAAGCTCGCCCATTTTCTCTAGTAGTTCACGTGGAAACTCCCCATCTTCCATCCGAGGAATCCAAGGTTCGATCTCATTCTTTGCGAAATCACGAACCATTTGTCGCATCATTTGTTGTTCTTCTGTTAATGTAAAGTCCATCCTTCTCACCTCTTGCTTTCAGCTTAATCAATTTATTCGTAGATATAGAAACCGCGACCTGTTTTCTTACCGTACCAGCCTGCTTTCACGTATTTACGCAATAATGGACATGGTCGGTATTTTGAATCGCCGAATCCTTCATACAGTGTTTCCATAATGTAGAGACATGTGTCGAGTCCTATGAAATCTGCCAGCTGCAGGGGTCCCATCGGATGATTCATTCCCATTTTCATGACATCGTCAATCGCTTCTTTCGTTGCGACGCCTTCATATAATGTAAAGATCGCCTCGTTAATCATTGGCATCAGCACACGGTTTGCAACAAATCCAGGTGCGTCATTCACTTCTACTGGTGTTTTATTGAGCTTTTTCGTCATGTCTTCGACCGCTTGATAGACATCATCATCTGTTGCGAGTCCTCGGATGACTTCTACGAGCTTCATGACCGGTACCGGATTCATGAAGTGCATGCCGATTACTTTACCTGGGCGTTTAGTTGCTGCACCAATTTCCGTGATCGGCAACGAAGATGTATTCGTTGCAAGGATTGTATGCTCCGGCGTAATTTCATCCAGTTCTGCAAAGATCTTTGATTTAATCGCCATATTTTCAACTGCCGCTTCGATGACGATGTCGGCATTTTTGGCATTTTGCATATCCGTCGATTTCGTGAAACGGCCTAGAACTGTTTCTTTTTCTTCTTCTGTCATACGACCTTTTTCCACATTGCGTTCTAAGTTCTTCGTGATGACCTTAAAACCACGATCATACGCTTCTTCACTTAGATCATGAAGAGTCACTTGATAGCCTGCTTGTGCACAGACCTGGGCGATTCCTCCACCCATTTGTCCTGCACCGATTACGAATACATGTTCAATTGTCATTTGGAATCCCCCAATCAGTTAGTTTTAGGTACTTCGATCATGATGGCATCGCCTTGGCCGCCACCTGAACAGATTGCAGCGATACCGATCCCGCCACCACGACGTTTTAATTCATTCGCTAGTGTAAGCACAACACGCGCTCCACTTGCACCAATTGGGTGTCCTAGTGCGACTGCTCCACCATTGACGTTAACTTTTTCTTCATCGAGCCCAGCAATTTGTGAGCTAGCAAGCGCAACAACTGCGAATGCTTCATTGATTTCGTATAGATCGATTTCGTCTGCAGTTTTACCTGTTTTCTCAAGTAATGCCTTGATGACGTGACCTGGTGTTTCAGGGAAACGTTCAGGTTCGATCGCGACTTCTGCGTGCTCGAGGATGACCGCAAGTGGTTCTTTGCCTTGCTTTTTCGCTTCTTCTTCATTCATCAAGACAACCGCACACGCTCCGTCATTGATGCCTGGTGCGTTTCCTGCTGTGACACTGCCTTCCTTACCGAAAGCCGGACGCAATTTAGCTAGCGCTTCAAGCGAGCTACCTCTACGTGGACCTTCGTCTTCCGTTACAACGATCGGATCGCCTTTACGTTGTGGAATGCTGACTCCAACGATTTCTTCTGCGAATAATCCATTATCGATTGCTGCAAGCGCACGTTCATGGCTGCGTAGCGACCATTTATCCTGCGTTTCACGGCTCACAGAGAAGTCGTTTGCTGTGCTGTTTCCGTATGTGCCCATGTGGACATTGCCTTCGGAGAATGAACATGTCAGTCCATCATAGATCATGCCATCTACCAATGTGCTATCGCCCATTTTCAAACCTGAACGGACATTTGCATAATACGGTGCATTGGTCATAGATTCCATACCGCCTGCGACGATTGTCGTCTCATCGCCAAGACGGATGAGCTGATCACCAAGTGTGATACTGCGCATGCCTGAAGCACATACTTTGTTAATGGTTTCTGTTTTAACGCCGTATGGAATACCGCCTTTGACAGCTGCTTGACGGGAAGGGATTTGACCTTGACCTGCTTGCAATACAGTTCCCATGATGACCTCGTCTACTTGATCGCCTTGTACTCCAGCGCGTGAAAGCGCTTCCTTTATAGCGATACCACCAAGATCACTTGCTGTTTGGGACTGCAATGCACCGCTTAGTTTTCCAAATGGTGTTCTAGCACCTTGTAAGATTACTGTTCTCATTTTCAAATTCCCCCTATTTTGTGTACTGACTGAACGCTCGCTCGATATTTGTCTAATAAAGAAGAGGGCACGAAGACCCTCTCATTTATCTATTCACTTGCATGTTAGCGTTTTAGATACTCTTAATTGTACGGTATTTACACGGTATTCGCAATAATTTCAATCTTGTTTTCCATCGTCGTTTTTCGGTGCTTCATCCTCTGTTTCAACCGTTACAGCCAATTCAGGCTCTGCAAGCACTTCTTCTTGTACAACTACTTCTTCCTCTACTACAGGTTCTTCTACTTCAGGTTCGGTCACTGTTTCGTGTTCTCCAAAAATAGAGCGTTCTAATAGTTCGGCGATATCGTATGTGCCGACTTGATCTTCGACTTCTACTGCTTTCGTTCCGTCGGATAGCATCGTCAAGCAATACGGACATCCAGAGGAGATAATTCCTGGGCTGACTTCAAGCGCTTGTTCAGTACGCGCAACGTTAACGCGCTGCCCTGTATCTTCTTCCATCCACATCATTCCGCCACCAGCTCCACAACACATACCGTCTTCACGGTTACGTTCCATTTCAATGAGCGTGACGCCTGGAATCGCTTTAAGTATTTCTCTCGGCTGATCATAGACATCGTTGTAGCGTCCTAAGTAACAAGAATCGTGGAATGTGATCACTTCATCGATTGCATGTTTCGGTACTAGTTTGCCTGCCATCACTAGTTCATGAAGCAACTCGGTATGGTGTTTCACGATGACTTGCAGACCGAAGTCAGGGTATTCATTTTTGAAAATATTGTATGCGTGCGGATCAATTGTAACAATTTTTGAGACGTTCGCTTTTTCGAATTCTGCGATATTGGCTGTAGCAAGCTCTTGGAATAAGAATTCATTTCCGAGACGACGTGGTGTGTCTCCAGAGTTCTTCTCTTTGTTTCCAAGAATCGCGAAGCTTACCCCTGCTTCATTCAATAAATGTGCGAACGATAGAGCGATTTTTTGTGAACGGTTATCAAATGCTCCCATGGAACCTACCCATAGTAAGTATTCAAAGTCTTCTCCAGCTTTTTTCGCCTCTTTCACTGTTGGGATGTGCAAGTCTGGACGTGCATCTCTCCAGTTTTCTTTCTCTTTTCGGTTAAGGCCCCATGGATTACCTTGGCGTTCGATGTTTGTCATCGCGCGCTGTGCATCCGGGTTCATCTTCCCTTCCGTCATAACAAGATAACGGCGAAGGTCGATAATTTTATCTACGTGTTCATTCATAACCGGACACTGGTCTTCACAGTTACGGCACGTTGTACATGCCCAAATCTCTTCTTCTGTGATGACATCGCCGATCAATGAAGGATTGTATAGTTCGTCCATTGTCATTCCTTCTGCCGTAGCAGCGAGTGCCAATTGATTTCCTTGTGAGTTTTTAAACATGAGTTGAGGTACCCACGGCTGTTGCTTCGTCATGATAGCTCCTGTGTTTGTCAGGTGGTCACGAAGTTTCGTGATCAAGTCCATCGGTGACAGCATTTTACCTGTACCTGTTGCCGGACACATATTCGTACAGCGTCCACATTCTACACATGCATAGAAGTCGATCATTTGCGCTTGCGTGAAGTCGGTGATCTTACCAACACCTAGTGGTGGCATGTCCTCTTCGTCTTCAATTTCTTCCAACGCTTCAAAATCGATAGGCTTCAAACGACCTGCGTGATCCAAGCGATGGAAATACACGTTTGCTGGACCTGCGATCAAGTGCGCGTGCTTGGATTGTGGCACATACACTAAGAACGTTAGCAATGTCAGTAAGTGTACCCACCAACCAATAAAGAATATCGTGACGGCTACGCCTGTAGGTACTCCGCTGAACACCGTTGCGATGATTGACGCCATTGGCTCTGTCCATGTCGTGCCTTCATTGTGCCAAATCATGTTCGCGCCGTTTGCGACTAGTGTGGATAGCATCAGTAGTCCGATGAAAATAAGAACTAGACCTGATTTCCAACCACGTTTTAGACGAACGAGCTTTTCCATGTAACGACGGTAGAATGCCCATACAACCGCTACTAGGATGACGAATACGACAATCTCTTGGAAGAATGTAAATGCTGGATACAACGGGCCTAGTGGCAGATGTGATCCGGGCTTTAATCCTTTCCAGATCAGGTCGATGGCGCCAAATTGTACGAGTAGGAAGCCATAGAAGAACATGACATGAATAGCTCCACTCTTTTTATCTTTCAATAGTTTCTTTTGTCCAAATACATAGACCCAGATTTTTTTCAAACGCGCTTTGATGTCGTTGTCGAATTCTTCTTTTCTCCCCAGTCGAATGAATTCGTATCGGGTTTTTAATAGATATAGGAATAGACCGAAGCCGTATACGACGACTGCTACAAATAATATCCAGTTTGCGATGAGTAGTGTGTTCATCTCTTTCTCCCCTTCCTTTGCTTCTCTGTAAAACCCCTAATGAGAAACCGCTTTCAATTATATTCTATGTATAGTGTAATAATGAATGATCATTCAGTCAACAGTTTTTCGAAATTTTATTTTTCTTTGAGTAGGTTGACTTTTC
>NZ_JARIEA010000085.1 GCF_029267015.1 Sporosarcina ureae | reverse complement strand
GTGTAATGAGCTTGAAATATAGTTTCGCATTCGGTTTCACTTGCGACAAGCTACCTAAGTCAGCCGTGATAACTTGTCCGATTTTCGGATAGCCGCCAGCCGTTTGTCTATCCGCCATTAAAATAATGGGCTTGCCGTTAGGAGGGAGTTGAATCGTACCAAACGTTACACCTTCTGATAGCATTTCAATTTTCTCCGTTAACGAAAGTGCCTGTCCTTCGAGTCGCAAGCCCATTCGGTTGGATTGCGGTGTGACGACATACGGTTCGCGTACAAGTCGTTGTTTACTCGCATCGTCAAAGTGCTTATATTCAGTGCCTTCGATGATTCGAATCGTTTGTGTCGATGCCAGACTGATTAACGGATGGTGAGGCACGGTCCAGTCTGGTGTGCCGTCTTGTTCGATCAAAGCAAAGACTTTCTTGTTTGATTTCGTTAACTGACCGAATGAAAGCTCGTCGTTTTGTTGCAAGGCTCTTCCTTTGAATCCGCCTATTCCCGCCACCATATACGTACTTTTACTCTCCATCACTACCGGTATATCAAGCCCACAGGCAATAGCCAAATACGCGCGACAACCTTCAATCGCAAAGCCAAACTTAAGAATAGCACCTTTTTTGACGATAACCGGCCGCCAATTCGCCACCGGTATGCCGTCAATCGTCGTTTGAAGATCTCCGCCCGTAATCGCAATCAACGTATCTTCCTCAAACTGCAACTTCGTTCCGAATAACGTAATTTCCAAAACCCCTTCACGTTCTGCGTTACCTACAAGCAAGTTCGCAATGCGCATCGAATAGATATCCATGGCACCGCTTACAAGAACACCGAATTTTTGTGAACCAGTGCGACCGATATCTTGTACGGTCGTTAAGAGTCCAGCATTCAATACGTTTACTGACATGTCGTCACCTTCTTTTGCTCATCGTACTGTTCTTGTGTCATTGGACAAAACTTAATTTTATCACCCGACTGCAATAAAGACGGGGGAGACATATCAGGAACGAATAGATCCGTTGGTGTGCGTCCGATAATTTGCCAGCCGCCTGGTGTTTCAAGTGGATAGACACCGGTTTGTTTGCCTGCAATTCCAACAGAGCCAGGAGGAA
Organism: Sporosarcina ureae; assembly: GCF_029267015.1. Taxonomy (GTDB): domain Bacteria; phylum Bacillota; class Bacilli; order Bacillales_A; family Planococcaceae; genus Sporosarcina; species Sporosarcina ureae_D. The sequence continues at coordinate 10,610 of NZ_JARIEA010000085.1, read as the reverse complement.
TCGATGTCCGTGGCGTTAATTTTCTTGGAGTCGCAATGCGTTCATCTAGGCCGCCGAGAAACGGAAACCCTGGTGCGAAGCCAATCATGTAGACGAGGTATTCAGGTGTCGTATGAATTTCAATGACTTCTTCAATAGACATGCCATGGGTCTCCGCCACAATCTGCAGATCGGGACCGAATTTCCCACCATAGAGAACAGGAATTTCTACTAACCTTCCTTCCGTAACAGGAAGTTCAGATATTTGGGCAGCTAAAGTTTGAATATAATCGGTCACTTTTACAATTGGTGTGCCGTCAATCTGAAATCCGTTCTTTGATTGATAGACCAGATACGGTGAGTAGTAGACCGCCAAACTGTTATAGGCGGGAACCGACTCGATGAATCCGTCAAATGGATATTCGTCTAAAAGATAAGACAAATTTTTTACTTGCTGGTGGATGGAAGGATGAATGCCTTCGCCTAGTTTTATAATGATGGCAGAATCGCCAAGTACTTTTATATCGAGAGATTTCTGATCACTCATCGTAACATCTCCTTCAAATTCCGAAATTCGAAACCGCTATTCTATAAAACGAATCGTAGTTCTATTATAGATTTCTAAACAGAAAATACAAGCTTATTATTCAGTTAATAAAAATACTCACCATATTTCGACAATGGACTATTCAACAAAAGAATTTTATGATAGACTAAGTTTCAAGTTCAAAACCTTGGTTTCGAATTTCGGAACTAGGTAGTTTGCAAACGCTTACTTCCTGTTAGTGATTTGTGCAGTTCGCTACATATTTAAGGGATCATCAGTTGTTAAAAAACAAAGGAGGTCATAGACATGGCAAAAGTAGATTTGAATAGTGATTTAGGAGAAAGCTTTGGTCGCTATACATTAGGGGAACAAAAAGAGATATTGAAATATGTAACCTCTGCCAATATAGCATGCGGATTCCACGCGGGAGATCCTTCCGTGATGCGGGAGACGGTACAGCTTGCGATCGATAACGGAGTACGAATCGGAGCGCATCCAGGATTACCTGATTTAGTAGGATTCGGGCGTAGAGATATGGATATTACTCCTCAAGAAGCGTATGACATGGTGGTTTATCAAATTGGCGCACTGCAAGCCTTCCTCGCTGTACATCAAGAGCCGATGCAGCATGTGAAGCCGCATGGCGCGCTTTATCAGATGGCATCGAGGGATCAAGGAATCGCAGAAGCTATCGCAAAAGCTGTCTATGACGTTTCTCCGTCACTTGTGCTATTTGCGCTTGCAGATAGTGAGTTATCAAAAGCGGGGGAAGCGATTGGACTCGTGACGGCACATGAAGTCTTTGCTGATCGTACGTATCAATCAAATGGTATGTTGACGTCTCGTTCGCAAGACGATGCAATGATTACCGATCAAGAAAAGTCTGCTGAGCAAGTGATCCGAATGGTGAAAGAAGGAAAAGTCCGTTCTCAACAAGGGACGGATGTTGCTCTACGCGCAGACACGATCTGTATTCATGGAGATGGAGCGCATGCAGTCGAGTTCGCAAAATATATTACAGACCGGCTGAACGGTGAAGAGATTACTGTGACGGCTATTGCTGATCGGGAGGATTCTGTATGAAAAATGAGAAGTTAGGACTTGCTCATGAGCTGGAACAGAAAAAAGTAACCCGTGGCGTCTTGCTTGGCGCTGCCTTCCTGATGGCGACTTCGTCTGTTGGACCCGGCTTTTTAACACAGACCACTGTATTTACTGAGCAACTCGCAGCCAGTTTCGGTTTCGTTATTTTAATTTCATTAATTCTAGATGTCTTTGCCCAAATGAATATTTGGCGAGTGATCGCAGTATCTGGCCTACGTGGACAGGAAATTGCCAATAAAGTGTTGCCAGGTCTAGGTTTCGTATTGGCATTCCTCATCGTGGCAGGCGGTCTTGCATTCAATATCGGGAACGTTGCCGGTGCAGGACTCGGACTGAACGCGATGGTTGGAATCGATCCGATTATGGGCGCGGTCATCAGTGCGGTCTTTGCGATTCTTATATTCATGGTAAAAGAAGCAGGTAAAGTAATGGACAAAGTTGTTGCCGTTGCTGGTGTGTTGATGATTATTTTAGTTGTCTTCGTCGCGTTTAAAACCTCTCCACCAATCGGAGAGGCAATCATCAGAACGTTTAACCCTTCTGAAATCAGCTTCTTCGCCATCGTTACATTAGTCGGCGGTACAGTCGGTGGGTACATCACGTTCGCAGGTGGACACCGTTTACTCGACGCGGGGATCAAAGGAATTGATTCCGTTCCACTAGTCACGAGAAGTTCCGTTACAGGTATTGTCGTTACGGGAATCATCCGAGTGGCATTATTCCTAGCAGTACTCGGTATCGTTTCGCAAGGATTGCAAATTGATCCAGACAATCCACCAGCATCTGTCTTCCAGCTTGGCGCAGGGGAACTTGGATTGAGATTATTCGGTGTCATCATGTGGGTGGCGGCGATTACGTCCGTTGTTGGTGCAGCGTATACATCGGTTTCATTCATCCGATCATTCCACCCACTCATTGAAAAATATCACAACTGGATTATTATTTTATTCATCGTTGTATCGACTTCGACATTCGCATTCGTAGGAAAGCCCGTCACGATTCTTTTATTAGTAGGGGCACTGAATGCGTTGATCTTGCCACTCGCACTAGGAACTTTGCTCGTTGCAGCATATAAGAAGAATATTGTCGGTGAATACAAGCATCCGCTATGGCTCACAATTGGCGGTGCGATCGTTGTTGTCGTGATGGGTGTATTAAGTGTGATGACGTTAATCGAACAGATTCCATTGCTGTTTGACTGAATTTTGAGGAGGTCATGTAATGAAAGACTATAGCTCTATGAAGCCACAAGAAATTCGGACACTCATTGGCGAACAGCAAATCACAGGTCAGACGTCAGGTATGGCGAAAGGATTCACACAGGCAAATCTGGTCATATTGAAACAAGAACATGCACTCGATTTCCTGTTGTTCTGCCAGCGAAATCAGAAGTCTTGTCCGATACTCGACGTAACAGGGCCCGGTTCATTCCGTCCGAGTAAACTCGCGAAAGACGCAGATATTCGCAGTGAACTACCAAGTTACCGGATTTATAAAGATGGGGTATTGACTGAAGAAGTACATGACATCACCGATTACTGGGAAGACGACATGGTAGGCTTTTTCCTAGGGTGTAGCTTTACATTCGAATCCCCGCTACTAGCAAGCGGTATTCCCATTCGTCACATCGAAGAAAATCGCAACGTGCCGATGTACAAAACGAACATCACCTGCACACCAGCAGGCATTTTCAAAGGACCCACCGTCGTCAGCATGCGCCCAATGAAAGCACAAGACGCGATACGGGCCATTCAAATCACCACTCGTTTCCCTGACGTACACGGCGCACCGATTCATTTGGGGGATCCAAGCCTAATCGGAATTGATGATATTACTGCTCCCGACTTCGGCGACGCAGTCACAATCAACGAAGATGAAATCCCCGTATTCTGGGCGTGTGGAGTTACACCACAAGCCGTAGCAATGGAGAGTAAACCGTCTATCATGATCACACATTCTCCTGGATGTATGTTTATTAGTGACAAGAAAGATTCAGAGTTAAGTATTCTGTAATATGGTTTAAGACAATAAAAAGTTCTCAACTCGACAAGTAGTCGGTTTGAGAACTTTTTTCTGAATTTATTAATTGAACTAAAGTAGTGAAGAGACACTCAGTTGATTTCCGCTTCAGGTGGCGACTCCCGATGGATCAGCGAGAGCTTAAGACCCTGGACAGGTGCCTTAATTTCTGTAAAGTACACAGAAATACGGCAAAGCGAACCCTTCGCTGTTCGCTTGGCTTAAGCCGAGCCCATGGGAAAGCGTCCGCCTGAAACGGAAATCAACGGTTTTCATGTAGTCACTAGCTCTTGTATTACACCATTTACTGAACCGTATACCCACCATCCAGCACAACAGCCTGCCCAGTAATCCCTTTAGCGCTCTCACCCGAAAGATACAACGCTAAATCCGCCACTTCCTTCACATCCAGCAAACGCTTCTGCGGCACCAAAGGATAAATAACATCCTCCAAAACAGACTCCAACGGCACACCACGAACTTCAGCTAAGTCCTCAAACTGATTGCGCACAAGCGGAGTGTCCACATAACCAGGACAGATCGCGTTCACTGTAATGCCGTCAGCTGCCGTCTCCAGCGCAGCGACTTTCGTCAAACCAATCACACCATGCTTAGAAGAATTATACGCAGCCTTACCCGCAAAACCAACCAACCCGTTGATCGATGCCATATTCAAAATCCGGCCGAATTGCTGTTTCTTCATATGCGGTAATACAAGCTTCGTTGCGACGAACGGAGCTGTGAGCATCACTTTCACCATCAACTCGAACTTTGCTGTCGGGAAATCTTCTAGATTCGAGACATGCTGCAGTCCTGCGTTGTTAATGAGAATATCGATTCTACCAAACTGAGAAATCGCTTCATCAATCACGGACTGGATATCTTCCTCATTCGTTACGTCACATTTTAACCCGATCGCGCTGCCACCTAACGTGACAGCTGCATCTTTTACTTTTTCTTCATTCAAATCTGTCAATACAACGATTGCGCCCGCTTCTGAGAAGGCTTTTGATATTTCGAATCCTATACCTTGCGCTGCGCCTGTGATGAGCAATACTTTGTCTTTTACCATATTAATTTCCTCCTTGAACGATTAAATACCGAAACCTAGTGAGAATAAGACAATCGCGATGATGACACCGATGACCGGCACAATGACGGTGACCGCTGCCATGGCACCATACGCCGCACGATGTGTTTCGCCCGCAATAGACTGGATCGTCGTGACGACATAGCCGTTATGTGGCAATGAATCAAGAGCACCGGATGAAATCGCAACCACGCGGTGAAGTGCTTCCGGATCGACGCCCATATCCATATAATGGGGTGCGAGTAGTGGGAGAGCGATAGCCTGACCGCCTGAAGCGGAACCTGTCATACCTGCGATCACGGATACGGCAATTGCTGCACCGATTAAAGGTGATCCCGGGATATTCGTCATGATAGCTACTGCGTCCTGGAATGCAGGGACTGCTTTCGCTACGCCACCGAATCCAACGACTGCTGCCGTGTTTCCGATTGCGACCATTGCGCCAAGTGTACCCGCTGAAATGGCTGCTCCGTAGTTCTGTGAATATTTTCTACCTACGAAGTACGTAGAGATGATTCCGCCTAGTAATGCTAGGATCAAAGCGGATTGTGCTAGTTTATCATGGAATATGAATGAAATGATTAATACAATAGCGAGTGGAACCATGGAAAGAAATGGATTTGGCAATGAACGCGTCGTATCAAATGTAGGATCGGATGAACGATCCACGAAACGTTCGCCTTTATTGACTGCCTTCGTGATGATTCGTTTCAGCCACCAGTAACCGAACAGTGCCATGAATAATGCAACGACGAGACTGACTTCCCATCCAGCGTATGCATTCGTTCCTAAGAACTCGATCGGAATCCAGTTCTGAATCTCTGGGGACCCCGCGGACGTCATCGTAAACGTCACCGATCCAAGTCCGAGTGTCGCTGGAATGAAACGTCTCGGTAGATCCGCTTGCTTGAATAATGAAATAGCCATCGGATACACGGAGAACGCTACTACGAACAAGCTCACTCCGCCATACGTGAGAATCGCACACGCCATGACAATCGCAAGCACTGCGAACTTCATACCGAGCTTTTCAACGAACCATTTCGCCACAGCATCTGCTGCGCCGCTGTCTTCCATTACTTTACCGAAGATCGCACCGAGTAGGAACATCAAGTACCAAGACATGATGAAACTCGTGAATCCCGTCATATAACTCGTGACGAAGTTGTCCTCGCCTTCACCTGCTAATTGAGGAAATAACGTCATGCCGCTCATTAACGCTACAAATAATGCCGAAATCGGTCCTGCGATTAATATATTGACTCCTCTCATCGTCAAGACAATGAGTAAAGCCAAACCTCCAATAAGTCCAATCATCCCTAATATACCCATCCGTCTACCTCCATATAATAGAATATTTTTGTAACGTACCTGTGAATATTTGTCTAAAATGTTACAGATAAAGCGCTTTCATTTATTAAAGCAGATAATAAAAGAACATGCAAACCGCTTAAATACGCGGTTTACATGTTCTTTGTACATAAAAATTCCGGAATAACGGAATATATCTAATAGAATGATAAGGTTTAAGTTCGGAATTCAGGAATTCTTTCCGGAAAACCGGAAAGTAGTTCAAATATCATATTTTTTTAATTTCTCGTAAAATGTGGTTTTGCTGATTCCGAGTATAAGAGCGGCTTCTTTTTTATTTGGAAATTGAGCTAACGTATCGAGTAGAATCGTTCGCTCGACTTCTTCGAGTGATTCAGCAAGTGTCCGTGAACTAGGGGCGTACTGAACCTTCCGTTGTTTGACTTGTGGTGGCAAGGCGTCGGGTGTAATCACGTCCCCGCTCGTTAAATAAACGGCAGCTTGAATAACGTTTTGCAATTCTCGTATATTGCCTGGCCAATGGTACGTGTTCAAATACGTAAGGGTCTCTTTCGAAAACTCCATACTTCTTTTGCCGGTTTGACCGATCGTCTTATGGAATATGAAGCTAATGATTTCCGCAAAGTCTTCCATGCGCTCTCGTAGTGGCGGTACGTTCAATGTAATGGCTTGTATGCGATAGTACAGATCGGTGCGGAATTGATTGGCTTCGATGAGCTCCGTTAACGGCTGGCTACTTGAAGCGATCACTCGTACATTGACCGATTCCACTTGATGAGAGTTCGGTGATTCCACGACCCCGTCATTCAATAAGCGAAGCAACTTCACTTGAACAGGCAAGGGGAGACTGCCGATATCATCTAAAAACAATGTCCCTTTGTCCGCTAGTTGAATACGTCCTTTTCGTCCGCTACGATCTCCTTTGCCAAATAGTTCGGTTTCCAATAGATTGGGGGGGATGGCGGCACAGTTTACCGTAATCAATGGATGATCGGATCGGTTGGATAATTGATGGATGCTGTGCGCGAATAATGTTTTGCCTGTTCCGCTTTCGCCTTGAATTAAAACGGGCAGGTCACTCGGAGCAATCATATGAATCGTATCTTTAATGGACAGAATAGCGGCAGAAGACCCCTTGATATCGGTCATTTGATACGTGCTTTCTTCCATAGCCGGAGCACCCATATTGATTTTCTCCAACGTTTGTTTGACATGTGAACTTAGATGATGCCAGTCATGGAGGTCACGGAATACGACGCTTCCGAATGCACCGACCACTTTATTGTCTACTCGAATGGGAATACGATTTGCCAGCATATACGTCCCTTTGATGTAATGAGGGGATGCAATATGCTCTTCTCCAGTCTTCACCACTTCGTGCATACGGGTATTTTCGATCACTTCATTTACAGGGCGACCGATCGTATCTTTCTGTTCGATATGAAGAAACTTGCAATAATCTTGGTTCATATATAGAATCCGTGCATCTTGGTCCACCACGACGAACCATTGAAACGCATTCTCTAATATTTGATTCAATACATATTCCGGAAGATTCGTTATTAAGCGATCCATAGTGATCCACCTTCTTGTCCGTAAGTTTTATTTGAATATTGGTTATGTTAATGAAGTCCTAAAAATTTACATAAAACGAATGTGTTCTACAATGTTTCCTAATTATCTACAATAAAATCAGAATAATGGAAAACCATAGTAGACGGAAACGTTGTAGTACTATATACTAGTCGATAAGACAGGTACTTTGTATTCAATAGCCCATGTAAACGCTTACCTTCATGAAAAAATGAATGAATGCAGGTCAATAACTGAAGCACTATTTATTGGCCTGTTTTTTGTGCGTACTCGTATTTGTCTGAAAGGAGGTGAAAAATAGTGTGTCACCTAGTGGAAACAGAAAACCCCCGAGTGCTTATGTCATGCCAGACACACTCGAGGATCAACAGCTGGTGTTATACCAACCTAGTGTTAGTATACCCCTTAATTCCACTAATCGAAAGGTATTTATATAAAAGAGGGGGATAATGGGAAATGGATGAGGAAACAAAGTCAATAATTACACCCGGCACGAGTCTGGTTTACCCGTATTATAATGATGAGGGAAAGTTATGTGCGGTGTTGCTGAAAGACAGTGATTTTATTTTAGTAGATTCTAGTCCGACGTCAGTAGTGGACTTGAGTATGCAGTATTTTGGGACAAGTTTGCGTGGCGGCATTGAAGGCGGCAAAGCATTGATGGGGAGAATCCATATGACGCCTGTGATGGTCAGTGAGAGTTTGGATATGTATTGGTTTCCGAGTCATTCCCCGTCAAGTAATGATTGTGTATGGTTTTCGCTATCACATGTCTTGACGTTCTTGCCGATCGACAAAACCCACACGAAAGTGATATTCCGCGATGGCAATGTGTTTACGGTGAACTGTAGTTATTCGTCGTTTCAGAGCAGGTATCAGCGGACGTGTATGTTGAAAAATGGTTTGGTAGCAAGGTTCACGCAAATGGCGTTCGATGTGAAGAAAGGGCATAAGACGTTCTTGATTCGTAAGAAACATCAGCGTGGGAATTATGAGATTACGGATGAGTAAATAGTGTGATACATAGCGTTCCTCTTCGGAGGAACGCTTTTTCTATGTGCGAATTTATTGAAATGTTTACTGTTTTTCTTGGTGGGGTGGTATACTCAAGGTAATTATGAATGGTTTCGTGAGGTTGTTTATGAGTGGTCAGGAGGGGAACGATATGTTGTTTGATTTTTTGAAGCCGAAGTGTGAATATTGCAAGAAGCGGACTTCTGTTTATCAGGGGTATTATTTGCCGAATGATAAGAAGATTAAGGTGTGTTCGTCTTGTGCGCGTTTTGCGCAGCGTCGTGGGTTTGAGAAGTGGAAGGGGTAAGAAGCCGTTGAACGACGTTCCAGGCGGACGCTTTCCCATGGGCCCGCGGTGAGCCAACCAAGTCGCAAGCTCCTTTTGGTTGTCTCACCTGTCGGGCTGATCCATCGGGAGTCGCCGCCTTCCACTTACGTTCAACTAGTGTTGTCTTTCAACTTTTATTTTGTAGGGATTTATAAGACCTAAGATCAAGAGCTGAAAATATAAAAGCAAGAGCTATCCTGTTGGGACTGCTCTTGCTTATTTTTATTTAACTTCTAGTCAGATGTTTTTTTAGTCGTTTCAGTATACGCTCCCTTCGTTTTTTGATTCCTGGGACGGAGAGGCCGAAGTGGGTGGCGCATTCGGCTTGGGTTTTGTTTTCTACGTATAGTTTGATTAGTAGCCCACGTTCTTCTTTTGTGAGCGCAGTGATGGCTTCGTGTAGTTGGCTGTTCGGGTCTTCGGCAAAGTCGCATTGCGCTAGGTGTTCGAGTGTCTCGGTTTCTACTGATGTGTTGACTTCGCTGAATCGGTTTTCCTTTTTCAAGTCGTCTAACATCGCGCCATAGATGGAGCGGTAGGCGAAGGGGGTAAAGTTTCCTTTGGTTGCGTCAAAGCGTGACCATGCCTGGAACAGAGCAAAGCGTCCGGTTTGGCGGAAGCTGTCATAGTCACGGTAGATATTTAGTTTTCGTATAACGGCTGAAATCATTGGTTCGTACTGTTGCATCACTTCTTCAAAATTTTCATTCCTCTGGTTCTCCATAAAGCGACCTCTTCAGGTCGTGCACGACACTTTGTATTCCCTGGGTATCTACATAATAGAAAGTTAGGCACAGGAATACGAATCGGCATTTCGTCGTTTTGCTTAGGGAAAAGACATGCTTTTGCGCTAGGGAAAGTAAGTAGTTTGCTTAGATGGTTTTGGTAGAAGGAATGTATTTTTTAGAAGTGAAAGTGAAAAGTTGTGGCATATTTGGAGCCGTTGATTTCCGATCCAGGCGGACGCGTTCGGAAGGGCCCGCGGTGAGCCAACCAGCTCGCAAGCTCCCTTTGGTTGTCTCACCTGATCGGGCTGATCCTTCCCGAGTCGCCGCCTTCCTCTCCAATCAACTTTGTGTTTCTTTGAAAACGTGTGATTGACTTATGTGGAAGGGAAAGTAGACTAGGTTTATAACTATAATTATTGTATAACTTGAACTTGATCTTAAGAAGACTTACTTATTCATACCACAACACCCAGTTGATTTTCGTTTTAGGCGGCGACTCCCGCGGGAATAGCATGAGCCTTGAGACCCCGCAGGTAGCGAAGCGGACGAGGAGACTCAAGCCATGCCCGCAGGAAAGCGTCCGCCTAAAACGGAAATCAACGTTCCAATGACGTCTCAACGTTAAAAAAAGGACCCGTCTAGTGACGGATCCTCCTGCCTATTACACCTTAAATTGCTCAATAACCTCTGATAACTTCTCGCTCAGCTCCGTCAACGTCTCCGCCGCCTCTGTCACTGACTGAATCGCACGTAACTGCTCTTCCGAAGACGCGCTAACTTCCTCACATGCCGCTGCCGTCTCTTGCGACGTAGCCGACATCGTTTGAATCGTCATCGCCACCTCATCTTTATGCGTCGCGACCAATCGAATTTCAT
>NZ_JARIEA010000050.1 GCF_029267015.1 Sporosarcina ureae | reverse complement strand
ACGACATACGGTACCGCCACACAAGATACTGAGATGCTGTCGATGTACGAGTTCGCGAATGTGACGATTGATGAAGCGCAAAATATCAAGAACTTGCAGACGAAGCAGTCACGGGCCATTCGCAAGTTGCGCGGTGGACATCATATCGCCTTGACGGGTACGCCGATCGAGAACCGTTTATCGGAGTTATGGGCTATTTTTGATTTCATTCATAAAGGCTATTTCGGCAGTTTCCGTAAATTCAACGAAGAGTTCATCGTACCGATCGAGCGAGATGATCTCGAAGCGGAGAAACGGAAATTGCGTGCGCGAATCCAGCCGTTCATGATGCGCCGGACGAAGAATGATCCGGAGTTGCGCTTGAACTTGCCAGAGAAGCTCGAGCAAAATGAATATGTACCGCTAACTACTGAGCAAGCCGCATTGTATGAGAGTTTTGTATCGGAGACGAAGTTCAAACTCGAAACACTGACAGGATTTGAGCGCAAAGGCTTGATCTTGAAAATGCTCAGTCGTTTGAAGCAGTTATGTAACCATCCAGCATTATTCCTAAAAGAACCGCCAGCCCCTGCTGCCGAGTTGACGAAGCGTTCCAATAAAATGGCACGGATCGTTTCGATGGCAGCGGAGATTGCGGCGAACGGGGAGCAATGCTTAATCTTCACGCAGTATATTGGCATGGGGCAGATGATCCGTCAGTGCTTGTCTGAATTACATGGAATCGACGTGCCGTTCTTGACGGGCAGTATGCCGAAGGGACAGCGTGATGCATTGGTTGAGGCGTTCCAAAACGGGGAATTCCCGATTTTCATCCTGTCGTTGAAAGCTGGGGGCACCGGCTTGAACTTGACACAGGCGAATCACGTATTGCACGCAGACCGCTGGTGGAATCCGGCTGTGGAGAACCAGGCAACGGATCGTGCGTACCGTATCGGGCAGACCAAATTTGTGCATGTGCATAAATTTGTAACGGTCGGGACAATCGAGGAAAAGATTGACGAGATGCTCGTCGAGAAGGCGGCTTTGTCAGCTGATTTGATTCATTCGAGTCAGTGGTTGACGGAGCTCAATGATCGAGAGCTCGAGGATTTGCTGACGTTTAATTGATTGAGTGAGGCTTGCATCGAACATGATGCAAGTCTTTTTATTGTCATTTGGAGGGGATGAGGAACGGGTTGGTTTTGATGGTTTCGAGGTAGTTGATGCGCTCATTCATGTTGGCGATGATACGGATTAGCTGACCGAGCTGGTCTTCTAAGCGTTCGATATCTTGTTTGTGTACAACGGTAGAAGTAGTTGGCATGGGCTTCTTCCTTTCTATGGGCGGGTATGTATTCCGTCAGTCCGTCTTTTGGAAGTGGTCTCCAGCAAAACGGACGACGGATGAGTTGGCGTAAAATCGATTCAGTTCCTATGCTGAATGTACTCCCGGCATCACAGAGGATCGAGTCCCCACTCGCTCTTGCTTCTGCCGATTGGGTATTGCTAGTTGGCGAATATGCTTGTAGTGTCGTTTCTGTTTTCTCTTTTTTCGTTTCTCTTCAATTGTGTGTTAGCCAATGGATCAGGAGTTGATCAACAGTGGCTGTGTGACGGCGGATCAGCCTTTGTCTCCTCCCCTTTCGTTCTAGGATGGTGTTAGAAAATTGGAAGTGCGGTTTCTGCTGTTTTCGCTTCTTCAAAACGTTTCGGCTCAGTAGATGAATGCGTTTTCATTTCGACGTGTTGAGATTTGGGTGACTTTGACAGGAAGCGGATGTCGTTGCACAGGACTTCTGTGATATACACTTTCGACTGATCTTCCCGCTCGTAGTTCCGAGTTTGAATACTTCCACTGACGCCTATGAGTGATCCTTTGCCGCAGTGACGGACTAGGTTTTCGGCGGATCGCCCCCAAACGGAGCACAGTACGAAATCGGTTGCCACTTCTCCGTTGGCGTTTTTGAAGCTGCGATTGATAGCGAGGACGAACGTGGTGTTGACACGTCCAGATGCATGTTCTTTTAATACGAGGTCTTTGGTGATACGCCCTACTAAAGCCACTTGGTTCAAGAGTTTGTCCCTCCCTTCTTTGTGCTGCCTTTATCGTAATCTACAAAGGGCAGTTCAAGCAAAGTGGCAAAATTGAATTTTGATGCGGTTTTTGCATAGCTTTTTCAATTTTCATTCGATGGAATTTTTGGAGTTTCGTGTGTTGATAGGGTTTGTTGTGGATCCTGTATAAAGCATTATTGAATTTTCGAGTATTGTGAGATTTTTATGCTATACTTGGGAAAATTGTACCGAGGTGATAGGGTTGAAGACGTTTAAGATGATTTCGGTGGAAGTGATGCAGGAGAATGGTGTGCTTGCGTTTCCACTGTATGACGGGATTATCATCAATCAGGAAAACAGTCATCGTTTGTGGGTTCTTGAGTTGTTCATTGATGCCAAGTATAAGGACATTATGGATAAATGGAAGGTTGAGAAGACGTTGCTGACAGTGCGCGTCGTCATTTCGTATCCCGGCAATGAACCCGCTTCGTTCGATGTGGCGGTAGAAGACTGGAGTCAGATTGGCGACCGCATTTCCGTGTTGATGAAGGGTCGTTTGAAGCGCGCTCGTTCGAAATATGCGGAGCATTTGCTTGAGGAGTTGCTGGATGAAGGCTTCGAGGGCGATGCGTTGCTTGAGCAGTTTGAGATGGGCATGTGGGATCGACCGAAGTTGAAGCGTGATACGGATCCTGATGAGAAGACGAAGTTGTGATTTAGTTTTTGTTGGCTGCCCTTTTTGGGGTGGCTTTTTTTGTTTTTTGGGTGGTTTTGGGGTGGTTTTGGGGTGGTTTTGGGTGGGTTGTTAGGGCGGATATGTGTGATGGTTAGAGCGGTTAGCGTGCCGCTTAGAGCGGATAACGCGCTGCTTAGAGCGGATAACGCACCGCTTAGAGCGGATAACGTGCCGCTTAGAGCGGATAGCGCACTGCTTAGAGCGGATAACCCACTGTTTAGAGCGGATAACCCACTGCTTAGAGCGGATAACCCACTGCTTAGAGCGGATAACACGTCGCTTAGAGCGGATAACGCATTGCATAGAGCGGATAGCGCGACGCTTAGAGCGGATAGCGCACCGCTTAGAGCGGATAGCGCGCCACATAGAGCGGATAACGCAACGCATAGAGCGGATAACACACCGCTTAGAGCGGATAACATACCCCATAGAGCGGATAACGCACTACATAGAGCGGATAACGCACCCCATAGAGCGAATCCCCCACTCCAATGAGCACTCCCACACCTTCATTAAGCAAACAAACCACCAACTCCAAACACATAAAAACGACCCAAGCATTCGATATGCAGGGTCGTTTTTATAGTGGATGGAATCATCGTACTTTACGATCTTCGTCGCGTAGAACGCCGTTTGGAGCAGCGTCGTTGCCGTTCATGTTGTTATCGTCGCGTGCACCGCGGTTTTCGTTATTGTCATCAATGAGTTCATCGCGCGTTCTGTCTATCCCTTCACGCGTTTCCTCCATGATGCCATCGCCGTCGCCATTCATGATTCCACGGTCATTGTTGTCATCTAGACCATCAAGATTTGGACCCATACGCTTGTTACCGTTCGGCGTATTGTCGCGTTCCATATCTTGCATCGGCGTTTCGTTGTTGCTTGGAAGTGCGCCGTCGTTCGTGTTACATGCGGTTAGGACGAGTGCAGACGTAAAAACTACCGGCAAAGCTTTTCTGATCATAAAAAAATCCCCTCCTTTTTTACGAGCTATGAACCATACGTATCGGTATGTTCTTCGTTAGCTTGTGCGAAAAGGAGAGAACTATTCGTTTTAATTATTCAACTGGTTAGACGTCGTTTCTAATACGTTTTGAACGTATACAGCTTCTGCTTTACAGCCATAATCGTAATGAGTGTTTAGTTTTTCCTGTAGAATTTCGATTTGCGCGATCTGCTCTTCTGTTGGCGGATCATTGAGGATACGAACTAATACTCCTTCTACACGCTCGGCTAATTCTTTATGGAACTCGGGATCTGCCTTGATGTCATCGGGAATCTTGTCGTACCAAAGCGCTTTGGTCGTTATGTATTCCCGCCAGTTCGCGTAAAATTGTTCGATGTTGTAATCTTCTGCTGACCAGCCGATTTCACTCATGTATTGTTCAAATGATTGCGATATGGAACGAGTGATGCTGCTCTTTATATTCGGAGAAAGCTTCTTTAACATGCTGTAATGTACCCTCCCACTGTATGCCAATATTGGCATTCCAATGATTATTATATCAAATCTTCCGTGTTATGCAAAACGATAGTACTACTCTTGGACCGGTCCTAGTGCGAATGTAATATCTGCTTCACATGCAACTTCGCCTTCTACGGTAGCAACGGCTTTTCCTTTGCCAATCGTTCCGCGCAGGCGAACAATTTCTACTTCGAGACGAAGCGTGTCGCCAGGTGTTACTTGGCGTTTGAAGCGGCAATTATCAATACCTGCGAAAAATGCTAAACGACCTTTATTTTCTTCTTTCTTGAGCAAAGCGACCGCGCCTACTTGGGCAAGTGCTTCTACGATTAAAACGCCTGGCATGACGGGATAGCCAGGAAAATGGCCGTTGAAAAAGTCTTCATTGATGGATACGTTTTTTAATCCGACTGCACGCTTGCCTTCTTCAAGCTCTTCGATGCGATCAACGAGCAGGAATGGATAGCGATGCGGAATGATTTCTTGTATTTGTGTAGCGTTCAGCATGAAATGTGTCTCCTTTATTCCAGAGGTTCTGAAGAGTTCAGACCTTTCTGTACTTATTTACCATTCATGATATCAAAAATATGTTGCCATGTCTCTTTTTTGAAGACGTCGGCTGCCGTGCCGTCACCGATCACACTAAAGCCAACCATCGCCCCTACTGCAGCGGCTAAGACGATCAACACGAGTAAAATCAGCACACGTAGCCAAATCGGAATCATACGGACTTGAACCCAGCGCATTTCACTTACAGGTTTCATAGGTTTTTTAGTGCGCTCCTTGCGTGGCCATTTGGACTGAATCTTTGCCCAGAACGACGCGTTCGTTTCTTCTGATGCAGACCTTTTTTTCACAGGTTCTGTTTCAATCAGTAGTGTGTCTTCTACTTCTTGCTGTGAGACGTCAGGTGCTGTTTCTAGAGCTTCTGGCTCCACAATCGGTTCAGGGTCTTCTGTAACTGCTTCGTCTGTCACAAGTGGTTCTGACAGCGTGACAGCTACTTCGTCCGCTACAGTCGGTACGTCTTGATCTGTTTCTGTCAGTTCGATTGGATCTTCCATTTCCACTGTGCTCTCTGGCTCTACAGGTTCTTTAGTCTTCAACGGTTCAAACGGTTGCACAGGGGAAAGTGGTTCTGTTATTTTTTTGAAATTTGTATGTTTTTCACTCATAGTCAGTACTCCTATTGCACGCGTTAGCGAATGCCATTAATTAAGCCCATCATCTGGTCCGCCATAGTTACGGAACGTGCATTGAATTGATAGGCACGTTGCGTCGAAATCAAATCGGCCATTTCTTTTTCATACTCTACGTTCGATGTTTCCAGTGCTTGATTTTGCAAGCCAATTTGGTTTCGACCCGCTCCGGTCATTTCTGTCAATAAATCATTAGCTGTAAGGCCTAGAGCTGCAAGATCCGTTGGCAAACCGAAGTTCGTTGCCGAAAGTTGAACCATCGAATCCGGTTTTTCAAGAACCGTAACACCAAGATTGAAGTCCTGCGTGCCTTGCGGAGTCGTAACTTGCAATACACCGTTAGGGCGAATTTGATAGTCGGTCGCTTGTCCAGAAAAGACGATAGGACGTCCTGCTGTATCCGCCACAGCTAGTCCTTCTTCATTGACGAGCATATTGTCGCCGTTTGCAGTTGGTGACAAATAGAAATTACCCTTACGCGAGTAAATGATTTCTTCCCCATTGTCCGTTGGCTGAATCAAATTAAAATGTTGTTTCGGTTCCGTCAACGCAAAGTCGAGTTGACGATCCGTTACTTGAACGGATCCGACTTTCCAGTTCATCTGCAAGCTACCAAGATGTGCACCGGTACCCATGCGGATGCCAAGATCTGAACTACGGTCCGCTTTATCAGCTTTGTCGTTATTCATTTGTTGGAATAAAAGTTCCTGGAATGTAGCGTCCGAAGATTTATATCCATGTGTGCCGACGTTCGATAAGTTGTTGCCGATCAAGTCAAGACGTTGTTGCAACTGGTTCATCGTATTCGTGGCGGTGGTCATCGTGCGAATCATAAAAGGTCACGTCCTTTTCGCATGTTTCTATATGTAGTCATTAATTGACTCGTCCTACTTCATTGACCGCTTTTTCCATACTGCGGTCATAGGCTTGAAGAATCTTTTGATTGGCTTCAAATGCACGGTAAGCTGTCAGCATATCCGTCATCGAGCGCGCGGCATCGACGTTGGAATCTTCTAGATACCCTTGTTGCATCGAGTAGGTGCCGCCAGTTGGCAATGCATTGCCGTCCGTTGTCGTGTACAGTCCATTGTCTTGCTTGGACAGTGCATTCGGTCCGTCAGAGTAGGCAATCCCTAGTGTCGCCACTTCCGTTTCCCCTGAGAAAATTACTCCTGAATCCGTCACGCGAATATCGTCACTTGCCAGTTCGATCCGGTTACCCGCATCGTCAAGGACATATAGGCCGGATGGATTGGTCAGGTAGCCTTCTGCGTTGACAGCGAAATTCCCGTTTCGTGTATAGTATTGACCACCATTCTCGCCTTCAAGCGTGAAAAACACAGTTCCTGCAACACCGGTCTCTTCGTCCACTTCCATCGGTCCATCAATTAATGCAATATCGGTCTTTTGTTCAGTCTCCCGCAATTGTCCTTGTGCGAATAAAGGCAAGGTTTCTTGCATATAGACGCCTGTTGATAGTTCGCCTACTTTGGAAAGGTTATTGAAGCTCAAGCCTTTTTCCGTCGGTACGCGCATCGAATCCAATCGGGACATGAACATTTCCGGGAACGCACGAATCGTCGATTGCTCAGCTTTATAGCCTGGCGTGTTGGCGTTGGCGATATTATTGGACAGCATTTCCGTACGACGTTGCTGTGCAATCATGCCTGATCCTACTGTATAAAAACCACGAAACATTTCATTTCACTCCTTCGCATCATCATTTCAGATAAATCGTTCTTTTTAGTATACACTACTTGCCGCTTGCATGGCAGGTCAATTTATGCGTGTTGAGGCTTTGCCCGCTTTGTTCATTAACAGGCCCGTACCTTGCGCAATACAAGTAAGTGGATTTTCCGCAATGAAAACTGGGACTTTCAAATGCTCGGATAATAAGGTGTCGATCCCAGGAAGCAATGCGCCACCACCTATTAAAATGATGCCACGTTGCGCTACGTCTGCTGCGAGCTCCGGTGGCGTTTCTTCCAGTGCGTCTTTTGTTGTCTCGACGATTTTACTGATTGGCACACGTAATGCCTGATGGATCTCTTCGGCCGTCACTTCTATCGTCTTCGGAATACCTGTCGCTAGGTCACTACAGTGCACGTTCATCGCGCTTGGCTTCTGTCCGCCCATTACTACAAGACCGATTTCTTTTTTCACTTGTTCTGCCGTTTTTTCGCCTATATATACATCATGTGTTCTTCGTATATGTTGAATAATGCACTGATCGAAATAAAGGCCACCGATATTCGTAGTTTTAAAGGATACGATTTCTCCCATTGAAAGCACGGAAGCGTCTGTCGTACCGGCACCCAAATCGACTATCATATTGCCTGAAGGTTTAGATATATCAATTCCTGCTCCGATTGCCGCCACTTTCGATTCTTCCTCGATGATGACCTGTTTGGCTCCAGCTCCCATCACTACTTGTTGGATGACGCTTTTTTCTACACGGGTCGTATCCGCTTTACAGCACATCGTAATATGAGGTTTACCACGCAAGCCTTTTCCTTGCGCTTTCTCGAGGAAGTGCTGAATCAATACACGGGCCATATCGAAGTCCGCAATGTTCCCGTCTTTCATTGGGCGTACGATTTGGATATGTTCTGGTGCACGACCAATCATTTGGTTGGCCTCTATACCAAAAGCTATCGGTTCATTCGAACGTTTATCGATCGCCATGATAGCCGGCTCGTTGATGACAAGACCATGGTCCTTCATATATATCAATATATTGGCAGTACCCAAGTCGATCCCAATTTCTTTCGAAAACATCGTGACTGTATCCCCTTCCCCATCCGTCCTGTCTGGTTAAACTCTCTAGCTGTTCATTATATCATATTTCTACTTTATTTGACATCGTTCGAGGGGTTGACATATCAAAAAGTCGCCAGCAAGTTAGCGGCGGCTGAAGAATTATTTAAAGGCAATTGTCACGCGGATGGCGTGGGCGATAGAGCGGATAGGATGACGCATAGAGCACTCGCGGACGTGGATAGAGCGGATAGCGCGGGTGATAGAGCGGATAGGATGACGCTTAGAGCACTCGTGGACGTGGATAGAGCGGATAGCGCGGGTGATAGAGCGGATAAGGCGACGCATAGAGCGCTCGCGGACCAGGATAGAGCGGATGGCGCGGGCGTTAGAGCGGATAGGAAGACGCATAGAGCACTCGCGGACGTGGATAGAGCGGATGGCGCGGGCGATAGAGCGGATAGGATGACGCATAGAGCACTCGCGGACGTGGATAGAGCGGATGGCTAGCAGCATTGAAACACAACCAAACAAAAGCTACCCAGATACACGATCATCTGGATAGCTGCTCATGATTTCAGGCTGCTTGTATGGGTACAGTACATTACTGCTTCATTTTCAGTGTGGCTAGGCATCTGCTTTTTGTGCTTCGGTTTCATTTTTCCATTTTTGACGGGTGGCTTCTCCTCCGCGCAAGTGGCGGATGGATTTATGATAAGCCAAAATTTCTGCGACTTTCCGCGACAAGCATGGATCTACATTCGGTAGTCGTTCCGTTAAGTCTTTGTGGACCGTACTTTTGGAGTAGCCGGTCGCATTGGCTAGCGCGCGCACTGTCAAGTTGGTCTCGATCAGTAGCTTGCCCAGTCGTACGCAGCGTTTTCTAATTTGCTCGTGCACGCTCTCTTCCTTTCTCTATTCACTCCTTTGACTAATGTAGTGTATGCGAACGTGTGTCAACATATGAAAAAAGCCATTCCAGGGGGTGGAATGGCTTGGATGCTACTTATTAAAATGCTAGGAAATCATGTGGATTCACGGCAACTCCGTCTTGCTGGATTTCGAATTGCAAGTGGATGCCTGCTTCAGGATTCCATTCATTCTGCGTCGTTGTCGCGAGCACTTGCCCTTGTTGGACCGTGTCGCCTTCTTTCACAAGTACACCTGTTAACGAACCATAGATCGTTGTCTTACCGTCCGCGTGTTTCAAACGGATTTCTGTTCCTTTGAATGAGTCCACGATGACTTCTTCGACTGTTCCGCTCATGGCCGCTACGGCTTCGAACGGTTCACCGTCCATCGATAAAGAAAGTCCTTTGCTGGTGACGTACGTCTGGTTGAATACGAGTAGTGCTTTCTCACGCACGGCTTCGTCTGCTTCTGCATCATAAAATTCTTGTAAGATGGCGACTGAATCTACTTTTGCTTCATCGAATGGATACTTCAGTGTTTCCTTTGATGCATTTGTTTCTACCGTGACATTTTCTTTTGGCTGGTCTACTTTTGCAACTTCCGACGGGGCAGATTCTTCCGTCGTCAATGCGGTGTATCCCCATACCATGCCGATGAATAAAAGCGCTACGCTCGTATAAATGGCAGGCCAGAACCAGCCGTTCTTCGTTTTCTTGTTCTCCTGAGAAGGGGCCTTTGGTTTTTCTTCTCGCATGTTCATCACCTCACTTGCATTCTTTGCAAGTTACGGGGATTTTAAACATCGATCTTCAGGTAAATTTATTTTTTGTATTTTTGTACCTGTATAATAGTGCGACAGAATTTGATCGGCAGTCCATCCTTTTTGTGCGAAAGCTTCCGCACCATACTGACTCATCCCGACGCCATGGCCATAACCAACGGTCGTAATATGGACGATTTGATTGTTGACATCATAGGCGATGTTGAAATCGGTGGAGGCCAAATGAAGTTTTTCTCGGATTTGTCGTCCGCTCGTTTCATAGGGTCCTGCGATGATTTTCTGAACACGTCCCGTTTGATTGCGCACGAGTTGTAGTTCGCGGAATTGGTTAGCATTCCAATTGAAACCGAGTTTACGATTCCATTCTGTCAATGTTAATTCTTGCTTGCGCTCTACGGTTGGCGCAACATCTTCTTCACCTGGACTATCTACACTTTGTAAATATTCTACCGGATTACCGCTGAAGTTTTGCGCGGCTTCTGTTTTGCCATTAGATGTAGAGAAAAACATGGCAGATATAATTTCTTCTCCATATACAATAATTTCACCTTCAGTTGCTTCAGCTGCTTGGCGGACTTTCTTTTCATTGTCTTTGAATGACTTGCCCCAGCGTTCTTTGCGTTCTGCTTCTGTACGATATACTTGCGCAGAGACGTCTTTGGCAATAGGCTTGACCCCTTTATCCGTGTTTCTAGCCGCATAGGTGCGAGCAGCAATCACTTGCGCCTTCAATGCTTCCGGATGAAAATCAGCAGGCATCTCTCCCGCTACGACCCCGACAACATATTCTTCTAACGGAATCGGCTCGTCCACACCTATGACCGTAATCAACACATCGCAGTACTTCTCCTCTCGTTGTTCTACCAGTTTCAACTCTGGCGCTTGTCTTACAAGAATAGGAATAATAAATAATGTGAAAATAATGAATAAAACGAGTAGTTTTTTGTACATACTAGACTATATGTTAGCGGACAATCGTGTATTCATCGTAAAAATTGAAAAAACCATGAACAGTAAACTGTCCATGGTCTTGAAAATTATGCTAGTTGAGATTCTGTAACTTCTTGTTCAGTAGAGACACGTGTTATGTCTGCGCCTAGGGCTTTGAGCTTCTTGTCAAAGTCCACATAACCGCGATCTAAGTGAACCAATTCCGTCACACGTGTAATACCTTCTGCTACGAGTCCGGCTAGGATGAGTGATGCAGCGGCACGCAAGTCTGTGGCTGCGACTTCCGCTCCCTGGATTTTTGAAGGTCCTGAAACAATAACAGAACGTCCTTCAATTTTTACGTCTGCGTTCATACGGCGGAATTCTTCCACGTGCATGAAGCGATTTTCAAATACAGTTTCGGTCAACACACCGATACCGGTAGCTGTTAACATCAATGCCATCATTTGTGATTGCATATCTGTAGGGAAACCTGGATGCGGCATCGTCTTCAAATCGACTGCCTTAAGTGGGTGTTTCGCTGTGATCCGAATCCCTTCATCCAATTCTGTGATGACTACGCCCATTTCAGTTAACTTTGAAATTAAAGCAGTCGAGTGTTCAGGAACTGCATTTTCAATCGTGACGTCTCCGCCTGTGATTGCTGCAGCTACCATGAATGTCCCTGCTTCGATACGATCCGGTATAATATGGTGAGTGGATGCATACATTGTTGTTACACCTTCAATACGAATATTATCCGTACCTGCACCTACTACTTTACCGCCCATTTCATTAATGAAATTCGCCAAGTCGACGATTTCAGGTTCTTTCGCAGCGTTCTCGATGATCGTTGTACCTTCAGCGAGAGCAGCAGCTGTCATAATGTTTTCTGTTGCGCCTACGCTTGGGAAGTCCAAGTAGATTTTTGCACCTTTTAATCGGCCATCTACTTTCGCTTCGACATGTCCATGTCCAAATGAAATTTCCGCTCCCATTGCTTCGAAGCCTTTCAAATGTTGATCGATAGGTCTTGAACCGATTGCACAGCCGCCTGGTAATGCGACACGTGCGAATCCGTTACGCGCCAGTAACGGTCCCATTACTAAAATGGATGCGCGCATTTTACGTACAAATTCAAATTGTGCTTCGTCTGCCAGTCTTCCACGTGAATCTACGATGACTTCCCCGTTTTCCGGATCATGCGTGATCTTTGCGTTTAAACTTTTTAGCACTTCATTGATTGTCCGAACATCCGATAGGTTAGGAACATCACGAATGACGTTCACTCCTTCAGATGCCAATAAAGCAGCAGCCAAGATCGGTAATACCGCGTTCTTCGCACCTTCTACACGTACGTTCCCTTTTAAAGTCCGTCCGCCGTTAATAATAATTTTTTCCACCAATAGCCCCTCCGAGTCCAATTTATCCTTCATCCACAGCCTATTATCAAAAATCGTCTATAAACATTTTCATTGTTGATGCCTAGTCATTTGTCAGTTTCCAAATTTAACATATAAAACATCTACTATTGTACCTTGTAATACCTTACTAAACAAGTAACTTCCGGCGCAGTTTTGTGATATTTCTTGCGTGATGTAGTATATGTTTTAATCTGACACAATGTGATTACAAATGACTCATTTATTTAGCCACATTACTGCTAATACCCGTTAATCCTACATTTTACACTTGTTTGCAGTTATTTTTATTACATGAATATTACAGAGTTGTGGCGGGAAACGCGAACTTTGATACGTGTTTGCAATTTAAAGCTTCATTAACAGATGTAAAAAAACAAATCTAATTCACAATCAGCCTGTTTTAATTTCCTTCAGCTAGAGTTCTGATTTCCGTTATGAGGCTAGTAGAGCTTCAGCTGAAGGAAATCAAAACCAGGTTGCCCATCTTCCTGACCAATAGGATATGTCTAAAAAGAATTTTGATACGGTGGAGCCAATAGCAATACTTAGCAAAATAAACAAAAGTTGTGTTTGGAATACACGATTTTTTCGTATGATATTTTCTGGCAGGATAGCTTGTAGTGCAAAGAAGCTAACGCCGATGAAGAAGATATGCGATACCATCGCAAGTAATGGATTGCTGCCTAGCATGCTGTCCATAGTTTCCACTCCTTTTTCTTGAATATAGAGAAAATGGACGGACAGAGGTTGTCTGTCCGTCCATTTCACTTATAAATTAAATACGCTGTTCATACACTTGCATGCGGTTGATCGCACGTTTCAAATCAAGCTCGTGTAAGTTATGGGAAAGGTCATCAGTTTTTTTCTGAAGATCTTGCTCAGCTTTTTCAGCAGCTTTCTTTGCACGTGCGATATCAATGGACTCAGCCAGTTCCGCACTCTGTGCCAATACAGTGACCACTTCAGGACGGACCTCGATGAAGCCTCCGTGGACTGCGACTGTTACTGTTTTGCCATCTGTCTTTAGGCGAAGTGCACCAATTTGAAGTGGTGCGACCATTGCGATGTGACCGGGTAAAACCCCGATCTCACCAGCTTCGGTAACTGCTATCACCATGTTCGCATCCATTTCAACAACAGGGCCGTCGGGAGTGACGATATTCACTTTGATTTTACTCATTTTTTTCCCTCCTGGTCCCTTTTCTTAGACTTCTACACCCATAGCTTTTGCTTTTGCGATTACTTCTTCGATGCGTCCAACTAAACGGAAAGCATCTTCCGGCAAGTGATC
This sequence comes from Sporosarcina ureae, assembly GCF_029267015.1. Taxonomy (GTDB): domain Bacteria; phylum Bacillota; class Bacilli; order Bacillales_A; family Planococcaceae; genus Sporosarcina; species Sporosarcina ureae_D. The sequence continues at coordinate 3,674 of NZ_JARIEA010000050.1, read as the reverse complement.
ATACTTACCTTCTAGAATTTCAGCAAAGCCTTTGATTGTTTCAGCAACTGGAACGTAAGAACCTTTTTGTCCTGTAAACTGCTCAGCTACGTGGAAGTTTTGTGACAAGAAGAACTGAATACGACGAGCGCGATCAACGATCTGCTTGTCATCTTCATCCAACTCGTCCATACCTAAGATTGCGATGATATCTTGCAATTCACGGTATCGTTGAAGAGTTGTTTGTACTTCACGCGCTACACGGTAGTGTTCCGGTCCAACGATTTCTGCACTCAATGCACGTGAAGAAGAAGCTAGTGGATCCACAGCTGGGTAGATACCCATCTCTGAAAGTTTACGCTCCAAGTTCGTTGTTGCATCTAAGTGAGCGAAAGTTGTTGCCGGAGCTGGATCCGTATAGTCATCCGCTGGTACGTAGATTGCTTGGATCGATGTAACCGATCCTTTATTTGTAGAAGTGATTCGCTCTTGTAACTGACCCATTTCAGTTGCCAATGTCGGCTGGTAACCAACCGCTGATGGCATACGACCTAGTAGGGCAGAAACTTCAGAACCTGCTTGTGTAAAGCGGAAGATGTTATCGATGAACAATAGAACGTCTTGTCCTTGCTCATCACGGAAATATTCAGCCATAGTCAAGCCAGAAAGTGCTACACGCATACGTGCGCCTGGTGGCTCGTTCATTTGACCGAAGACCATTGCCGTTTTCTTGATAACGCCTGAATCAGTCATTTCAAAGTACAAGTCATTTCCTTCACGAGTACGCTCTCCAACACCAGCGAATACGGAGATACCACCGTGTTCTTGTGCGATGTTGTTGATTAATTCCTGAATTAGAACTGTTTTACCAACTCCAGCACCACCGAAGAGTCCAATTTTACCACCCTTGATGTATGGTGCAAGCAAGTCAACTACTTTAATTCCAGTTTCAAGAATTTCTACCTCTGTAGAAAGGAATTCGAATGTTGGTGCAGAACGGTGAATTGGGTCACGTTGTGAATCAGCAGGAACTGGCTCACGCAGGTCAATTTCCTCACCTAGTACGTTAAATACACGTCCGAGTGTAACGTCGCCGACTGGAACAGAAATTGGTGCGCCTGTATTAATTACTGACGTACCGCGTTTCAGACCATCTGTCGAGGACATCGCAATCGTACGAACTGCATCATCACCAAGGTGAAGTGCTACTTCTAAAGTCAATACTTCGACCACTCCGTTGGAACGATCGATATTAACCTTCAATGCGTTATAGATCGCTGGAAGTTGTCCGTTTTCAAACTTTACGTCGACAACCGGACCCATAACTTGAAGAATATGTCCATTACTCATGCTTTTCCCTCCTGTCTTACTGTTTCAAATCTATTATTCGAGTGCTGCTACGCCGGCTACGATCTCAGTAATTTCCTGAGTGATCGCTGCTTGACGAGCGCGGTTAAATTGTAATGTTAACGAATCGATTAGATCAGACGCATTGTCTGTCGCCGTCTTCATCGCTGTCATACTGGAAGCATGTTCGCTCGCTTTTCCATCAAGTACTGCTCCATAAATGAGACTCTCCGTGTATTGTGGGAGAAGTGTTTCGAGAATCGCTTCTGCTGAAGGCTCGAACTCATAAGATGAATTAGCTGAACCTGATGAAATATCTGTGAGTGGAAGCAATTTACGTTCAGTTGCTTCGTTGGAGATGGCGGAGATGAAGTGGTTGTAATACAAGAACACTTCATCATAAACGCCTTCTGTGAACATGCCAACAGCCCGATTCGCGATATCTTTTACTTCTTCAAAACGAGGGTGATCCGAAAGTCCGATCAGGCTTTCTTCGATCTGGTAACCCAGACGGCCGAAGAATTCATAGCCTTTACGACCGATCGCGATAATGACCACTTCATCTTTCGATTTATGGCGTTGTTCGATTGCACGGGTAACTGCACGGAAAATGTGCGCGTTGTATCCACCAACTAGACCACGGTCAGAAGTAACTACGATGTACGCAGACTTCTTAACGGGACGTGCTGTTAATAGAGGATGTCCGGAATCTTTCGTTACGGCTGCAATGGCACCAACTACTTCTTCTACTTTATCCATGTAAGGTACGAATTTCTTCGCATTCACTTCTGCACGGTTTAGTTTTGAAGCAGATACCATTTGCATCGCTCTCGTGATTTGACTCGTCTTTTTTGTTGAAGCAATACGGCTTTCTATCTCGCGTAAGGACGCCACTGGCTATTCACCACCTTTATTTTAAGATCCATTCAAGGAATATTACGCTTCAGAAACTACGAAATTTTTCTTGAATTCGTTGAACGCTGCGCTCATTACGTCATCAGCTGGAAGATCTTTCGTTGTACGGATATGATCATACACTTCCGTATGGTTGGATTCTAACCAGCTAGTGATTTCACTTTCAAAACGCAATACGTCTTTTACTGGAATATCGTCGAGGTAACCGCGTGTCAGTGCATATAGACTGATAACTTGGTATTCGACTTTCAACGGCTTGTTCAAGTCCTGCTTCAAGATTTCAACTGTGCGGTGACCGCGGTCCAGTTTCGCTCTTGTCGTAGGGTCTAGATCCGAACCGAATTGTGAGAATGCTTCTAGTTCACGGAATGCTGCCAAGTCCAAACGAAGTGTACCGGCAACTTTCTTCATTGCTTTAATTTGCGCTGATCCACCAACACGGGATACGGAAAGACCGGCGTTGATCGCTGGACGTACACCTGAGAAGAATAGGTCAGACTGCAAGAAGATTTGTCCGTCTGTAATAGAAATTACGTTTGTTGGAATGTAAGCGGAGATATCTCCTGCTTGTGTCTCAACGAACGGCAATGCTGTGATAGATCCTGCTCCTAGATCGTCATTCAACTTCGCAGCACGCTCAAGTAAACGGCTGTGTAGATAGAAGACATCACCTGGATATGCTTCACGACCTGGAGGACGACGAAGTAGCAAGGAAAGTTCACGGTAAGCTGCTGCTTGTTTAGATAGATCATCATAAACGATTAGCACGTGCTTGCCTGCGAACATGAATTCTTCTGCCATCGAAATACCTGTATATGGTGCCAAGAAAAGCATTGGCGACGGGCTTGATGCAGATGCTGTTACTACGATTGTGTAGTCGAGTGCACCGTTTCTGCGTAGAGTTTCAACAACCCCACGAACAGTAGATTCTTTTTGACCGATTGCAACATAGATACAGATCATGTCTTGGTCAGCTTGGTTTAGGATTGCGTCAATCGCAACAGTAGTTTTACCTGTTTGACGGTCACCGATGATTAATTCACGTTGTCCACGGCCAATCGGAACTAGAGCGTCAATCGCTTTGATTCCTGTTTGTAGTGGTTCGTGAACTGATTTACGCGCCATAACCCCTTGTGCAGGGCTTTCGATAGGACGAGTTTTTGTTGTGTTGATTGGACCAAGTCCATCAACTGGTTGTCCAAGTGAATTGACGACACGGCCGATCAATTCTTCTCCGACTGGTACTTCCATAATACGGCCTGTACGACGAACTTCATCGCCTTCTTTAATGTCTGTGTATGGCCCAAGGATAACGATACCTACGTTGTTCGCTTCCAAGTTTTGTGCCAGACCCATTACGCCGGTAGAGAACTCAAGAAGTTCCCCCGCCATGACATTGTCGAGGCCATGAGCAAGTGCGATACCGTCACCTA
>NZ_JARIEA010000067.1 GCF_029267015.1 Sporosarcina ureae | reverse complement strand
CCGATGGATCAGCTCGAAAGGAGAGACAACCAAAAGGGAGCTTGCGACCTGGTTGGCTCACCGAGAGCCCATGGGAAAGCGTCCGCCTAGAGCGCAAATCCCTACCCCCAATCCAAAGTCAACCTCACTACTAGCAAACCCCCAAAAAACAACCTCCATCAGCAATACCTGATAGAGGTTGTTCGTGTTTAATTCGTCGCTTCAGCGAGCTGCTTGTTCAAATCCGCGAGGCGCTCTTCCATTTTAGAAAGGCGCAACTCTGCATTTTCGATCATCTTCACATGACCTGTCGACTCCAACTTCTCCATATCACCCTGCAAGCTGATGTAGTCCATCTTCAGCTCAGCGATCTCTTGCTCCAACTGTTCCTTCGTCATAACGGAAAACTCCTATCATATGTTTTCCTTTAGTGTAACATATTCTGCCTTGTGCGTTTAGGAAACTCTAGCAAGTAACGGATCGCCTCAATTACCTCTTCGTTACTCGTCCCGACATCGATCTGCAACTGCTTTTTGATCGCGCGTTCCTTACGTGCATCATGCAGCAACGGTTCCATAATCGCGTTCAGTAAGTTCGACTGTGTTACTTTACGGCCGAGGCCGAGGTGGGTGAAGCCGTTTCTTTCGGTCGGAAAGCCGAGGTTTGATTCGAACTCGTTTTGGGCAAGTACAATACAAGGTACACCAATAACAGCTACTTCATAAGGTGTATAGCCGGCATCGCACAAAACCATATCGGCTTTAGAGAACCACTCTGCACGGTTGTCCGGGGCTTGGACGACTTTTGTGTTCGGTCGGCTTAATGCCATCATTTGGATTTCACTCACATCATGTTTATAATTCTTTCCTAGTAGCACCATAACGGATAAAGGAATCTGCAATTGCTTTAAATGTCGCAACGCACGAAACGTGAGATTTCCGGGATCTTCATCACCGAATGAAATGACGAGTTGTGATGAAGAGGGGGATTTTCTCTTTAAACCGGCATGCCGAAAAGATTCCAGTGAAGCGTCTGCTATGAATGTCTGGGGCCCGACGATGTAGTGCTCGGCATGTACTTCCTGAGTTTCCGGATACAACGTCTGGATCACCCAGTCTGCTAGTTGTCCGCCATCACCAAAATCATCGAAATGTAGAATACTAGGCACTAGTTCGTGAATCTTGATCATTTCGTCCTTATAGCTTGGACCACTGTCTCGAATCAAAAGATCAGGCTGAAGTTTACCTATTAATTTAATGAATGAAGAAGGGCCAATTACTTTATAGCATGTAAAATCTTCGCTTGGGACTGGTGTTTCTTGATCGTATAAAAAGATGACTTGTGCTTCGCTTTTTAGCGTATTTGCCAGTATTAGTGCACGGCGTAAAGGATAACTTCCCTTACCTTCAGTTATGGAAAGATAGATCACGATTGTTTTTTGGACTTGTTTTTCGATAGGAACCACCCTTTCTGAATCTGCTCGTTCCTCTTACCCTATGAAAAACGGCAATAGTTTATTACAATGAGGAGAAAGCGGTTCAGAAAGGCTTGGAAGAGGGAAGGAGGCGACCTACCTAATGTTCAATTCATTGATTATGGATTTAATGTTGGTCGTGTTAATTGGTGTAGCGTCGCAATGGATAGCATGGCGCACGAGAATGCCGGCGATTGTCGTGATGGCGATTGCGGGTCTGTTAGTTGGACCTATTTTCGGTTTGATCAATCCACAGCAATCCATGGGGGATTTATATTCTCCGATTATTACGTTTGCGGTAGCTATTATATTATTTGAAGGAAGTTTGAATCTTGATTTTAAAGAAATTAAAGGATTTGGTCGTCCCGTTGCGCGAATCGTTACATTTGGCGCGTTCATCGCGTGGATTGCGGGTTCACTTGCAGCTCACTATATCGCAGGATTGTCGTGGGAAGTCGCATTCATCATCGGGGGATTATTTATCGTAACAGGCCCTACCGTAATCCTACCTTTATTACGACAAGCGCGATTAAAGCCTCGTGCTGCAGCAATATTGAAGTGGGAAGGAATTGTCGTAGATCCGTTCGGCGCACTTCTAGCAGTCTTTGCATTTGAAGTGATCAAGTTCCTAAATAATGAAGTAACAGTCAAAGCGATGTTGCTATTTGTGGGCGCGTCACTATTTTCTGTGCTTCTTGGTTGGGGGACAAGTCGGATATTAGGTACGTCGTTTGAAAAAGGTTGGGTGCCTGAGTTTTTAAAAGCACCTATTTTATTCGGCTTTGTATTATTCGTCTTCGTATTATCTGATGAAATCATGCATGAGACAGGCTTATTGGCTGTCACAGCGATGGGGATGACGATGGCGAATATGCATTTGACTACATTAGAAGACATTCGTGAATTCAAGGAGAACATTTCCGTGTTGCTTATTTCAGGGATTTTCGTCATGCTGACAGCTTCCCTCAATCCGCATATATTGATTGAAATCTTGAATCCGAAAATTATCTTATACGTACTCGCGATGCTATTCGTCGTCAGACCGCTATCCATCTGGGTATCAACAATCGGCACTGATTTGACAAATCGTGAGAAAACACTCATCGGGTGGATTGCGCCACGAGGAATTGTAGCACTGACCGTTTCGGGATATTTCGCTTCGATTTTGCTCGAGAATGGCTACAAAGATGCTGAACTATTAACTGCACTAACATTTGCGCTCGTATTTTCGACCGTTGTCGTACACGGATTCTCGATTGGTTGGCTCGCAAAAAAACTGAATTTAACTACACCGATCGAATCGGGTGTTGTGCTAATTGGTAGTACGAAGTTTGTAGCTGAACTAGCGAAGAACATTAGTGACGCAGGTCATAAAGTATTAGTTATTGAAGGTTCGTGGGGCGGTCTTTCCAACGCACGAAAGCTCAGTGTCCCAACATATATGGGAGATATCTTATCTGAACATACCGGATATCATCTCGACTTAACGCCATACCGTTATATTTTGGCGATGACCAAGACCGATACTTATAATTCACATGTATGTGCTGACTTCACGCCCGATCTAGGACGGGACTTACTGTTCCAAACGACGACGCATAAACGAAGCGCGGATCAACAGTTTAACTTAACGACAGGGCAGTTCCTGTTTACACCGAACTTGTCCATCCATGAACTGGACGAGCGCATTCATCAAGGACACGTATTCCGTAAGACGTTGCTGACGAAACAATACAGCTACACCCAGTACTTACGCGAACGCGATGACCAGTCGGTATTGTTATACGTCATGCGTGCAAATGGCGACATGGAGTTCTACACGGCAGAAAAAGAACTCCAAGCACAGACAGGGGACACCATCGTAGCGCTCTCGACGTTGAATAAAACCATTGAGCGGACAATTGACAAGTTGGAAGAAAAGAACGGCAAAGCCACTGTGCCGAAAGAAATCGTCGTAACGAAGTTCTTGGAAGATGCCCCAAATGAAAAACCAGAGATACCAGGGGACACGCCTCCGAAGATTATGAAGAAATAAGAGAGTCTGAATTTTTGTTGGGGTGGAGGATTTGCGCTTCGGAGGGGACGCTTTCCGGAGGGCGGGCGGTGAACCACACCCCTAGTGCAAAGATGTGCTCCTAACGCTACGCTTATACTCGCAAAAGCCGTACTACGCTACGGCTTTCGCTTCGCTCGCAGGGTGTTTCACCTGTCCCGCTTATCCTCCAGGAGTCGCCCCTCCTACGCTCCAATTCCTTGCAATGCAAGCGGGTGAGACTTTTTGTTGTGCATTAAAATAAGTGTTGTAATCGATTTTGAACTGTAGAACTTGAAACTAAAGAAGTTAAGACAAAACAATAATTCACACACTACTTACATTGAGTGATCTAAGTACTAGCACTATTAAAGTAGGATGGAAGCGGAAGTTGG
>NZ_JARIEA010000064.1 GCF_029267015.1 Sporosarcina ureae | reverse complement strand
TTCAATGATTATCAGCGGTGAGAAATTAAACACGCCTTTTTGATCTTGTGCATAAGCGCTTACACAAAGATACTTTGGTTGTAAAGTAGGGTTATTCTCGCGTTGCGATCGTAAACTCTTAATTCATCTTGCTTTCAATACTTCCTTTCACACTTGCCCACTGATCCTTGGTCACACTGAACATGACAGTGTGACGAATTGTACCGTCAACTCGGATCATATGATTACGAAGAACACCTTCTTTTACAGCTCCAATCCGCTCAATTGCTTGTTGGGAACGAATATTATCATGATCGGTTTTCAGTTGGACACGATTCAATCGTAATTCCTCAAAACAATAAGTGAGCAGTAAATACTTGCACTCCGTATTAACGGAAGTCTTCCAAAACTCAGGGTGCAACCAGGTGTTTCCGATTTCTAAACGCTTATGCGCTAAAACTATATCCATCAATCTAGTTGAACCAATGATTTTGCCCGATTCATTGTGAATAATTACGAAAGGATACTCGCTTCCAAGATCTTTTGCACGCAGAGCTGCTTCATTGTATTTCTCCATATCCAGTCGAGTTTTCATGGGATTCGTCATGTACGTCCATATCCGATCGTCTTGCGCTACTCTATACAGAGCTTCCACATCATCTTTTTCCATCGGTCTGAGTGTAACGTGAACACCCGGCAATAAAATATCTCTCATCACATTTCCTCCAGATTTAGTCGCATCCTATATTGGCTATGTTAGTAAAAAAGATGCAAATTCTTTTCAAAGAATTGCATCTCATTACACTAAAACATCATCGGTCACTTACTTTATTATTCTACAAGTTGCTCATAAGTTCAACAATCTATCCGATACTAATTTACTGATTCCAAATTACTGATTCTAACGATATTCCCTAGATTAGAACCGATCCAAGCTCCGATAAATGGTAGGAGATTATAAAATTGTAGCGTTTCGGAGCCAGTGTCTATTGTAAAGACAAATATCGTGAACATAATGCTTACGATGCCAAGAATGATAGCCTCGGTTATCTTTTTTCTCTTCCAGCGCTTCTTCCCCCAATGATCTCTATCAAAAGCCTGAACAAGCTTATTTGTTTTGGTGCCCGTTGTTTTTTCTGATAGGAGGATATAAAGTGCGTGTACAGAGAAAAACCATAATAGCACGCAAATTAATGCAAAGACAGTAGAAAGTGGTGCATCTGCTTTTACATAAAGAAGAGACAGAACGAATATCACGAGCATTGCTATATTGAATTCTATCAATTGTTTTTTCTTAAGTCGTTTCACTTCTTCTATATTCCACTTTGATTCATCCACTTTACCCCTCCTTATAGGCAATAAAAAAATTCTATTCTTTTTTCTCTTTATATCCAACTCCATACCCCATGATAACGCCTAGCAATAGTATGAGTAAGAAATCTCCGTCAAAATTTTTTGTGAAAATACTAATTATGATCCAACCAAATAAGATTCCGGCAGTTAACAAAATTAAATTTTTAGACATCTTTTATCAAACTCCTTCATTTACCAAGACGCTATCTCACAAATACTAGAAGCCGATTACAAAAGCAAGAACTAGAAAAATCGCAATGCCTACTGCTCGTGTGATCCATTTATTCCGTGTCCCATCGCCTCGAAGTGGATCTATTGTGTGCCAGATCATGAACGCAATGGTTGTAAAGGAAACAAATAGTACCCAATTTGTCCAAAAACTATCAAAGTATTGGAATGTGACAAATCGGATCATTACATACGTAACAACACCAAGACTACCGGTGAGGAGTAAGCTAAGAAAATACGGTTTTCTAGTGTTTGGAACTTCTTTTGTTAATTCCATATGCATACCTCCTAGTGATTAGTCGTATTCAAATTTTCGTACACTTTGTACACAAAGCTACCAAATAAAATCTTGATAGGATACAACGCAATCAGAATTGCAACGATCTGACTGAATGTCTTAGTTGCTCCTGTCAGATGTAGTTGATCATTAATAACGTAATTTGCCAACTGAATTAAACCGAAAACAATAGCGACTGATACCGTCAGCGCAAATAAAATTAAAACAACCTGGGTAATAGTCAGCTTTCTTAACTTTTGAATACTGCCGTCGCTAATTGTAAAGCTAATATACGATAATGGGACTAGCAATAAGAACCAACTTGAATAGCCGAATGAAATCCAAAAAACACCTATAACTAAAAGTAAAATCCAGCCAATTATACTACTTATCCTTTTGCTCATTTTCTTCACCTACCTAGGTTCTGATTATTCTAGCATATCTTCTTTTAAGTACGAATAGACCTTTGCTTAAGTTTCACTTCTTGAGGAATTTCTTACAATTTATAGAATCTTCTATACAAACTATTTCTAGTAGAATAACATTAAAATTATTACGGGTACTCTTATAACATATAAAAAAGCACCGCAATATGCGATGCTAAATGGATATTTAGTTTGTTCTTTAGAAGGTTAAATGAAAAGCACAGCTCTTATTTTACTGCAATTGCATCGTTGTAATACATGTATTGTCCCCGTCAAACGTAGTAATTTCAGAGACGGTTTCTTTGTTGTCTTGTTTAATCGTTACAGTAAATGTATCATCACGTGGAAGCCAGAAATCAATAAATCCATTCGTTTCGGTTGTTTTGATTTCATCAAGAATGACATTGCCTTCCGAGTCTTCTATATGCACTTCGAAATCTTCTTCCACGAGTTCACCTTGACAGCCTGTTAGACTATGAATATCACAAGGATGCGTACTGTCGACAAAGGGTGCAATGGATACGAAAAATTCATCGTCAGGAAGATCGTATGTCGTAACATTTTTGTCATCGTCTGTGACAATCAGTTCAGACGATGTAATCGATGCAGACGCAGCTACTGCATTTCTCACCGTGTAGTCGTTTACTAACTCTTTAATATCTACTTCCGATTCCTGTGTTTCAGTATTCGCTTTTTCATTACTGCAACCTACCGATAAAGCAGTAATCAATAGCAACGCGGCAATCAATTTAATTTTCATTATTTTCACTACCTATTCTTATTTTTATCAAAACAATACCGATTCATTTAATGATTATTGTTCGGATAGCTCATCTTCAACAACCCATTTATGATTCTTTACTTCTTCTCCATCTGTTGTGGATTCATAATCAATCATATAGACAGTCGTTTGCTCCGCTGATTCAATTTCTGATTTTGCTCCCTTCATCCCTTCCATATGATCGGCAAGGACCGTCACTTCGGTTCCTTTTTCAAGAGGGGCAGGTGCCGGATTTTCAATTTCTTCATGGACGACCCATTTATGATCCATCACTTTCTCGCCACCATCTGTCGGTGTGTAGTTGATGGAATAAGCAGTCGTATCAAATGCGCCTACAATTGTTGCAGCGGCTCCTTTCATCCCTTCCATATGATCTGTTTCAATAATTGCTTCAGATCCAACAGGGTATGTCGGGTTTTCGGCTTCCATTATACCTTCAGGAATACTTCCATCACTTGAATGGTCCATCCCCTCCATTTCACCTGGGGACGTTTCTTCATTTTTGACAGGTTCTTCTTTCGTTGTCGACGCTCCACATCCTGCAAGCACAAGGGCGAAAGCCGCGCTGACAGACAGTATTTGTTTTTTCATATGTCTTCACTCCTTCTACTTTACTAGTAGTATAGCCGCTTTTAATTCAGAGAAACGCTATATACCTAAACTCCTTAGAAACTCCTTAATTGCGGAAAATAGTACGGAATAATATTTCGGTACAAGCATTCGTGCTTTCTGCATACATTTTCGATACGTTTACCTTATACTGCTCAATAGAGAGAAAAGGAGCGCGTGCCATGAAAAAGATTTCCACGAAGTTAGCGTCAGCATTTATTATTTCATTTCTGATTATGGACACATTGTTGATGATCTATTTACATCAGACAATCACACATGCTCGGGTTGATGAAGAATTGGATCGACTATTGAAAACGGGCAGTAATCATCGAAATGTTTTAGAAGATAATTATACGGAAACGACTTTGCATCATATCATTCTAATGGAAAGCGGTGGCGAACGAGATGTTGTTATTCTCGATGATTTAGGGAATAGCGTGCTGCATTCATTGGTAAATGAAGAAGTTCTCGGGCCATATGTGAAGGAAATCCAAGAAGAGAAACCGACAGAAGACACCATTTTACCTGTTGATTGGAACGAGTCTCCTTATCTTGTTAGTGTCCATCCATATAAAGTCGGGGATCATTCAGGAACTCTCGTTATGCTTCAAAGTACGATTCCCATTCGCCAGCTTGTGAATCAACTCAATATTCATTTTATACTGGCAGGTGGAGGAAGTATTGTCGTGCTGTTTGTCGTGTATTTATTACTTTCCAAATGGTTGACACGTCCACTGATTCGAATGAAAGAAGCGACCGAACAGATTAGCGAAGGGTTCTACGATGTTGACTTGCCTAAGTTATCGAATGATGAGCTTGGGGAATTGGCTGCGTCGATCCGTAAATTATCAAATGATTTAAGTCGTGTAAAACGCGAACGTCATGAGTTTTTGGCATCTGTTTCTCATGAAATGGGAACACCTTTAACGTACTTGATTGGCTATGCCAAAGTAGCACAACGTACAGAATTGAATGATACGGAACGATTTAATTATTTATCGATTATCGAAGAAGAAGCCGAGCGTTTAAAAACACTTGTGAAAAACTTGATGGATTTAGCACAAATGGATGAAATGACATTCACTGTGAAGAAATCCGAATTCTCTGCAGAACAATTCATCCAGGATACCATTCAACTCGTGCAACCTGCATTTGATATGAAAGGAATAATGCTTGTCGTTGAACCTATCCGAGACTTCTCATTATTCGCAGATCGCATGCGGTTAGAACAAATCATTCTCAATTTATTGGACAATGCTCTTCACTATTCTCCAAGCGGCAGTACGGTAATCGTTCGTGCTTTTCAAGAGAAAAAGCAGGCTGTCCTCCAAGTAGAAGACGGCGGATGTGGTATAGCAATTGAAGATCAACAACAAATTTTCGAAAAATTATACCGTGTGGAGAAATCACGTTCTCGTTCGTTTGGCGGTGCTGGTTTAGGGTTAGCGACAGTGAAGGAGTTAACAGAAGCGCATGGTGGGACGATCGAGGTGCAAAGTGAATTGGATAAAGGAAGTATCTTTACGGTACGACTATAACTGGAGATGATGATGGATATGAAGACACTATTATTGATTGACGATGAGCAACGCATGCTCGATTTACTTGAACTATTCTTAGCGCCACATGGTTATCGATGTTTGCAAGCGACAGATGGTCAAACAGCTCTTGAAATATTCAATAATGAGAATGTACATCTCGTGTTGTTAGATGTTATGATGCCGGGCATGGACGGTTGGGAAGTTTGCCGTAGGATCAGGGAAGTATCGGACGTACCTGTCATTTTATTGACCGCTCGTTCCGACAAATCAGATGTCGTCAAAGGGCTCGACCAAGGTGCGGATGATTATATTACAAAACCGTTTGACGAAGGTGAACTGACAGCGAGAGTGCGCGCTACATTGCGGCGTACTCTAGGTGACGAACGAAAGACAATCGAGGAAGGTTTATTTACTTTGGACTTGGAGTCTTATTCCATCCTATACGACACGCAGGAAGTTCGTCTTACATTAAAAGAGTTCTATATTATAGAAGCTATGATGACGCGGCCGAACCGGACGTTTACTCGGGAAGACTTGCTTCAAGTAGCTTGGGAATATGACACCTATACAGAAGTTCGGACGGTTGATTCTCATATTCGAAATTTACGGGACAAGTTAAGAAAATCTGGTTTTCCGATTGACGATATTCTCGTGACGGTTTGGGGTATCGGGTACAAATGGAGATGAAGTAGCGCCAGGGACGATTCGATTTTTCGTGGAGATCCCTTGTTAAGACGAGAGCGCTAGGATTATACGTATACTAAACGAAAAGAGTCCAATTCTCATTTGAATGGGACTCTTTTTAAATTCGAAAATATTCACTTATAGTTTCAACTAGTACTTGATCTTAGCTAATTATTTATCATTTTTACGCTGAATCTCTGCTAAAATAAATCCACCCATTATGGCAAGAGGAATGGAATTTGCAAAGACTGGAGGTTCTAAAAAACTTCCGAAAACACCGCCCAAGATCGTTACTATCATGGCAACTAGAATTCTCCCCAGATAACTCCCCCCCTTTAGAATTTGGTGCTATTGTGTTCTACTATCGTGCTTATTAGCTTAAATAAGTTTAATTCAAGAGTTATAGCCAAATGAAATGATGAATATCATTGCAGTCAAAGATACTATAATAAAAATTATAGAAATTATAGTGACACTTACGGTTAAACTCTTCGGTATGTTCGTACGATTTTTTCGAATAGCTACTAACAGGAAAACACTCAGTAATATTATAATAAGAAAAATTGATAAAAATGCAAAACGCTCTTTAATTATAAACCATAAATCCATTTCGTCTGTTCCTCCAATAACTTTCAGTTCGATGATTTATCCTTATTACTGTAATAGGTGCAATCCTTTTTCAAGAATTCAACTCGTTTTATATAGTGATTTTTATTCAGTTGGCATATAACCGATTACTTCATAGGTATTCGAGTCAACAAGGATTGGTGGTGTTCCAGTAACAACGTTTTCAAAGTCTTTAAAAGAAACAAGCAATACCTCACGTTCCTCATCCTTTTTATCTAATAGAACATATCGATGATCGGCAATAGTTTCTTCTACATCTGCACTTTGCCAATCATCTTCAGCTGAATTATCCCAACCTCTTTCCTTTACAAATGCCCATGCCGCAGCCTTAACATCAACATATTCGTCTGCGCTTTCTGAACTTTTTATGTTCACTTTATTTGCGCAACCTACAATTAATAATGCTGAACACACTATTAAGAGAAAGCATGTATATTTCAATTTCACTTTAGCTCGCCTCCTTGCAAGGTTAGACGGCTTAAAATTGTATAAGTTACAATTATTCTATCACCTTAAACAAGACTCGTTTATTCATTCAACTATTTTATCAGCACTTCAATTCCCTCTTTATTCTCTTCAGCCAGTTCTTCTAATAACTGTATTCCTCAATCTTTTTTTTCAAAAGAGCTTGCCGTATAAGCTTATTTTCTTCATCTATAATCTGTTTCTGAAAACCTTAAGCAACTGGCGTACCGTTCTTAACAGGTTGTTCAGGTTGTAAGAGTACTACGTCATCTTCACCAGGAATGCCGCCGATTACTAAAACTTCGGACTTGAAGCCCGCGATTCGTCTTGGTGGAAAGTTGACTATGGCTACTACTTGATTTCCTACTAGCTGTTCCGGTTCATATCTTTGCGTAATTTGGGCTGAAGAATATTTAATGCCTACTTCCCCAAAATCAATTTCTAACTTAATTGCAGGCTTTCGCGCTTCTGGGAATGGCTCTGCTTTCAACACTGTGCCCACACGAATATCTAATTTTAATAAATCCTCGATTGTAGCCAACACTATCACCTCATGTTTTTATTTTCGTTCTGAGATTATGATGCCTTTCAATATCACAAAGTCGTAAGCGTAGCGCTAGTTTTTAAATTCCTCACACTTCCCTTTCTTATGACTATTGAAGTTCAACAACTTATCGAATTTTCAATATAAACTAATTCTAGTAGTTTTATGTCTGTATTACTATGAAAATCCTTTTAAATAAAAAAAGCACCGCTGAATGCGATGCTGATTTCACCTTATTTTAATTCTGTTAACAGCTCACCAAGCTTTTTCACGCTTGCTGTTTGCTCTGTTACCGTTTTCTGTAATAACTCTTTCTGGCGATCTAAAGCGTCAGTTAATGTCGCGATTTCTTCTGACACATCTGGCTTGTCCTGGTCCTTTTTCGCTTTCAACGATTGGATCGTATCGAATAGATCTTCGTGATCGACAATTCGTCCAGCGCCCCACATCAGTTGTTCTTTTGGCGCTTTGATCACGTAATCCGTGAAGTAGTTAAATACTTCTTTATCAAAAGCATAGGCGTACCAGTTATTATCGATTGCGGACAAATTCTCATCCAAAGGTGTTGCGACATCACCTTTTTGTAGTGCCTCTATGGAAGCACTCAAGTGATTGACGTTGTTTTGAGCATGTTCATGAGGGAAAATTGGTTCATCTTCCCATGTTAATCTTACAAATTGATCTTCCGCATATTTGAACGCAGCGAGTAAACCGCTGTTCAACTCACGGCTTTCTTCATACAATTTCTTCGCAGTGTCCGCATCTTCTTTTTTAAGGGCGGTTGCGTATTCTTCATTCACTTTTGCGACTTTCACGTTGATCTCTTCAGCGGCGGATAACGCTTGATCGATTTCATTCGTTAAACTGTCTGACGCAACTGCTGCTTGATCAAATACATCTGCATCCATCAATTCTTTCATAGCAAGTAAACGTGTCGTGAAGTCGAGTGGTACGATCGCTGTTTTATCGTAATGCATCGTCAACAATCCGTAGAGATTCAAGTGGAATTTCAACGCTTCTGCATTAAATGCCTCTTCGCTATCAAATTGAGAGTGATAATGGGAATGCATGAATTCACTATCTTGGAAATCATTCCGTAGTGCTGGCACACCCGCAATTCCGAATGAAAAATCATCCGACCATGTACGTAGTGGCGAAACGACGGAAATGCCGTCTTTGTATACATCCGATAGTGGTGGCACTTGTTTTGTGAAATCTGTCAAATAATTATTCAATTCATACACGGAACGGATTTCATCTTGTGTCGTATGTTCAAATGCCGGAAGCTCGAAGTTCATATTAGCAAATGTTTTCCCGACCCATTCCGGATGAATCTTGAAGATTTGATTGTAAGCGCCTGTTGACCAATCATAGCGCGTGTTTGAAACTCCCCATTCTTCCGCTGCGATCGCATTGAAGATAATTGTCTTCTCCGGCTGATAGCCACTGTCGATCATCCCTTTGGCAATCCCCATCATCAAGCCGATTGCTGCATTATCATCTTGGAATCCAGCAAAGTACGAATCATAGTGTCCAGACAATAGAATATACGATTCAGGGTCTTTTCCTACAATCTTGCCATAATAATTATACGCTTCGCCATCCATTTTGACAGTCGATTTCGCATCGAACTTTACAGTAAATGCATCTTCTTCGCTTGCTTCAAGTGCCTTTTTCAGATTGCCTGCATCAGTCTGAGACATTGAAAATGCTGGTGCATCGTCCGGTCCACAAATATCTTGGGCATTCAACGCATCGGGATCTACTTCAGCATAGCCGGCTTCTTGTACCGCAATTACCGCAGCTGCTCCTTTTACATGCGCTTGATAGGTAGGATAATTAATCCACCATTCTTCACGCTGGTTAATGTCGATTAGCACAAGCTTCCCTTCAATATCCAAGCCTTCTAAGTCAGCGGCAGTCCCTTTTCCTGCATAAACGACTTCGAGTTCTTTCACACCATCTGTATTGAAGTTCACTTGGTAACCGCCAAGAACAGCGAGATGTTCTTTTCCGTCGACGTCTTTAAAGGTTAGATCTGCTTTCTCAAACTCCCAACTATCTACTTTAAATGCGTCTTTCGTAACTTCAGTAAGTCCTATTTCCTTCATTTCTTTTTCTATTTTCTCGCCCGTCTTATGTTCCGCTTCAGATCCAGCCGTACGATAACCGAGCTTTTCATTCGTTTTAAATTCTTCCAAGCCTTTAGCGAAATCAAAAGCGTATTCTACGTCAACTACAGATAAGTACTTGTCTTTCTCATCTGAAAGCGGAACGGTCTTTACGTCTTCTACTGGCTCGTCTTTTGTCTTCGAAGTATCTTCTTTTGGTGTACACGCAACGAGTGACGCTGCAACGAGCATGGATAGAGCCATGCCACTTACGATCTTTTTCATATATCACAGTCCTTTAGATTTTTTTAACAACTAATCAATTAAACGATATAGATTCATATTTGGCAATACAAAATTCAAAAATTATTGATAAAAGATTATCGGTTTTTATTATTTCAAAAAGTAAAGTTCCTTCCTATTACTTGTCTATTACAATCGATAAATTTACTCTTAAAAGAAATCTACGCTATTTAAATCTGCTTTCGTGTTTCAGCACATACCTAGTTTCACTGCATATATATAGAAGGATTAACTAGACAAAGGGAGTGAACTTCATGGCAAATCAAACATTCCAAACGCTGATCACAGCCAATCCGGATGAAGGCTTTGCGCTCGCTGTTAAACTCGCGCAAAAAGGGGTGGAAGTAACACAACCTTCAGAAGAGATTAGAAAAGTATTGCGTCCGACGTATTCACGAGACGCGGATAGTTTAACGGCCGCTTCCCAAGTCATTGCGATTCATTTTCAAACGGTAGCTGCGGCCAATAATTATTGGCGGACGTGGATGCCTTTATATTAAAATGAATAAAACTCTGTGTTAGTGAAAAGGCTTTCTCCATTGTATTTGAAGGCTCTGCTACAAGTGAAAAACGCACTACAAGCTACTCTCCAATTGAACCGGAGAGTAGCTTGTTTTTTCATTAGTCTATTCAGTACATCACTTTTCTCAATCAAACGTTAATACAACACGTCCGTTGATCTTCCCTGCTGCCATTTTATCCAACACTTCATTTACTTTAGAAAGGGGCGCTGTTTCGATTTGGGCTTTTACTTTTCCGCGTGCAGCAAAATCAAGTGCTTCTTTCATATCGATGCGTGTGCCGACGATTGATCCTTTTACCGTCACACCATTTAATACTGTGTTGAAAATAGGAATAGGCAATTCCTCGTGCGGTAATCCGACTGCTACTAATGTTCCGCCACGTTTAATGGAACGGTATGCCTGCTCAAATGGTACTTTGGAAACCGCTACACTGATCGCTGCTTGTACTCCGCCTACTTGTTGTTGGATCGCTTCAGCAGGATCTTCTTTCCGTCCATTTATTGCGATATCAGCGCCTAGCTTCTTCGCAAGTTCTAGTTTCTCATCCGCAATATCAACTGCGACTACGTTGAAGCCCATCGCCTTTGCATATTGCAACGCGACATGACCTAGGCCACCAATACCGTAAATCGCAACCCAGTCCCCTGGCTTCGCTCCTGATACTTTCAATGCTTTATACGTTGTCACACCCGCGCAAAGAATCGGAGCTGCTTCAACTGAGCTAAGATTCTCAGGAATTTTGGCTACATACTCTGCCGCTGCCAAGCAATATTCCGCATATCCGCCATCAACTGAATAGCCGCCGTTCTCCTGCTTGTGGCAAAGAGTTTCTTTTCCTCGTAGACAATAATCACATTCTCCACATGCCGAATACAGCCAAGGAATCCCTACACGATCACCTATTTTTACCGCAGTAACATTCGGTCCGATCGCTTCGACAATACCGACGCCTTCGTGTCCAGGAATGAGAGGTAGTTTCGGTTTAACGGGCCAGTCTCCGTTTATCGCATGCAAGTCTGTATGGCAAACGCCGCATGCTTCCAATTTCACTAAAGCTTGACCCGGACCCGGTACAGGCTTTGCCGTGTCCTCGATTTGTAGTTTTGTTTGAAATTCTTTTACGATTGCCGCTTTCATCGACGTCTGTTGTTTTGTCTGTTGTGCCTTGTTGTTTTGGATTGCTGGTTTCATGAATTAATTCCTCCCTTTTTTCGTACCGTCCATGTATACGGGAGTACAGGGGTGATTATGATAGAGGTCCAGAAATATTTTCACTGGTATAAAATAAAAGAGTTCCTATGCCAATGGCAGGAACTCTTTTTGTTGCGAACTGAATTTCATTACATCATTTAATTACGTAAAATAACATACACCAAGTAAATGACGTAGGTTGCGGCGAGCATCAAGCCTTCGCGCTTGCCGACTCTGAAGCCGGTTCTCGCGAATACGAGTAAGACCAGAGTCAGTGCGATCATGATGATGACGTCGATAAAGACTTTATCGTTCACCGCGATCGGTGTGATGGCGGAAGACGCACCAAGGACGAACAGGATATTGAAAATATTACTCCCGACAATGTTCCCGAGCGCAATTTCACTCTCTTTTTTCAACGCGGCCGAAATCGACGTTACCAATTCAGGTAATGATGTTCCGATGGCGATAATCGTCAGACCGACCAGCGTTTCACTCATCCCGAGGGAATACGCGATTTTCGTTGCGTTATCCACGACTAGATCACCGCCGAATATAATCGCTGCCAGTCCGACGAGCGTGATGAGTATATTCTTGCCCCACTTCACATTTTCCGTTACTTGGGTCAATGTGGCATTTTGTCGGCTACGGAGGCCGATTTCAATCACGTAATACATAAAAATCGAAAGGAATATTAAGAAAATAATACCATCGCTACGCGTGAGCACATTATTGCTGAAACCTTGAAGTGCGATATCACTCATCAACACCAACATGACGATACTTGCAAGTAATGTAAACGGAATTTCTTTCTTGATCGTCTCACTTTGTACCTTCAGCGGAAACAGAAAAGCCGCGATTCCGATTACGACAGTGATATTGAAAATATTACTTCCGACTACGTTACCGACTGCGACGTCCGCGTTTCCGCCGAGCGCCGCAATAATACTGACCGTCGCTTCTGGAGAGCTCGTACCAAGAGCAACAATTGTCAAGCCGATCAAAATAGGCGGGATTTTCAGCAGTCTAGCAATATTAGAAGAACCATCGACAAAATAGTCGGCTCCTTTTATTAATAATGCAAAACCAATTAGTAGTAAAACATACGTCATCTAGTTGTTACCTCCTTTAATGGAAAGAACTTTCTCATTAGTAGTATGAACAACGCTTGAAACCGTGAAGCTTCTGCGTTTTCATAACATCAAGCTTTCTTGATCCATCATCTTTTTTAATCATTCCTTATTATCTCACGTTGTAAACACTTTTGCATATTACAAACAACATGTATGTTCACAAACATTATAGCTTTTATTCTCAATTAGATGTGTTTTTCATCGTGTTTCACCTATTCCATTCTCAATTAGATGCTTTTTTCAGAACGTTCTCTTATACTAGGAATACATCAAACGAAAGGAATTACTACATGATTACACAATTCTTCGCTTATTATAAGCCACATCGTCGCTTGTTCTTGATCGATTTTTTCAGTGCGATTTTCGTAGCACTTCTTGAACTTGCTTTTCCTCTCGCCGTTCAGTGGTTTATCGACGGACTTCTACCGTCCGGTGATTGGAATAAAATTGTCACCATCAGCTTTTTATTATTACTTGTTTATCTAGTCAGTACGTTTCTTCATTATATCGTCAGCTATTTAGGGCATAAGCTCGGCATCAATATCGAAACCGATATGCGCCGCGAATTGTTCGAACATGTACAGAAGCAATCATTCCGTTTTTTTGACAATACGAAGACCGGCCATATTATGACGCGCATCACGACCGATTTGTTCGATATCGGCGAACTCGCCCATCACGGACCAGAAGATGCATTCATTGCGATCATGACTATTCTTGGCGCTTTCGGCTTAATGTATTCAATCAATCCCGAACTCGCGTTAATTGCGATCGTCATGGTTCCGCTACTCGCAGTCGTTGTGGCATTTTCAAATAAACGGATGAATGCAGCGTGGCATAAAATGTACCAAAATATCGCAGATGTCAATGGCCGAGTAGAAGATTCAGTTTCAGGATCACGCGTCGTGAAATCCTTTACGAATGAAGACTTCGAATTGCGCCGTTTCCAACAAGACAATGACTACTTCCGCTTGGCTAAACTAAAAGCGTATAAAGTCATGGCGTGGGCGACGTCTTCGATGTACATGCTTACGCGACTCGTAACGCTCGTCATCCTGATCGTCGGTGCGTGGTTCACGGTTAATGATAAGTTAACGTACGGTGAACTAGTCAGCTTTATTTTATTCAGCAATATTTTGATCAAACCAATCGATAAAATCAGCGCGTTGCTTGAGTTATACCCAAAAGGCATGGCAGGATTCAGTCGTTTTCGTGACTTGATCAATCAAGAGCCTGAAATTAAAGACGCGAAGGACGCTGTTGAAGTCGCCCATTTACACGGAGACATTACTCTTTCTAATGTAACATTCGGATACGATGAACATCGTCCGGTCTTACGCAATATCGATTTAACGATTCAGGCAGGACAAACTGTTGCGTTCGTCGGTCCGTCCGGTGCAGGAAAGACGACAATTTGTTCACTCATTCCCCGTTTCTATGAAGTCAATGAAGGCTCGATTTCCATTGATGGAATGGACATTCGCAATATGACGCAAAAATCATTACGGGATCAAATCGGCATCGTCCAACAAGATGTGTTTTTGTTTACTGGAACGATTCGTGATAATATTGCGTACGGTAAATTGCACGCGACAGACGAAGAAGTCTATGAAGCGGCAGAAAAAGCCCATCTTACCGACTTGATCAGCAGTATGCCGAACGGTTATGAAACGCAGATCGGTGAACGCGGATTGAAACTGTCAGGCGGTCAAAAACAACGTCTGGCAATCGCCCGCATGTTCTTAAAAAATCCACCCATTCTTATTTTGGATGAAGCGACTTCCGCACTTGATACGGAGACTGAACGTATCATTCAACAATCGCTCGAAGAATTGGCGGTTAATCGCACGACGCTTATCATTGCACATCGTTTGACGACGATCCGCAATGCCGATCAAGTCATCGTCATGACGGAAGACGGCATTGAAGAGCAAGGAACATATCAAAGTTTACTCGAGCAAAACGGGACATTCGCTCAATTACATCAAGCGAACCAAGTCTAACTGAACATGAAAATACCTGTGCGCAACATTTATGATGGTTTTATCCTCACAAACGTTTAACGCACAGGTATTTTTTATTTCTTTTTCTTCCTAAATGACCGAACTTTCTTCCGCTTCTTCGCAATCGGCGCACTCGGTTCAGGTGCCGGATTGTACGCTACGGTATATAATCCCGAATAGTCTTGGTACCAAGCGAAAATATGTTGGAATATTACTTTCAGTACCGCATAAGCAGGTATTCCAAGAATAACTCCAGGTACACCGAATAGTTTACCCGCGGTCAGTAGGACGATAATAATCGTCACGGGATGGATTTTTAAGTTACTGCCTAAAATTAACGGCTGAATCAAACGACCTTCTAGCAATTGTTCAATAGCGAAAACAATTAGTACTTTGACGAGCATGAACGGTGACGCAACAATCGCGACAATGACTATCGGGATCATCGCCATAAATGAACCTAAATACGGAACCAAATTCAATAATCCCGCCACAATGGCTAATAACACCGCATATTCGAGACCGATGATTGCGAATCCAATCCAAAATATTAATCCTACAAAGAAAGCTACAAGCAATTGGCCACGAATATATTGGCTAATTTGCGTATTGATTTCTTTCAGTAAATTATACATCGGTATCCGAGTCTTCGTCGGAAGTAACTTCATTACGTGATACGGTAAACTGCGTCCATCCTTCAATAAAAAGAATAATAAAATCGGCATCGTCACTAAGGCGATGACTAAATTTGTAACAGTCCCTACTACGCTACCGATTCCTGAGAATGTGGAATCCATCACTTGGTTCGCTTGCTCGGAAATGGACTTAATGACATTCGCATTGACACCGGCCAATTGTGTTTGCAATTGCGAAAATATCGTGCTATTTAATAAATGATCCACCTGTTCGATTAATCGATTCCAATAAGTCGGCCAGTTTTCAATCAAGCTAATGGTCTGTTCACGTATGATCGGAATCAGAATAATAATCCCCCATACGACCAAGCCGATAATCACTAGAAAGACGGTAACGATTCCACCAATACGCGGAACTTTTTTTCTTTCGAGCCAATCAATTAACGGATTCAGTAGATAAAATAAAATCCCCGCCATAATTACTGGCAATCCAATCACACTGAAAAACTCTTTTACGGGATGCAGAAGGTATGTAATCTTTGAAAAGAGTAATAAATTCGCTAGTAGCAATAAAGTAATCAATAAAATTGCAACGACTTTATTATCTAAAAACCATTTGCGGAACCATGTCGCCATGCCTTTAAACTTAGCTCTTTCCTGATCCATTGGCTGTACCTCATTTCTTTTTCAAGATGTGACATGCTGTATGTATAGTATACAACGTTAAGAGAAAAGCAGTTAGTAAAAACTATCTTTCATTATAGTTGTTTGCTTATTATCAAACAAGACTAACTTATGTTTGCTAATAAGCAAACGAATGCACAAATAAAAAAACGCCTGCACCAATACATCCGGCACAAACGTTGAATAATTATTTCTTAATCCATTTAGACTCAAGCGAAATTCCCGCATCCGCAAATAAATTATATACTGGACATCTTCTCTCTACTTCAGCTTTCAATTGATCGATCGCTTCTTCTGATTCATTCGTCGTGATTTCACAAACAAAGCGTACTTTTTGGAAATGTGTTTTCACGCCTTCTTCTCCCATCAAGCCACGCGCATCTACGATTCCTGTTGTATCAAAATCAATTGCAGTGAATGTGAAGTTTTGTTCTGTCGCAATTAAAGGGATCATGACTGCTTTACAACCATTCAGTGCAGCTGCGATAAATTCGAGTGGATTGGCGCCAGTATCTGTTCCGCCCAATTCTACCGGCTCATCCATCGGAAACGCTTCGAAATTACGAATGCTATGTGTGGAGCGAACGCCCTGATCCCACTTCGCTGTTGCGGCAATCTTAACTAGTGTACTGTTTTTCGTCGACATATACCCATCTCCCTTTAATCCTTAGTAATGTAATATGTATTGTATCATATAAGATTATAAAATGTAATAGAGTATTTAGAATTCTTTCGAGAAGAAAAAATACCTGTAGAAGAAACAGGTATTTCTGCTTCTCATACAGGTAGTAGTCATTTGTTTTGTATCGATAAATATTCAATCAAACTCTTCATATTCATTCGGGTGCTGACCTTCCACTCTTCCAGCTTCACCTTTATCCAATGCATCAATTTGTTTCATATCTTCTTTGCTTAGTTCGAAGTCGAATACATCCAGATTAGCTTTCTGATGAGCGTATGACGAAGATTTCACGACAGTCAATATGTCGTTTTGTAAGTTCCAGCGTATAATAATTTGTGCTGGTTCTTTGTTATATTTTTCAGCGATCGATACAATCGTCTTGTTTGTTAAGACGTCATTTATTTCGCGGCCTAAAGGACTCCAAGCTTCTGTAACGATTCCACGACTCTTATTGTATTCGACTAGTTCGTTATTGTTAAAGTACGGATGGCGCTCGATTTGGTTGGTCGCTGGTGTGACGCCTGTCTTTTCAATGATTTTCTCCAAATGTTCCGGTAAGAAATTCGATACACCAATTGTCTTGATCAGTCCGAATTTCTGTGCATCGACTAACGCTTGCCATGCTTCTTCGTATTGACCTTGTTTTGGAAGCGGCCAATGAATCAAATATTTATCAAAGTAATCGAGACCGAGACGATAGAGCGATTCTTGAATCATGAGTATCGCTCTATCGTAACTGTGTGAATGACCGGGAAGTTTTGAGCTGATGATCAATTCTTCGCGCGGCGTAGATGAACGTCGAACGGCTTCGCCTACCATGCCTTCATTGTTATAGTTGGTAGACGTGTCGATGAGTCTGTAGCCTGCTTCGATTGCGGATAATACAGACGTGATACCTCGTGCACCTTTGACTTGTACCGTCCCAAATCCAATGGACGGAAGGCTCGTTCCGTCATTTAGTCGCATCGTTTGTAGTTTTTCCATTTTACTCAAACACCTTTCATTTTTATTAATTGTACTTGTGTAGATACTCTATTTATCTTCCCTGCGTAAACGCAAATAAACATTTCTACATTTCAGACGCCTTCTATCGTGCACATCTAAAAAGCACCCGCGTGGAAGTACTCAATGCATGGGTGCTTCTGGGTGATTATACTTTGCTTATACCTGGATGTGTAGACAAGGTGATGTCTTCCCCCACATACTTCATGAATTCTGGCTTTTCTTTCAACCACAAAGGTGCATCAAGATCAAAGTATCGTACATTAGGATGAGCTACCGCAAAATGTGCTGCGGCCGCTACCGATTGATCAGACTCCATCATGCTGCCTATCATGCAATGAACACCAGCTGTTTCTGCAATACTGGCAATTTTCCACGCATTGGAGATCCCTCCACACTTCATCAGCTTGATATTCAATAAATCAATATATTTTCCACTGACTAATTTCAGCGCGTCACGCGGCGAGAATAAACTTTCGTCTGCCATAATTGGAATATGGACGTGGTCCGTAACAAATTTTAATCCTTCCAAATCATGTGCAGCGACTGGCTGTTCAATGAATTCTATATTCAAGTTCTCACGTTCCATTAGATTGATTAATTGAACGGCTTGTTTAGGGTTCCATCCTTGATTGGCATCTAGACGCAACGTAACATTTGGCGGTATAACTGCACGTATTGCAGAAACTCGAGCAATATCCAATTCCGGTGTGGAGCCGACCTTTACTTTCAAGCTCTTAAACCCAGAATCCACATTTATCATCGCGTCTTTTGACATGATCTCAGGTGTATCTACCCCAATTGTCATACACGTTTTCAATTGTTTTTGATTTCCTAAATAACGGTAGAGTGGAATTCCCAACAACTTACTGTACGCATCATACATCGCGATATCTGCTGCCGCTTTGGCACTTGTATTTCCTACGCAACTAGTTTGGATATCCATCAATAAAGATTGAAAATTATCCATGTGTTGATTTAACAATACTTTTTTTATTGGACCCGACAAAGCAGCTTGAATACTTTCCGTTGAATCTCCTGTAATTACCCAAGTAGGTGCGGCGGATCCCATACCTACTATCCCATTTTCCAAATGAATAGTAACTTCAATACTGTCGATTTCAGTCGCTGTCCGTAGAGCGGTTTTAAATGGTCTTTCAAGAAGAATGTTTCGACATGTGACTTCTACATCTATTATTCTCATGCAATCTCTCCTTAGATACTTAATTACTTACTAACTTATTTAAACCAGTATGTTTACATCATGCCTAGGATCTTGCCGAAACTAATAGACCTAAACCAAGCGCGTACAGTACTATACTATTTCCCAGGTTATAGTTACATGTTATACTGCTCTAGCGGCATAATGAATATTGCACGCATGTAAGCTTTTTTAATTTATTGTTCTAGAAAGGAAGTAACTCGTGTCATCATTACAAATTGTTCAAGTACGTCATCCTAAAGCTATGGCTTTCACTCTGATGTTCGGAGCCTTTATTGGGTTGTTTGGTGAAACAGCATTAAATATGGCTCTGACAAATATTATGGACGATTTCTCGGTCAACTCAGCTACCGCTCAGTGGTTGACAACAGGATACTTATTAACGCTCGGTATTTTAGTACCTGTGTCTTCTCTCTTAATTCGGTGGTTCACAACAAAACAATTGCTCGTGGCATCTTTGGCCTTTTCCATAGCCGGTTCATTTCTAGCGGGGTTCGCTCCGAGTTTTGCCGTGTTATTTATAGGTCGTGTCGTGCAAGCGATTGGAACAGGAATATTATTACCATTAATGATGAACGTCATTTTATTGATATTCCCAATCCATAAACGCGGTGCCGTTATGGGCGTCATGGGGCTTGTGATCACGACAGCTCCTGCAATTGGGCCTGCGTTGTCCGGATTGATTGTCGATACACTCGGTTGGTCATATATATTCTGGGTCAGTTTGGTGTTTTATGTAGGATTGATCGTATTCGGTCTCAAACAAATTGACAACGTCTCACAAATCACGAAGCCAGCGATTGATATCGTTTCGATTGTATTATCAACAGTTGGATTTGGCGGAGTCATTTATAGTTTAAGTACTATGGCAGAAAAGTCTTTAACATCTGCATACGTATATCTTCCATTAGTAGTCGGTTTAGTCTCCCTATCATTATTTGCGGTAAGGCAGTTCAAGATGAAGCACCCGATGATCAATTTACGTGTGTTTAAATATCCGATGTTCACGTTAGGGGTCGTGCTGTTGTTCATCGGCATGTTTTTAATTCTCTCTTCGGCCATTTTACTTCCTCTGTATATGCGAACATCTTTGCTCGTCAGCGCAGCAGTCGCAGGATTTGCTTTGCTGCCAGGTAGCGCGATGAACGCATTATTGTCTCCCATCATAGGAATGCTGTCGGACAAGTTTGGTGTCAAAAAGATCTTACCGATCGGCTTTTTATTTACAGCGGTCGCAAGTGTATTATTTATCGTCATTATTTCGGCTGAAACGCCAATTTGGCAAGTGATCATCGCATTCCTAATCTATTTTGTAGGTATTTCTATGATTATTATGCCTGCTCAAACGAATGGGTTAAATGAATTACCGCGCGAACTTTACGCGGACGGCTCAGCTGTCATGAATACCTTACAACAAATCGCAGGCGCTACAGGAACAGCGTTGGCGATTACATTTATGATACATGGGCAAAATGTATTTTTAGACACTTCACCTAGTGCTTCGGCTGCTGAAATGATTGCGGCGGGTACGAAATATGCGTTCTACTTTATCGCTGGATTTGCTATTACTGGATTCATTGCGTCATTGTTTGTGAAACGAGTTCGGGTGTAAGTAGACAAGTTATGTATATAGTACGTGAAAAAGACCGCTAATTCGTCTAACGATTAGCGGTCTTTTCTATTATATAGTCTTATAAAAGTATCTTCATCTTAATGGCCGTTACATAAATGCTCCCTCACTTCTTAAACACATATTTCTTCCCATCTTGGCCTATTACGATCAACTGTGTGTCAGATACAGACATATGTTTCCCTTGAATACTTGATAATTTACTCGTCTCCTTATCCAGCAGGCTGTACTTATAAATACCTGTTTTATTGAAATAATACATCGTCGAATGATCGTACAGCACGGATGCATTGTTTTGATTTTCATTTGGAATAAATGATTTTTCTTTCGGATCTTCGTAAAATAGGATTCTTGCATCAAAATCGCGTTCTTTTTTTCTGTCCGATCCATTCATTGCGACAGAGTTGAGTGTCAACTTACTATCTTTTGGGATGTTAGGCGTTCGGTAATAGTCTCTATTCGTTGCTTCATTTGTATAATAGATGCGGTCATTCCAAATAAATACGTTTCGCATCGTCTCACCGAAAAGGGAAGGCATAATCATAGAATCTTTCGGCCCCGTAAAGCGTTCTGTTTTCGTCCGAATGACACCATACTCCATCGGTAATTCTGAAGCTTGGCCAATTGCACTTAAATAGGGAATGAATACTTCATCATTATAGACAATGACATCAAACCAATTTTCCATATAACTAATCCAATTCCCGTCGCTACCTTCGAAATCTAGCTCACTCAAGATCTCTTCACTTTTATTCGTTTTCAAATCTTTTTTCATCAATCCATTACCTATACTGTACGAAAAACCATTCTGCTCAACTGTTTTTCCTTTCTGGCTGACATATGAATGGTAACGACTGAGTTTCATCGAATCGTCAAGCGCTCGTGTCAGAAAAGCAGAAAACTGTGCGCGCGTCACCGATTGGGCCGGCATATACTTGCCTTCCGATCCGCCTGAAATGCGTTGTTTGGCAATGCCGTTAATGTCGGCATACGCCCAGTGCGCTGGAACTACATCAACAAAAGTTGGTTGGCTGTCAAACGGTATATCGAATGAACGACGTAAAATGGCTGCCATTTGCGCACGTGATGTATTTTCACCTGGGCGCATTAACCCATGGTCTCCACGGAGAATTCCTTTTTCATTTACCGTTGCGAGAATTTTATAATAAGGGGACTTCTTTGAAACGTCTTTAAACATTACTTTTGGATTTTCCACGAGTGGAATCTTTAGAGCTTTGATCAGCATGGCGGATGCTTGCGCTCGTGTGATCGGTTCATTCGGTTTGAATGTACCGTCTGGATATCCTCCAATAATGTTGCGGTCATATAAATACTTGATCTCTTTTTGCGCCCAATGGCCATTCATATCCGTAAACTCGGCCGCATGTGCTGGATACGGCATGGCTGGAGCTATGAGTAGTAATGCGATAAACGCCGCTGTTAGTTTTTTCTTCATCTGTTTCTCTCCTAAATTCGTAGTATGTATTTTCATCACTTATGCACCGTACAGACGGAAAAACTCAAAAAAAGTTTCAAATAAAAATACCAAATCCCCACATAATTGTGTAGGGACTTGGTATGTAAATAGTTCTTACTTAATAAATGACGCGCTTACCAAGTGATAGCTTGTCTGAAAGAGTACCACTGATATGGAGTGTACCTTTCCCCTCTTTCAATGGAATGAGCTGAATATTAGTTTTTGTATAACCTGGTTTTCCATATACTTCATTTACATATCGTTTGAATACCTGCACACCCATCTTTCATAGATTGCTTAAACAATCATTACGTCATACTTTTATCATCTCAAGAACATTTGCTATGATGAGGTTATTCCTACTGAAGAAAGGATCGATAAAATATGCTGCAATGGATTTCAAAACGTTTAACACTTACCGGCACACCACTTGAGCAGATCAGCCAAGTTCAGAAACTTTTCGCCGAGCAGTTCGAATTTGAAAACTTGGATGTTTTGCTTGCGAATGAAGAACCTATTACGGAGCACTATCTTGAAGATAAAATGATGAAACAAGGACGTGGCGGCTTGTGCTATGAACTTAATGGCCTGCTGTATATTGCACTTAAAGATTTAGGCTTTCCTGTACAACTCGCTGCTGGCACTGTTTGGGCACCCTCGCCGCGAAACAGCTTCGTCATGGATAGTACTCACGTCGTGAACTTGCTCGAATACGAAAATACACTGTATCTGATCGACAATGGTTTCGGCAATAACCTTGTCAACCAGCCTGTCGCATTAGATGGAGAACCTGTTACTTCTCCTGCTGGCACATTTCGGTTGCGAAGCGAGACGACTGAAAAAGGCACGATGGTATTTGAACAACTAAAAGACAACAATTGGGAACTTCGCTATAGCCTATCTCCTGACGAAGTCGACTGGGCACATTTGAACGATGTGAAACAGCAAATCCATCACAGCCCAGATTCTTCTTTTAACAAAGCATTACTTATCGCCAAATTGACAGATGACGGCACGTACTCGATTAACGAAGACCGTTACTATCGTAAATATAATGGTGATGAAGAAACTCTGCCGTTCCAAGATCACGGTGAACTACTCGATCAAGTTAAACGGCATGCTGCGCCAGCTGTTTATGAAGCGACTGTGAATTATATTAAAGAACAAAAACCCTCCTACGACTGATTTAGGTCGTGGAAGGGTTTCTTGTATTTGACGCGATGCTGAATTGTGGTTGTATATAACTACTTTACACATCTCTGTTTTTATCTTAAGTATGAAAGAACGTCCTCACTTCTCGCGATTCCTACTACTTTCCCCAGTGCTCAGCAATAAATTCATTGCGACCTGAACGTGCACGATCTTCTTCATAATGTTCTTCTTCTTTTATGTAATAGTCTTGATGATATTCTTCTGCCGGATAGAACGTTTCAGCTGGGCGGATGGGTGTGACGATTGGTTTTGTGAAAATACCGCTTGCGGCTAGTTTGTCTTTCGATTTTTCAGCAGCTTCCCGTTGTGCCTCTGTGTAATAGAAAATGGCAGTTGTGTAGGATGGGCCACGGTCTTGAAATTGACCTTCTGCATCAGTTGGATCGATTTGTTGCCAGTATACTTCAAGCAACTTGTCATAAGGAAACAGTACAGGGTCAAACGTGATTTCAACAACTTCCACATGACCGGATGTACCTTTTTTCACATCTTCATATGTTGGATTATCGAGATGCCCGCCCATATAGCCGGACACGATGTCTTGCACTCCTGGCCATTCTTTAAACGGTTTCACCATACACCAGAAACAGCCTCCCGCAAACGCTGCTTTTTCTACTTTTTTATCAACCATTTCTACCGTCTCCTTTTATATGATACCGAATACGTATTTTTGATTATAGTAGAAAAAGCACCTGTATTACAAGCAATTAAGATGCATACAGGTACTTAGTTCAGACGATCCTCCAATGATTCGATTGCCAGTTCAAGTGCAGTTAAACGACGCATATTTAATGTCTTTTGAGGACTACCATCCCCTACTTTCGCAAGTTGTTTTTCAATAGAGGGAATCATACTTTGTAGAATATCTTTAGATTGTAAGATCGCTTCTTCCTCACAGAAAATTTTTTCATCCCACCAAACATCTCGTAAGCTATCCAATCCTACTTTTATAGCATCACGTCTTTTTAGTACAAGGGTAGTATTGGAACCTTTTTCCGTCATACTTTCATACGCATTTGAAAGCTTCATATAAGTGGATTCTAAAGACGCGATGGATAATTCTTGGACTTGTTGGCTAACTATTTTCATTTATGAACCTCGTCTTTCATTTCAACTATTCTACAATCGAATCATTTTATATCATGCTATTTTAATCGGCGTATCTTTCACTACTTTATAAACGGCTATGACAGTGATCGCCGCTATAGCGAATGACGCTACAATCGCAACTACAATATTCGGCACCGGAAAATCATAGGTAAGCAATCCCATCAATGGTTTAGGAGTATTGAACGACCATAATAAATCATTTAACGATACGATTACGAGACCTGCTATAATCGTAACAAATCCGCCAATCCCCCCATAGCGATAAAATCCTAATCCGATGAGCCATCCGACTAAAGAGTACATCATGACGACTAGGAAATAAGCGATACTAGTCATGATCCAACTGTTTACTCCAAGTGATGATAGTACCACTTCTTTGAACGCATCTATTTTTAATACATGAACGATCCACGTTAGAATGGTTGTCAGACCGATGATCGTACTAGCTAAACCTATTGCAGATACCAACGCGCCTTGGAAATAGGACTTTCTAGTAACACCGTGATTCACATAAAGTGGTAAGAATACGGAGCTTGAAAGAATTCCACACACGAGCATAAATATTGTAGATGTTTGAAATGTAAAGGTCAGTAACGACATGGATCGAATATCTGGTTCATTGATAAACCAAACAATCGCAAAGTACATTACATACACGATCGATAAATACCACGCTACCCATTTCATTTGGACTAAGTAGAGATCAGCAGCTACTTTCTTTCCCATTTCGTTCATTTACAGACCCTCCTTCGTTAAATGAATAAATAAATCGTGAAGCGAAATAGTTCCTATATCTAGCTCTTTTCGTTTTATTTCATCTTCTTTTTCTTTCGTTAATTCCCCATACAGCATCACCGATTTTGTGCCACCTAGCTGTTCTTCATTTAATACGTGAAGCCCTGTGACAGCTTCTAGTACATCATGAGTTGGACCTGTAACCGAATACCCTCTTTCGAGAAGCGTATCCACTTCCTCTTGAAGTATTAACCTGCCTTGATGAATAACTAAAACTTCGTCAAATAAGTACTCCATTTCCGAAATTAAGTGTGTAGATAAGATGAAAGTCCGAGGATATCGTGCTTGTTCCTCTAAGATTTCATTGTAAAAAATTTCACGAGTGGGGGCATCCATCCCTTGATAGGCTTCGTCAAAAATCGTGATAGGTGTTCTATTTGCTAGCCCGAAAGTTACCTGAAAAGCAGACTGCTTACCTGCTGACAACGTCTTTAGTGGTTTGTTTAGAGGGAGTTGAAATACTTTAGCTAATTGTTCAGCGTATGTTCGATCAAATGTTGGACGGTAGCGCTCGGCTAGATCAAAGTATTTACGAATGGTATCATGATTATCTTTATAGTCTGTTTGATAAACAAATGTAATTTGAGACATCGCTTTCTCGTTTTCGAAAATCGCTTCTCCATCCATTTTAACTTCACCGCTTGTCGCTTTTCGGTAGCCGGCTAACAAAGATAGCAGACTAGTTTTTCCTGCTCCATTACGTCCGATTAAACCATAAATCTTCTCATTTTCTAGCACCAAGTCGATATCATGTAATGCTTGAAAATCTTTATAAGAAACATGTACATTCTTCGCCTCTACTTTTTTTGTCATCCTACACACTCCCTTTCAACTTTTCCAATAATTTCAGAAGATCATTGTCGGTTAACATCAGTTTCTTCGCTTCTTTTAACATTGGCAGTACAAATTCCTCTGCGAATTCGTCTCTTCGTTTGACGATCAACTTCTCTTTTGCTCCTTCCATCACAAACATGCCCACACCTCTTTTTTTATAAATAATCTCTTCTTCAACCAGAAGGTTAATTCCCTTTGAAACCGTAATGTGATTAATTTTATAAAACTGAACGAGCTGGTTTGTGGATGGAATTTGATCATGTGCTTGCAGTTGATTATTCAAAATCTGGTCTTCAATCATTTCTTTAATTTGAAGATATATGAGCTTTTTATCATCCAAAGTTTTACTCACCGCTTCATTCACCTCTTCTCATGTTATGTTATGCTATGTCGTTGCATGGTGTTATAGTTATGTATATAACCATATAACAGTTTATTCTTTAAGTCAACTAAAAAAACGATCACATTGTACGTGATCGTTTTTTTGTATTGTGTCGCTTTTATTAGTCAATTGAATGAATCTCAATTTTAATTAACTAAACGTCTCATTAATTTCTACTCGATCATAATCTAAGATCCATTCATTGAACTCGTTATATATCCAACGAACCGTTTCTGTATCCACTCCAAGCAGATCACAGCCCCTGTCGTCGTAGACATAGTAGATGGTACCTTTTGTCTCGTTCAAAAAATAGATTGGATAGTGAATGCTCGGACTTTTCCCCATGTCCTGATTGCAAATCGCCTTCAGAAGGGCTGCATACTGGAAATCCGAACGACGGCATCTCAAGCTGAATCGATGTATACGATAGCTCTCGTCTTCATTCTCTTCTAAAAACGTCTCGTGTTGTAATCGGTACAATATTGACTGGTGTTTTACATACTTAGCAAAGACATTTAACTTCCGCTTCAGGGTAGATCTATCTCCAAAATCGTGGACGTCTACTACAAGATAAAGATCATCTTCAGGTGCATGCAACGCTTCGAATAAATCGATAGCTCGTTGGCAGACCCCTGGTAGATATAAAGGGTTTTCGTGAATGCTGAGAGAACTTTCGTTCACGCCAAGTTCGAATCGTATGCTTGGTTTCCAAGAGTAAAATAGTGGAGATTCTAGATTTAAATTTGGGAAGTTATTTTCCAGGAAATTTGTTGGTGTCATGTGGTGCCTTCTTTCTGAGGGACAGATTATAAAACTTTTTGAATTTTCATGAATGAACTCATTCGTTCCAATGTAATAAAAAGTTCCTATTCAAGAAAATGTTCATGATTGTTTTATGCACAAGTACCCTTTTTTCTATTCCTTATTCTGATTACAAATCCATCGTCACGCGTAGCTCCGGACTTGGTCTTGCTTACTGCTGCATCATTGTCCGAGAACATCGGGATTCAACAAGTTCGCTGGTTTCTTGCCTTCTAGTCCTGCTATAAGATTATCAGCAGCAAGATGCGCCATCGCGACTTCTGTTTCATGGGTTGAGGAGCCAATATGCGGTAAAGTGACGACGTTCTTCATCTGCAACAGTGGATTCTCCGGGTCGACAGGTTCCTGTGCAAACACATCGAGGCCCGCTGCGGCAATTTCATTTTGTTGTAGTGCATCGATTAAATCTTTTTCGATGATGGTGCCGCCACGCGAGATATTGAGGAAGATAGCGGACGGCTTCATAAGACGGAACTGCTCGCTGCCAATCATGCCCCGCGTTTCTTCAGTCAACGGGATTACAAGACAGACGTAATCAGATTCTTTCATCAAACTGTCAAGGTCCCGGTAAGATGCATCAAACCGTTCCTCCGCTTCCGGCTTCCTTGTTCTCGTATGATACAGGATGTCCATATCGAAGCCGAACCGCGCGCGTTTGGCGATTGCACTGCCAATACGCCCCATACCGATGATACCGAGAGTTTTGTGATGGACGTCCACACCGTACCATTCATTCGGCAGAAGACCTTTCCACAAGCCCCGTTTAACATAGCCATCAAGCTCAGGCATCCTCCGCGCCGTCGCAAGCATCAGCCCCATCGCCATGTCAGCCACAGTATCGTCGAGCACCCCAGGCGTATGAGTCCCCATAACACCACGTTTTGTCAGATCAGCCAGTTCGAGATTGTTGTAACCGACGGATACGTTGCTGATGATTTTCAGATTCGGCGCCTTATCAAGAATCGCTGCATTCCCAGGGAAACCAATTCCGATTACGCCTTCCGCCTCACGCAAGAATTCAGGGTAATCAGAGTCGTTTTCTGGATCTTCAAACAGTCGAACGTCATAGTCCTTCGCTAGTCGATCATAAACCGGTTGCTCTAGCCGTCGATAAGCGAGTATTTTCTTTTTCATGTATATTCCTCCCTATAGATTGATCCTTACTGTCAGTATACATGAATGGGTTCTGACAAATCATCTGCTTTCTCACCTTCTGGAGGAATTTTCATAGATAAATATTAGCTGTGCTTTAGACAAATGTAAGTATTTTAAAAGGTACCTG
>NZ_JARIEA010000038.1 GCF_029267015.1 Sporosarcina ureae | reverse complement strand
GCAGCCGCCTTCGTTAGACAGTGTGTAGGGCAGTTCGGATTCTTCTTTTGCAAGGATAGGAACTAGTACTACCCAGTCACTGGTTTGATCTACTATAAACCACAAACAAACTTGGTAAGTACTCAGTAGCGCAGGCACAACTGCGGGGTCAGCCGTGGCCATGAGACAGCTAGCAGCTCCACCGCTAGTTGGCTCATGGCTGAAGGCAATCCCCCACGTGCCTGCGCGAGTCCGAAGCATGACCCTCACCACTTTCAACGATAAAGCCTAACTCGAGCAACGACCCAACCCTCCAACACTCCACCCCGTAACATCTTCTAACCTTTCATTCTTTTTACTTTTCATGACAAAAAGCAATTGGTATACTAAACAATAGTAGGAAACCATTATAACTAAAGGAAAGAGTGTGTACCCAATGGGCCGTAAATGGAATAACATTAAAGAAAAGAAAGCATCAAAAGACGCAAACACAAGTAGAATCTATGCAAAATTTGGACGTGAAATATATGTAGCAGCAAAATCTGGAGACCCAAGCCCTGAATCCAACCAAGCCTTGAAATTCGTACTCGAACGTGCGAAAACATACAGCATTCCAAGAGCGATTATTGACCGTGCTATAGAAAAAGCAAAAGGCGGCGGCGAAGAAAACTTCGACGAACTTCGTTATGAAGGATTTGGACCGAATGGATCAATGGTCGTCGTGGACGCATTGACAAACAACGTCAATCGTACAGTTTCTGAAGTGCGAGCGGCTTTCGGTAAAAACGGAGGAAACATGGGAGTCAGCGGTTCTGTAGCGTACATGTTCGATCCAGCAGCAATTATCGGTATCGAAGGCAAATCAGAAGAGGAAGTACTAGAACTTTTGATGGAAGCGGATATAGATGTAAATGATATTGAAGAAGAAGATGGGCAAGTAGTGGTCTATGCAGATCCATCTCATTTCCATGAAGTACAAGAAGTTTTCCGAGAAGCAGGTGTTACAGACTTTACTGTAGCGGAATTATCTATGATTGCGCAAAATGAAATATCTTTGGATGAAGAAGCTCAAGAGCAGTTTGAGAAAATGATCGATGCACTTGAAGAGTTAGAAGACGTACAACAAGTTCATCACAATGTAGAATTGGCGTAAAAATAGCAGCTGTTCCCAAATAGGAGCAGCTGCTATTTTTATTATTTTATGATGACCTTCCAGTCGTCGGTTGGTTCTTCCACGGAATCAACGTAAGTTGGTAAGAAAACAAATGACCAAGGGGTTGCGGTAAAGGCGGGAATGTCGAGAGATAATGAGAAAGTCTCTTTTGCAGCTGTTTCTCCTCGTTCATTTACTACACATACTGTTGCTTCGCGAATTGATAATAACTCATCACGATTATTTTGTAAAAATACAGTGGCAGCTAATCCACCATTGCGTTTTCTTTTTAAAAGTATAGGTGTTGCCGTGAATTCTTCGTGCACTGATCTTTTAGTTTCATATTGGTGGATGAAAGCCTGTTTTTGTTGGTCTGATAAAGTAGCTTCCCACGTTTCTTCGAACACAATCTGCATAGGGCAGACCTCCTTTTTCCTATATCATTCCCCGAAGATTGATATTTAAGACCTATTATAGCATATATTTTTAAATAATATGAATCACGACTTAATTCTCTTGTATAAAACAAGCATTTCATCAGATGAAGGAATGTATTGAATGATGTATACTGTAATAAGAGTATAATAGGTAAAGGAGAGAGCCGTATGATACGTGTATTATTCGTTTGTCTCGGTAATATTTGTCGCTCACCCATGGCCGAAGGAGTATTTCGTAAGATTATTCATGATGAACGCTTGGAAAATCTTATCGAAGTAGACTCTGCAGGTACAAGTGATTGGCATATTGGTAAGTCGCCACATGAGGGAACGCTCTCTAAACTGGCAGAATTTAAAGTTCCAGCAGATGGAATGGTCGGACGTCAGTTGACTGTAAAAGACGCAAAGGACTTTGACTATATTATTGGAATGGATGCAGAAAATATCCGTAATATTCATAACCTGTTTGGCGATCATGATCATCAACGTGTACTGCGCTTTTTAGATTTAACGAGTCATCAAAAAGATGTTCCAGACCCGTACTTTACGGGAGACTTCCAAGAAACGTATGACTTAGTACTAGAAGGTTGTCAATCGTTATTGGAGCTCATAAAAAAAGAGGAATTATCTAAGTAATTAATGCAATATTTTTTGTACACCGAAGTTTATAAAACCTATGTATAGTGAGTCCACCGAACAATCTTTACTTATGAATTTAGTGCGACTACACTAAGTGGGAAAATGTCTGTTGGAGGAATTTATGAGTAATCATCCTTTTATTCCGATTATTGTCGGAACGAATATTAACGCCTATAATATGGCGATTTCATTTCATGAAGAATACGGCATCAAACCGATAATTGTAGGTAGAGAACCATTGCCATTCACAAGCTATAGTACAATTACAGATATCCAAGAACTGAATCCAGGTTTGCACGATCCGAAAGTATTTGTTCAGTTCTTACGTGAAGTCGCTAAAAAGCATCGTGCCGCTGATCAAAAGCTGGTACTTGTTGGAACAGATGATTTATACGTGCGAATGATAATTGAACAACGAGAAGCTTTGCAAAAAGATTTCTTATTCAATTACATTGATGAAGAAATCATGAACGCAGTGTATATCAAGAAAAACTTCTATGAATTATGTGCACAACACGGAATTGATACACCGTCTACGTATTTTCATTCTTGTCTGTCTGACGAGCCATTTACTGATGAAGTGCTGTTTCCAGTCATCATAAAACCGAGTGATGGTGTTCAATACTACCGTCATCCGTTTGAAGGATTGCAGAAGATTTATAAAGTAGATACATATGAAGAGGTTAACCGCATCATTCAAATGGTTAAAGCTAGTGGATACACGGCAGATCTGATCATTCAAGATTTCATTCCGGGCGATGATACGTATATGTGGGATGCTGTGTATTATGCTGATCAGCATGGTAAAGCGCAGTTAATCACATTGGCGCAAGTCGTATTGCAGGAGCGTGCGATGACGGCTATCGGAAATTATACAGCATTGATCACGCGCTTTGATGAAGAGATCATGACGAAGCTCGCTAATTTCCTAGAAGCAATTGGTTATGTTGGCTACGGAAACTTCGATTTGAAATACGATGAACGCGATGGTAAATTCAAAGTGTTTGAAGTGAATATTCGTCAAGGGCGTTCAAGTTATTACATTACACAGTGTGGCGAAAATATGGCGAAGTATTTAGTCGATGACTTGGTTTACGGAAAAGAAAAGCCATTAACCTATCTAGATGATCACTTCCTATTCACAGTTGTGCCGAAAGCTGTATTGAAAAAGTTTGTTGATAACCCACCTATGGAAAAAGAGATACGTTCTTTGATCAAAGCGGGGAAGTACGGCAATCCGTTATTTTATAATAAAGATAAACATATGAAACGTAAAATCTATTTATTGATGCGTCAAATCAATTATTACAAGAAATATAAAAATGCTGTAGAAGAATAAAAACACCCTTGCGCATAAGCGTAAGGGTGTTTTGCATTCATGCCAAACTTAGCTGAATCGGTCAACCAAGTCGTGCATATTCTCCGCTTCGGTATGAAGATCAAGAGACGCGTGCATGATAGTATTGATTGCAGCCTTTTGTTCATCAATTGATGCATTAACTTGTTCCGTTGCTGCTGCTGATTCAGTTGCGACAGCCGCAATTTGGTCTATTGCTTGAACGACATCTTGTCTATTTTCATCCATACTGTTCATATCTTTTTCCATAGTACGCAACAGTGATGTGATATTCAGAATAGAGTCCGATAATTGTTCAAAAGCACTTTTAGTTTCCAGAATCGTACTTTCTTGATCACTAGTCAGATCCAATGTATGTTTCATTTGATTTTCGGCAGATGTCGTATCTTTTCGAATATGAACTAGGAGATCACGAACTCTTGTAGTTGCCTCGTTTGTATCTTCCGACAGTTGACGTACTTCATTTGCTACTACGGCGAACCCTTTTCCATGTTCACCTGCACGAGCAGCTTCAATACTGGCATTTAATGCAAGTAAGTTCGTTTGCTCAGAGATAGATGAAATCGTTTGGACAATTGCTTGGATTTCGTTCATTCTAGATACGAGTTGTGAGAAGTTCCCTTGCAAGTCGTTGATCACGACGTTAAAGTTCTGTGAATTTTCTTCTAGCGTCTCCGCTTTATGCATACCAGAACTTTGCAAATCGTTCATACTGCGCATTTCTGTTACTACATTCTCATATTGCTCAGATGCATTGGAAATCAGCGTAGATAATTGATTCACTTTTGTGATTGCTACATCTGCTTCCTCTGATTGCAGCACTGCTCCCGAAGATACTTCAGCAATAGCGCTGTGTATTTCGTCAGCTGATGCTGTTGCTTCTTCTGTAATTGCGCTAAGTGTTTCTGAAGATGTTCTCATACGGTCTGAAGAGAGTCTTGTATGACCGACCATCTCATTCAGATTATTTTTCATCGTATTGACATTTTCAGCTAAGTGGCCGAGCTCATCATGCGAACGGATCGGAATGTTTTCACCCGACAGTTTACCTTCCGCAATTTCAGCTGTAATGAGACGGATATTCTTAATATATGAGGTCAGACGTCCTGAGAAAATAGAGAATAAAGCAACGCCCACAATGACAGAAATAATAACTGAAATCAAGGTATACCACAAAACGTTTTTAGCGCCAGCGTTAAAGTCTACCAGATACGTTCCGGCCACTACAATCCATCCCCAGTTTGGATCTTGTAGACCATAAGTGATTTTTGGCGCTTCTACATTCAAATTACTCGGCAATGGCCAATCGTACTGAACATATCCGCCTCCGCTTTTCGCTTCAGAAATGACTTCACGAATGAAATAACGACCGTCTTTTGTTTTCGTTTCATAAAGACTTTCACCTTCTTTTTGTGGATGTACAAGTAATGTCCCTTCCTCATCCACTACGTAAAAGTAGAAATTCTCTCCGTACTTCGCTGGATTGTCTAAAGGTCTAGTTCCGTCAGCAGCCATTGGCCCCATAATCTTATCTTTAGCTCGTTCTTGGGCATCTTTTAAGCTAATTGAACCGTTCTCTACTTGAATATTCAGCTCATCGATTAAGTCTAAAACGCCATATGTCCCATTCTGTAATCCCATTTCCCCGACTTTCTCAAGTTCTTGTTTAGCTACAAAGTAATTGACGATACCAACAGCCAATAATGGAATTAAAATTACCAGAGCTGCAAGCGCTATCAACTTATTGCGTACTGAACCTTTCAATATGTAATGCCCCCTTTTGCATTTTTGCTATATGAAACCTTTCTCCCTATTGATAGTATAGGCTATTCTGATTAAGAACGGAATAGTTTGTCACATATAATAGAGAATTTCTACTTAATTACCAAAAGAGAGGTTAAATGACAATAGTAAACCCTTCGATTCTTGACTTGAAAAATACTGTAGGCTACACTTAATAGAGCTGTGGCTGTACGGTTCTTTAAATTTTTTAACGGATAAAAACGGAAGTTGTACGGAGCTATAGTAACGTAAGGAGTGTTTGAGCAGTGCCGATTTTGGATAAAAATAATGCAGAAGATGTAAAAAGATATGAAACCTTTATGAGGAATTCGCCATTCCGTTCAATTACACAGGATCCCAACTGGGCGAATGTGAAAGATGACTGGGGTAATGAGCAAGTATATGTAGAACGGGACGGAGAAATTGTGGCCGCTATGTCCTTATTGATACGTAAGGTACCTGGCGGTTTTTCATTACTATACGCACCGCGCGGACCTATTTGTGATCTGCATGATCAGAAGTTGGTTGAAGAATTGATTCAAGAGGCAGAGGTGCTTGTAAAAAAACATAAAGCATTTGCACTGAAAATGGATCCTGAACAGCTATACACAGACGAATTGGACAAGTTATATCGTGATGCGGGTTACATAGTACGTAACGAAGGCGCGGGTAAAGAAGATTTAATCCAGCCTCGTTACAATATGATTGTTAAATTGACGGACGAGGATGAAGATTCTTTAATGCTCAAGTTCCGTAGTAGAACGAGAAGCAAAATCCGGAGCTCAGCACGTAAAGGTGTGGAAATTTCTTATTCACGCAGTGATGAATATTTAAAGAAGTTCTTTGAAATCCATGAAGAAATGTCTGTTCGTAATCAAATATCGATTCGTTCATATGATTATTTCGTCAAAATGCGAGAAGCATTCGATGACTTGCGCATCTATATAGCTAAGCATGAAGACGACTATTTAGCAGGTGCGGTAACGATTAACTATAACGGGAAATTGTATTACTTATACGCAGGTAGCTCCAACACAAAGCGCAATCTAAATCCTAGTTATCTAATGAACTATGAGATGATGAAGTGGGGTTTAGAAATTGGAGCAGAGCAGTATGATCTCGGTGGAGTGTTCGTGCTCGACAGTGAACAAGATGGATTGTACAATTTTAAAAATAGCTTCTGCCAAGTAGATGGTGTAACAGAATTTATTGGAGAAATCGATAAAGTATACAAACCTTTTATTTACAACATGTTTGTAAAAGTAGTGCCTAAAATTCAGAAGTTGAGAAAGAAGCTTCAAAAAAAATAACCGGTTGAAATCCTCAACTACAGAAAAGAGTGAACCGAATGAATTTTTTAGACGAGCTGAATGAATCTTTGCGCACAAAGTGGAATTTTAAACAGCCCATGCCAATTCAATCCCAGATGATACCTGAAATGCTGTCGGGTAAAGATATAGTGGCGGAATCACCAACAGGCACAGGTAAAACATTGGCTTATGCATTACCTGTAATTCAAATGGTAGACGGAGATTTGCCGAAAACACAAGCATTAATCATTACACCATCACAAGAACTATCTATGCAGATTGTCAATGTGATACGTGATTTGGTTGAGGGAACTTCCGTAACAGTCACGCAGTTGATTGGCGGTGCAAACATGCAACGTCAAGTTGAAAAACTGAAGAAAAAGCCAACGATTGTAGTAGGTACACCAGGAAGATTGAATGAGTTAGTAAAAGAACGTAAGCTAAAAATGTATGATATCCAGTATTTAGTCATCGACGAAGGGGATCAACTACTCTCACGCGAATATCGGGTATTGGTAAAAAGCTTAATTGAAGCTGCAAATCCTGAGCGTCAGTTAGCTGTCGTATCTGCAACAATTACCGATGAAATTGAACTTGTTGCCAAGCAACTAATGAAGGATCCGATCCGCCTACAAGTCAATGCAGATGAAATCCCAAACAGTGGTCAAGTCGTTCATTCATACGTAAAAGTAGATGAACGTAAAAAGACGGACGTCCTCAGAGGGATTTCTGCATTATCAGGTGTTCGTGCACTGACATTTATGAACAACGTAGACCAGTTACGCATGAAAGAACTGAAACTGCTCTACAACGATGCACCTATCGCAGTACTTTATTCTGACATGAAAAAACTGGACCGTCAGAAAACATTGGAAGACTTCAGAAAAGGTACGATCCGTATCCTTATCGCTACTGACTTAGCAGCGAGGGGTCTAGATATCGAAGGGCTGACGCACGTCATCCACGTCGACGTACCACACACAGTCGAACAATACTTACACAGATCAGGCAGAACAGGTCGCGCTGGAGCAGATGGAGAAGTTCTCACATTGCTATCTTACCCAGAAGAACGAGACTATCGTAAAGTATCCAAAGGCATCAAAACTGTCCAAAAAGTTTGGTACAATGGAAAACTGATCGAAGGAAACTCTAAGACTTTAGACGAAATGAAAAAAGCTGCACCAAAGAAATCAAAGCCGAAAGTAAAGAAAAAGAAATAACGAAAAACGTATCATTGACTAAATGATACGCAATGACTGAAGACGAACTCCATCACGGAGTGCTAGTCTTCAGTTTTTTCTTTTATCTTTTTAACGAGTGGCTTAATCATCAGACAATTCTTTGCAAAAAATAAGCAAGCGCGGAATTCTCCGTGCTTGCTTATTTCTATCATCAATCAAGCTGAGTCAAAATAATAGGCTGACCTTTCGTTACGACAATCGTATGCTCGATCTGTGCAACGAGCGATTTGTCAGGCGTAACAAACGTCCAACCGTCATCCAACTCAATCACGTGCTCAGCCTTTTGCGAAATGAATGGCTCCACTGCCAAAACCATACCATCCTTCAATAACGTTTTATCCCAAGGATCATAATAATTCAGAACATGCTGGGGCTCTTCGTGAAGAGACGTACCAATTCCATGTCCTGTTAAGTTTTTGATCACATGCAAGCCGTTATCTTTCGCTTCA
Organism: Sporosarcina ureae; assembly: GCF_029267015.1. GTDB lineage: Bacteria > Bacillota > Bacilli > Bacillales_A > Planococcaceae > Sporosarcina > Sporosarcina ureae_D. The sequence goes on along the minus strand of NZ_JARIEA010000038.1, from coordinate 2,584 downwards.
CGTTCAACGGCTTTACCGATTTGATTCAAACTAGAACCTGCTTTCACTTTCAATAACGCGCGGTCCAAAGCTGACTTTGCCACATCACATAGTTTCTGCTTTTGCTCGTCAGGCGTACCCGCCACGAATGAAATACCAGTATCAGCAAAAAAGCCGCCAAACGATCCGGAAACGTCTATATTCACAAGGTCACCGTCTTGGATCACATAGCTTCCTGGAATGCCATGCGCTACCTGATGGTTGACGCTGATGCATGTATAGCCAGGGAAGTCATACTGATCGATAGGAGCAGAAATCGCACCTTTTTCAGCAAATAAACGCCCTGCCATATCATCAAGTTCCTTCGTAGTAATGCCCGGAACTGTAGCATCTTTCAACGTTTCACGGATCTCAGCGACAATTTTTCCTATTACGCGCAATCCCTCTAATTCTTCATCATTTTTTACAATCATGTTCACAAGTCCTTTCTTCCGTACAATTTAATCAATCCTACTATATCATACTTTATTGATGTTTTTTTAATGATTTGCTTGTTCTTCCCAATACTCATTTCAACACTTTTACACCTTGATATACATTCCAAATCAGAACGATAACAAACAATAAACTATATAAAATAATGAAGAGCATGGGGATGAATCCCCAGAACATCATATTGCTGTCTGTGTTTGTAATGGTGTCAACATTAAAAGAAAAGATGGAATAGGACATAATGACGAAACCAGCAATTAGTAAAGCCATTGGAACTATATGCGAAACGAGTGCTTTTTTTGCATGACGGCGAACTTCGAATTCATCTGCCACGAAATAAATGATGATTGGCAACAGAAGGGGAGCGAAAAACACACTGAAATAACTAAGAGAAGACAATAATTTTGAATTTGACATAGCGTAACCTCCACTCTCTAGCATGATATTCTATACCCTAACCTATACCCTATTTTACGGTATAATCACGAAAAAAACACGGCTGCCCAATTGGCACCGTGTTATAATTGTAGCGGCTTTGAAAAACGACGACCCATAAATACTATAAAGCCGATGACTGCGGAGAGAAATAAAGCCGCTGTCGAAACGAATAATTCGTCTGTACCGTTTTTCATTGCTATACCAATGAATGACCAAATGATAATTAAATTAAACATAGAATCATGGTAGTGATACATAAAATGTAGAGCGATCGCTGCGGCTAAAGTTAAGAAGAGTACTGTCCATAGTGGATCACTCAAACCCCATCCTGTCCAATCGTGGAATTTGAAAGCATAATTAGAATTGGCGATGACTGCGATGAAAATCCATCCCATATAAGCGGAGATGGGAAGTCGTTCCTTATTTCTACCCTCAATTTTGGGATAACTGAAATACAGCACTAACAAACAAATTAATAATGCGATCACGCTGACAATAGCCCAATAATAATAACTATAATGCCACAATAAAAGCCATGCGATATTTAAAAAACAGCTGATTGAGAACGAAATTGCACGTAAATTGGCAACAGAAGAAGAAAGTCTAGGTGAAGTCTTGAAAAATGAGTATAGCCAACTGACCAGTAGCAGATCTAGCACTATCCAAATTGAAAAAACATACTCTGCAGGCATGAATAGAACCGGTACTCGATTAGCAATTTCCCAAGTAGTCAGTCCATTAAGTGGGATTAAATTTGCGGCGATATGAGTTCCAATCATGATGAGTAACGAAAGTACCATCAAAATAATTCTTAGCATGATAAAATCCTCCTGAACAACAGTATACAGAGATTACTGTTCGATAGAAGGTGAAAGTATGAATTTTCCTTTACAATTGAGAAATTGTGGCGTTCTATTGTCTTGTACATGTAAAAAATACTATAATAAGAACTAATGAATTCAGGTAACGGGTACTGATTCTTCATTTCATTCACATCGATTGAATAAAATCTTAGGTTAAAAACAGAATGCTTCGAAAAGGATGAGGATAAATGATTTTACTTGAAGGGGAGCAATGTTATCTGCGCATTCTGACAGAAGATGATGCGTATCAGTTCACCCAAATGCTCATAGCGAATAAAGAGTATTGGACGGAATTTGAACCCCGTCACGATAATACGTATTATACAGTTGCGATGCAGCGTGATAAAATACGTGAATCACTCTATCAGATGCGTGATCGTCGGGAGTATAATTTCGGTATTTTTGATTCGGAGACCAGTATGATCATTGGTCAAATTTCATTGTACAGCATCAAAAGGTTACCGTTCTCCAGCGGATTTGTCGGGTATTCCATTGACCAGCGCCAAACGGGGAGAGGAATCGGCACTGAAGCGGTCATGCTTATTAATCAGTTTGCGTTTGAAAAAGTAAATTTGCATAGAGTAGAGGCATACGTATCACCACGTAATGTAGGTTCGGTGAAAGTGCTAGAAAAGGCAGGATACCATCGTGAAGGGTTGCTACGGCAATTGCTGTTTATCAATGGTGTGTGGGAAGATCATTATATGTTTGGAATGGTCGAAGAGGATTATTGAAAGGGTAAGACCCTTTGGGAAAAGTGGATGACTATATGGAAAAGCCGGCTCTTCGAATAGAAGAAGCCGGCTGTTTTG
>NZ_JARIEA010000007.1 GCF_029267015.1 Sporosarcina ureae | reverse complement strand
AGGGAGCTTGAAGCATGAAGCAATATTTGGATCTATGTCAACATATTCTGGATACAGGAACAAAAAAGGGAGATCGTACGGGTACGGGGACATACAGTGTCTTCGGTTATCAGATGCGTTTTGATTTAGCGCAAGGGTTTCCTTTATTAACGACAAAAAAGACGGCGTTTCGTTTGATTGTCTCGGAATTACTATGGTTTATAAAAGGTGATACGAATATCCGCACATTGATTCAGGAACGTAACGGGATTTGGGATGAATGGGCATTTGAGCGGTATGTGAAAAGTGAAGCGTATACAGGACCGGATATGACGGATTTCGGTCGCCGTGTACTTAAAGATGAGGAGTTCGCGGTTACGTATAAAGCGGAGCTCGCTTCATTTAAAGAGAAGATTTTAGCGGATGAAGAGTTTGCGAAGGAGCATGGTGATCTCGGACCTGTTTATGGTAAGCAGTGGAGAGCGTGGGACAGCGCAAACGGTGTCATTGATCAGCTGGCACAAGTGATCGACAGCATCAAAAACAATCCGGACTCCCGCCGCCACATCGTCACGGCGTGGAATCCTGCAGAAGTGGATGATATGGCGCTACCGCCTTGCCACTTGCTGTTCCAGTTCTACGTAGCGGACGGCAAATTATCATGCCAGCTCTATCAACGCAGTGCGGACGTTTTCCTCGGCGTCCCGTTTAACATTGCGTCGTACGCGTTACTTATTCATTTAATTGCGCATGAATGTGGTTTAGAAGTAGGCGAATTCGTCCATACACTAGGTGACGCACACTTATATCAGAACCATATCGATCAAGTGCATGAACAATTGTCGAGAGAACCAAAAAAAATGCCGACGTTGCACGTAAATTACGATGGACGGTCGATCTTTGATTTGACGACGGAGGATATTTCGATCGAAGGCTATGATCCGCATCCACGAATCAAAGCGCCGATCGCAGTATAAAGGAGGACATACATTGATTTCATTATTGGTGGCACATGATCTTGGCCGAGTAATCGGCAAGGACAATGAGATGCCGTGGTATATTCCGGAAGAACTTCAGTATTTCAAAGAGAAAACGATGGGCAAGGCGATGATCATGGGACGTAAGACGTTTGAATCGATCGGTCGCCCGTTAAAAGGTCGGTTGAATATTGTCATCACACGCAATAAAGATTACGAAGCGGACGGGGTAACGGTCGTTCATGATCTAGATAGTGCCGTGAAACTCGCGAAAGACTATGCCGACGAAGTAATGGTCATCGGTGGCGCGGAAATTTTCAAAATGTCAATGGCAGACGGTGCAGACAGATTGTATGTGACGGTCATTGAGAAAAATTACCCGGGTGATACGTTTTTCCCGGAATACGAAGAGGATTACACATTAACGAGTAAATCCGAGCCACATTACGCGCAAGACGGAACGGCGTATACGTATCAAATTTGGGATAAAAAATAACGTTCTCCTCTATACATAGAGAAGAACGCTAAAGAACATCGATGCGCTGCCTGCCATGACAAATAAGTGCCAGATCGCGTGATTGTACGGAACACGGCGTGACATGAAGAAGTACGCGCCAGCTGTATAGAATAATCCACCGATCACGAGCAACCAAACGCCTTCTGGCGGCAGTGCGTTATATAATGGTTTGATCGCAAGGACGATGAGCCAGCCCATAACGAGATAAAGGGCAAGCGACAGTTTGGCGAAACGGTGAATATAAAAGACTTTGAACAAGATGCCAAACAAAGTCAATCCCCAGATGATGCCGAATAACGTCCAGCCAAGTGCACCTTGTAACGTGATAAGCAAAAACGGTGTATACGTACCGGCAATGAGTACATAGATGGCGGAATGGTCGAGAATCGCAAAAAACGATTTCACTTTAACCGGCATACTATGTAGTAGCGTACTTGCGAGGAATAGCAATAACATGGACACGCCAAAAATCGTGTAGCTAGTTATGGCGATGCCTGTTCCTTGTTTCACACCTTTTAGAATTAGCAAGACCAATGCAGGTATGCTGAGTAAGAATCCAATCGCATGAGTGATCGCATTCCAGCGTTCTTCATGTAAATTCTTGTAATCGAATGATTCTTCCATTCTCATAAGCACCTCCTGCATCACACTATACCAAATACAGCGAAAAAAATCGCAGAAGCCACACGCTAAGGAGATAGAAATCATGAAAAAAATTCATATCGTCACGGATTCCACTGCAGACTTAACGGATGAACTGATTGAGCAATACAATATTCACGTGGTACCTTTAACACTGATCGTCGATGACAAGTCTTATATTGACGGTGTAGAGTTGCAACCTGATGAATTTCTCGACTTGATGCGCGACGCAAAAGAATTGCCGAAAAGCTCGCAACCAGCAGTCGGCGTATTCCAGAACCTCTATGAAGAACTAGGGGCGGATGGATCGCAAATTATCTCGATTCATATGACTGGTGGCATGAGCGGGACAGTGAAATCGGCGGAGACAGCAGCCCGTGCATCAGAAGCAGATGTTACGGTAATCGACTCGATGTATATTTCACATGCACTGACTTTCCAAGTGCTTGAAGCATGCCGACTCGCTGAAGAAGGCAAGACGGTAGCCGAGATTGTCGAGGGCATTGATCACGTCCGTAAAAGTTCCTCTTTATTTGTCGTACTGGACGTGCTGGATAATATGGTCAAAGGCGGTCGGATCGGGAAAGGGAAAGCGATGTTTGGCTCGCTTATGAATATTAAGCCAATTGCGTCACTAAAAGACGGAGTCTATACGCCGGTCGCAAAGGTGCGCAGCCATAAACAAGTAGTCTCTTATTTGTTTGACGAGTTTAAGAAGGAAACAGCGGGGAAAGTAATTCGTAGTGTCGGGATCGCACATGCGAACGGACTTGCGATGGCGGAACCGCTGAAGAATAAGATTGAAGAAATGGGTATACAAGTGAAGTTGACGTTCACAACACCGATTGTTAGTACGCACACCGGTGAAGGCGCAATCGGCTTCATGTATTACACCGACTGATTCTAACTACAAAGGATATGACATTATGAGAAGAATGCTAGTGCTGTGTTTCGTCTTCTCATTGTTCTTAGCAGGGTGCCAGGCCCCATTTAGCCAAAAAGAGACGACGCTTTCGGAACGTGAAACCGTCGCGTTCGAGCCATTCATTGTGCCGGAAACGTTTATCCCTAGACGCGTAAATGTCTTAGGCTTAGGCGATTCATTGACACAAGGAGTTGGCGACGAGCGCAAAGAAGGCGGATATTTCGGCCGTTTGACGTCGGACATGGAACAATGGAAAGGCATTATGGAAGTGGACGCTGTGAATTTAGCAAAACGCGGGCGGCGCAGCGACCAGTTTTTAAAGCAATTGCAAGATGAAGATGTACAACAAGCGGTCATTCAGGCAGATTATATCGTCTTTACGATTGGCGGCAATGATGTGATGAAAGTGGTAAAAGGGAATTTCATGCAGATGAAGATGTCGGATTTCTATAAAGCACTTGGAAAATTTGAAAATAGAATTGAAGAGTTGTTTGAGGTCCTTCGTCTCTACAACCCGGATGCCCCCATCATCGTAGCCGGTCTCTATAATCCGTTCTCCGTCGTAACGGACGAAGTACAAGAGTTCGAAGAAATTATTGGAGACTGGAACCGGTCGATCGAAGAACAAGTGGAAAAAGACGGCATGGCTTGTTTCGTGCCCGTGGAAGATTTATTTAATTCGAATGAAAACCTGGTTTATCACACAGACTTCTTCCATCCGAACAGTAAAGGATATGACTTGATGGAGGAGCGTTTTGTGGAAGAAATTAAAGGCTGTTCAGCGGTTGATCTGGAAGTGGAGTGAAGTACAAGATGAATATTTGGAAAGTAGCGTTTTTCAGCCTGGCAGGAATAATGGTGGCGGTGCTCGTAGGAGTAATCATCCTCATCAGTAGCGCCACTGCTTCTCCCCCTCTACCGGAAGATAAAGCGGTGAATGAAGCTGGCTATACATTGGCATTAAATACGACCAAAGATAATTTTGAAGGCATTGCGAATACCTATATACGAAAAGCTGTAAAAGGCGCGTTACCGGTGGAGCTTGAAATGGGTGATGATGTATTGTTGACATCTGAACTTACGGTGTTCTCGCATACATTACCGCTCGCGATGCATTTTGATCCGATTGTACGAGAAGACGGAAACTTAATTCTCAAACAATCGTCAATGGAATTAGGACATTTGACCATTCCACCCTCAACAGTATTGAAATTACTGAAAAATTCAGTGGAGCTTCCATCGTGGATGGTTGTCCGACCAAAAGAAGAGGAAATTTTCATCGATTTGAAGGATTTACCGATCTCTGGTGATGTTCAAGTCAAAGCTAAAGAAGTGAATTTAGAAAAAGATGAGATTATATTGGAAGTATTGATACCGAAAAACTAAGGAGGCAATAACGATGGCAATACAATACGCAACATTTGCAGGCGGGTGCTTCTGGTGTATGGTCAAGCCTTTTGACAAATATGACGGTGTCCACTCCGTAGTAAGTGGTTATACAGGCGGGCATACTGTCAATCCGACATACGAAGAAGTATGTACGGATACAACGGGACACCGTGAAGCGGTACGTATCGAATTTGATGACAGCGTGATCAGCTACGAAGAATTGCTGAATATTTTCTGGCAAGTGATGGATCCGACAGATGCAGGCGGACAATTCGGCGACCGCGGAGAGTCGTACAAAACTGCGATCTACACGAACTCCGATGAACAGCAGCAAGCAGCGGAAAAGTCAAAGCAAGCATTACAAGACAGCGGCAAGTTCAGTTCGCCTATCGTCACAGATATCTTCCCAGGTAAAGAGTTCTACCCGGCCGAAGAACATCACCAAGAATATTACAAAAAGAATCCAAGTCACTACGAGCGTTATTCAGTTGGATCAGGACGCGCAGGATTCATCGAAAAAAATTGGGGGAATCGTTCATGAAAAAAGACTTACGCAACGAATTAACGGAAATGCAGTATCATGTGACGCAGGAAAACGGAACAGAACCACCATTTCGCAATGAATATGACGCGCATTATGAAGATGGTATTTATGTAGACGTGGTGTCAGGTAAACCGTTATTCAGTTCAAACGATAAATACGACGCGGGTTGCGGATGGCCAAGCTTTACGAAGCCGATCGAAGCGGTAGAAGTAACGGAGCATTTCGATACAGCTCATGGCATGCGCCGCACGGAAGTACGCAGTAAAACAGCAGATTCTCATCTAGGACATGTGTTCCCTGATGGACCACAAGAGCAAGGCGGATTGCGTTACTGCATTAACTCTGCAGCACTACGTTTCGTTCCAGCGACAGACTTAGATAAAGAAGGCTATACAGAATACAAAGGATTATTTGAGTGAAGGAAGGTGACGGCGATGGATCGATCCTTTTACCATTTCGCACTACGCTATCGTAACGGCGGAAAAGATGACGCGAAGGCATTGTTTGCGGACAAGATGTTTCTCGATGCCGGTTTCCCGAAAGACTTAGAGGATTTCGATTCATTGTCTCGTTACGTCGAAGACATGGCGGACGAAGATTTACGTTCCACCACTTTTGATGAAATATACGCAATCTATCAAGATCTGTGCAGCAGGTAAATGGCGAGGGTTTCATTGCATCTCGCCATTATACACTGTATGATAAAAACAAAATAGTGAAAAGAGGCTAAAAAAAGATGAGTATACATATCGATGCAAAACTAGGCGATATCGCGGAAACCGTTCTTCTACCAGGAGACCCATTGCGCGCCAAATATATCGCGGAAACATTTTTGGAAGATGTAGTACAGTACAACGAAGTACGTAATATGTTTGGCTATACAGGAACATACAAAGGCAAGCGCATTTCCGTACAAGGTACTGGAATGGGCGTTCCATCCATCTCCATTTACGCAACAGAATTAATGCAGGAGTTTGGCGTACAGCAATTGATCCGTGTCGGTACATGTGGCGCGATTCAAAAAGACGTAAAAGTACGTGACGTTATCCTTGCGCAAGGTGCGACAACGAATTCGTGCCTAAACGATGTAACATTCGGACCGATCCGTTTTGCACCACTAGCGGACTTCGACTTATTGTTGAAAGCATACACTGCTGGTAAAGAAAAAGGCTTGCACTTGCAAGTAGGTAACATCTACACGGAAGACTTCTTCTACAATGAAAATGCTCAGCATGAAGAGCTAGCACGCCACGGCGTTCTGGCAGTTGAAATGGAAGCGGCAGCACTCTATACATTAGCTGCTCGTTACGGCCGTAAAGCACTTGCTGTTCTTACAGTTAGTGACCACATCATCACGGGCGAAATCACGACGCCTGAAGAGCGTCAATTGACATTCAACGACATGATCGAAGTCGCGCTAGACGCAGCCATCGCTGAATAATAGAATAGATAGAAACTAGCAAAAGACCGCTCTTGGCAGCGGTCTTTTGCAGGGATTTGGAAAGTAGGGAAGACAATGAACGAAAACGATTCGCATGAGAACGGGAAACAAGAGCCGGAAGCGCCGAAACCTAATCGCTATATACGGATCAAACCGTTTTCTCTGATCATGCTCATTTTTTTCCTTGTGCTAGCAACAGCAGCGGTTACCTTCATTGCACTGACAGTCGGTGACGAAAAGGTTGTAGAAGTCGTCAAACCGCAGCAAGTAGGCATGGAGCGAAAAGAGTTCAAGAAACTGTATGATGCATATGATCAACTGAAAGAAAGTTATTTTGACGAAGTAGACGATCAAGTCGTGATTGACGGCGCGATCAACGGAATGGTCGATTCACTAGGCGACCCATACTCCGACTACTTGAATGAAAAAGAAGCCAAACAATTGAATGAAAGCATCTCTTCTAGTTTTGAAGGAATCGGTGCAGAAATTCAAGAGTCAAACGGCTATATTAGCATTGTGTCACCTATCAAAAACTCTCCAGCTGAAAAAGCCGGTTTATTGCCAAACGATACTGTGCTTTCGGTAGACGGTGAAAGTATTCAAGGTCTATCTTCTTCTGAAGCGGTTTTACTGATTCGTGGGGAAAAAGGATCGACGGTGACATTGTCTGTACGACGCGGAGAGAAATCCGATCCGTTTGATGTGAAAATTGTCCGTGACGTGATTCCGATCAATACGGTGTATGCGGAAATGCTTGACGACAATATCGCGCATATCAATATCACATCGTTCTCTGAACATACGTATGAGGAATTGCTCGAAGCGTTGAATGAAATGACCGACAAAGGCATGGAAGGCGTACTCATTGACGTGCGTCAAAATCCAGGCGGTATTCTAAGCGGTGCTATCGATATTTCCGATCTATTTGTTCCAAATGGCAAAGTGTTATTCCAGACAGAAGAAAAAGGTAAAGCACCAGAAGCTTACCCTTCATCTGACGGACAAAAAGTAACAGTTCCTGTGGCATTGATCGTAGATGACGGCAGTGCGTCCGCTTCAGAGATCCTAGCAGGTGCGTTAAAAGAGTCTGCAGGCATTCCAATTGTAGGGGTCAAGACGTTTGGTAAAGGGACCGTTCAAACACCGACTCAATTACCAGACGGCTCGAACTTGAAACTAACGACCGCAAAATGGTTAACACCTGACGGTAACTGGATTCATAAAAAAGGAATTGAGCCAGACGTGAAAGTGCCATATCCTTCATATGCATCCCTACCGTACCTCGATTCATCCGAAGAGATGGACGAAGGTCTTGTCTCTCCTTCCGTACAAGCGGCAGAAGAGATGTTAGAAGCAGTAGGTTATGACCCAGGCGAAACAGACGGTCTCTACGACGCGGATACAGCAGCAGCTGTTAAAACGTTGCAGAAAGACTTAGAACAAGAACAAACAGGCATCTTGACTGGCGATACAACAGTCGGCTTAATGCAGAAATTACGGGACAAGATGAAAGATGATGATCCGCAATTGCTGAAAGCGAAAGAAGTCGTGTTAAAAGAAATCAACTCATAATCAAAGAAACACGCGTCCAGCAATCGTTGGGCGCGTGTTCTCTATGGAAAAGGATGATACAACTATGATCGATGTATATTTACTCAGCGGCTTTCTAGGAAGCGGCAAGACTTCACTACTCGTTAATCTTGTAGACCAAGTAAAGAAGTCCGGAAGACAACCGGCTGTTCTAATGAATGAATTCGGAGAACTGAATATTGACAGTCAAATCGTTGAAGATGCAGGGGACGTTCCGTTAAAAGAATTGTTGAATGGCTGTATTTGCTGTACGGGTGCCGAATCTACGGAAGCGCAACTGCAAGGTTTACTCGCGGATTATCCGGAGATTGACGTGCTGTTCATTGAAACGACAGGTGCCGCTCACCCGGTAGAAGCGTTGGACGCTGTATACTCGCCGTTGTTCGCAGAGAAACTAGACTTCAAGGGAATTGTCACCGTAGTAGACGCGAAGCGCTGGGTCGACCGTGACAAGCTCTCACCACGTATACAAGCATTATTCCTTGAACAGATCCGTCACGCCCACTTCATGGTGCTCAATAAAACGGATTTGCTAACGGACAATCAATTGGCTTTCGTGACGATGCAAGTGACACAGTTCAATAGTCACGCACCGCTCGTCCAGGCCGTCAACGCAAAAGTCGACTTCAGCTATATTGAGAAAATGGTGAATGTGGCGGCACCGAAACAGCCGATCACGTCAGGTAGTGGATTGCCGCTTGATTCAAAAGTGCTGTCGTTTGATACACCAATCAACCAACGACATTTTGAAGACTGGGTTCGCACATTACCGGAAAGTGTCTATCGCATGAAAGGGTATATCCAGCTCGAAGATACGCGGTATTCGCATTTATTCCAATACGCTTATGGCATGGTCAACTGGATACCGGAATACATGCAAATCCCGTCCAAATTGGTGATCATCGGAGAACAGGTAGACGGCATCGAATATTCGCCGAAAAACTAGTTGTCAATAGCTTTTTATTGTTAATAGTCCTCTCCGCTGGACAGAGTTACCAAAATTTCATCTCTCAGACTCTCATTTCATAGCTTCGCAGAGTTCATTGGCTAAATTGGCAAGATTGGCCAAGTTTCCTTCTTTTCTTTGACGTTATGCTAGGTTGCGTAAAGAAGGAGGGGAACAAGATGAAAAAACCTTTATCACTCATCTTATTAAGCTCAGCTATTTTATTGCCTACTCATGCAGCAGAGGCAAGTACGACGAAACAGGTGCAGACACAGACGTATACGTGGAATGCATCAAATCACCAAGTATATTCGTATTACTATGGAAACTACCACTACCAAAAGCCACAGCAGCCTAGTAGACCGGTAGAGAAACCAACAGTACAACAACCAACTCAACCAAACCAACCAGTGGAGAAACCACAAACGAACAAGCCAGCGCAGCAACAGACAGCGAACGTGTCCGCTACAGAGCAAGCCGTACTCGATTTAACGAATGCGGAACGTACAAAAGCAGGACTCAAGCCGTTGCAGATCGATGCAGCCTTGCAAAAGTCTGCGAAGCAAAAATCAGCGGATATGGCAGCGAACAATTATTTCTCTCATACGAGCCCTACATACGGTTCACCGTTTGACCAAATGAAGCAGAATGGCGTTACCTACCGTTCGGCAGCAGAGAATATCGCAATGGGTCAGCGCAGTGCACAGGAAGTCGTGAAGGCTTGGATGAACTCAGCTGGACACAGACAGAATATCTTGACACCAGGGTTTACGCATATCGGTATCGGATATGATGCGAATGGACAGTACTGGACACAGCAGTTTATACAGAAGTAAGAATATCAAAGGTCAATGGATTTATGTCCATTGACCTTTTTTTATTGGAGAGAGTTGGGGAGTGATAGCAAGTAGATACGCGCGGGGGGAGCAGGCTATGAGCGGTTACACGTCCGCTATGATCGCTTAGATTGTTTCTATGAGCGGTCACGGACGCGTATAGAGCGTTCAGCGGGTTTGATAGGGCGGTTAACTAGGTTCTATGATCACTTACACGAATTATTGAGCGTACACGTACTTCCCTAAGCATTTACCCACGTAACCAAAAATCACTACGCCTTCACAATAAAAAAAGGCCAATGGAATAAAAACCCCATTGACCCATAAACTTATCATGACTTCACTTCACGATACTTATTCTGTATAAACCGCAAACGGAACGACAGAATGACCGCACCGACCGTTAAGCCGGCAATCAGACCGACCCAATAGCCGAATGCGCCAAGTTCCGTAAAGCGTGCTAGCACGAACCCAGTAGGCAATCCAATCAGCCAGAACGACACGACACCAACCAAGAACGTCATCGTCACATCTTTATATCCGCGTAGCGCACCTTGAATCGGAGCCTGCACAGCATCCGATAACTGGAACAACGCTGCATAAATAAAGAAATGCACGGCGAGTGTAATAATCTCTGCGTCCATCGTATACATAGAAGCAATAGACTCACGAAACATTAGTAATATGAATATGGATAGGAAACTGAAAATCACGGCGAACGCTATGCCGAGATATGTATACTCGCGCGCGTCTTTCGTTTTATTCGCACCAATTGACTGACCGACTAGTATCGTCGTACCCATCGAGACGCTTAACGGTACCATGTATAGAAGAGACGTAAAATTAAGCGCAATTTGGTGAGCTGATATGACTTGTGCAGTATAGCTACTCATCAACAACGTCACGACAGAAAAGATACTTGTCTCGACGAAGATGGAAAGTCCTATTGGCACACCAATCAGTAAAATCTCTTTCCACCGTGGGAATGAAATCCGTTGCCAACCAGTAAACAGCGTAAACTCTTTAAAGTGGCGGGACGTCCAGGCAATCAATACCGCAATGAAAAATACGAGCCAGTACGTAAATCCGGATGCATACCCAGCACCCGCACCCCCAAGCTCAGGGAAACCGAAGTTACCGAATATCAAGAGATAATTCAACATGATATTGATCGGTGCTGATAACAGGATGATGAACATCGACACGCGTGTTGCCCCTAACGCGTCAAAGAATGAACGCAGTACAGTGTAGGCCATCAACGGAACCAATCCGATGCTCATACCCGTTAGGTAGGCGGACGCCACTTCTATAACCGGTGCATCCAGTGGCATTCTGGTGATAGCGGGTAACACGACCCAGTGGATCAAGACGAAAATGATTGCTGAAAGAGCGAGAGATACGTATAATGCTTGCTGGACAGTAGGGCGGACATCCTTTTTGTTCTTCGCACCGATTTGCTGTGCGATAATAGGAGTTAGACCCATAAGAATTCCGGAAAGGCCGGTATAGACCGGTATCCAGAAGGAACTGCCAATGGTCACGCCTGCTAAGTGGAACGTGTCGTAGCGCCCTGTCATGAGAATATCGAAGAACGACATCAAGTACAGCGCCACTTGCGTAATGACAATGGGAATCATGATCTTAATGAAAATGGATGTTTTTTGTTGCAAAGGGTTTGTTACAGTAGTCATAGTTTTGATTTCCTCTACTAAAGTTTTTACTTTGACTATTGTAGCATGAAAATATAGTAAGTAACGCGGAAGGATGGAATGAATGAAGCAACCGGTAGTCGTATTAACAGGTGGCGGGACAGCAGGGCATGTGTCCGTCAACCAAGCGTTAATTCCCATATTTTTAGATAAAGGATATAGTGTGCATTATATTGGTTCTCATGAAGGTATTGAAAAAGAGTTGATTGGAGAAGGTCATCCGGAAGTAGTCTATCACGCAATACAAAGTGGTAAGCTACGCCGGTATTTCTCAATGAAGAATTTTACGGATCCATTTCGTGTCGGAGCGGGTACGCTACAGGCACTCGCTATTCTCCGTAAATTGAAGCCGGAGATCATCTTCTCTAAAGGAGGCTTCGTTTCAGTGCCCGTTGTCATGGCAGCTAAACTTGCGAATGTACCTGTCGTTGTCCATGAATCAGACGTGACGCCAGGACTTGCGAATAAATTGGCCTTGCCATTCGCCTCTCAAATTTTTACGGTCTTTGAACAGACGTTGCAATATGTGCCGACAGCGAAATCTGCGTGCACGGGCCCGATTATCCGTCCAGAGCTGTTTACGGGTAACCGAGAAGAAGGGTTGCGTAGAACGGGTCTGAATTCGGAAAAGCCCGTGTTCATTATAATGGGAGGGAGTCAAGGCTCTGCTGTATTGAATGTGGCGGTGCGCAATGAATTGCCTGCTTTGCTTGAAAAATATCAGATCATTCATTTATGTGGCAAGGGGAATGTGGATGACAGTCTGGCGGTGGCGGGATACGTGCAGTATGAATATGTTACCGATGAATTGCCGGATCTACTGGCAGCTTCCGATTATGCGATTTCACGTGCTGGCTCGAATGCGATATTCGAACTTCTTGCAATCCATAAGCCAATGCTACTCGTTCCGTTAGCCGCTTCAAAGAGCCGTGGCGATCAAATATTGAATGCCAATTATTTTGCTTCTAAAGGATTGGCATTACAAATTGAAGAAGAACAATTCGAAGTTCAGCCTGTTACAGAACAATTCGACGAACTCGTAAAGGAGAAAACGCGATTGTTGTCGAATATTGAAAAGACGACAGAACCGAAGACGCCTGAAAAGATGGCAGAATTGATTTTGTCGTTCCAAAAATGAAAATGTACGCGAAGTACCTAAGAGGCGTAGTTTTCAGTATTATTTAATATATTTGCTAGTACTTTGCAGAAAACTATGCATATTAGGATTAATCCCTTTCAGTTCTAAGGTTTGCGTGCTATTATTGTATAGAAGTAGTGAAAATAAACACAACACGCCGGTAGGCAAATGTGGAGGTTATATTACATGTCGAACAATGTGGATTCCCATCGTTCCCCGTATGCTAATTTTTCGGGTCCAAACCTTGGGTATGTAATGGAAATGTACGATCTGTTTAAAACAGATCAAGATGCAGTAGATCCTGATTTAGCAGAGCTATTCAGGAATTTTGGTGCGCCTCAGATGGATGATTCAGGTCAAGAGGCAGTTATAGCGCAAGGTTCCCAAACGGATTTGCGTAAAGTTCTTGCCGTTTATTCTTTACTTGAAGCTATTCGTTCTTATGGACATCTTGCAGCTGATATTTATCCATTAAACGATCGACCTAAAGATACATCCCGTCTTGAACTGTCTTATCATGGATTGACAGAAAGCGATCTGGTCGGATTGCCAGCAACTTTGTTCTTGAAAAATGTTCCAGCGACAGTGGAAAACGGATTGGATGCAATGAATTACTTGAAGTCTCTTTACACAGGCTCCATCGCATACGAATTCGCACACTTGATCGATGAAACAGAGCGTACGTGGATTCAATCAAAAATTGAAAACGGCGACGTACAGTCAAGCTTGCAAGAAGATGAGAAAAAACAACTTCTTGAGCGTTTGACGGAAATTGAAGGATTTGAAAAGTTCATTCACCGTACATTCGTTGGAGCTAAACGTTTCTCTATCGAAGGTGTGGACACATTAGTTGTCTTAATCGACGAATTAATGCGTCGTTCTGAAGAAGCGAAAATGGAAAAAGTGCTAATCGGCATGGCTCACCGTGGACGTCTGAACGTGTTGACACATAACTTAAATAAACCATATGAAATGATGTTCGCAGAATTCGCAGGCGTACCTGCTTCACCGTTCTTGCCAAAAGACGGTTCTTTAGAAGTAACACGCGGCTGGTTCGGCGATGTGAAATACCATATGGGAGCTCTTCATAAAGGCAAATCGGGAATGAACCGCTTCTTAGCGTATAACCCGTCTCACCTTGAAGTAGTGAACCCGGTGATTACTGGACAGACTCGTGCTGCACAGGAAAACACGGATAGCCCAGGTATTCCAAAGCAAGATACTAACAAAGCATACGCGATCCTAGTACATGGTGATGCGGCATTCCCAGGACAGGGAATCGTACCGGAATCATTCAACTACTCACGCGTTCGTGGTTTCAGAACAGGTGGATCGGTTCACGTCATCGCCAACAACACTATTGGCTTCACGACAGAATACTATGATTCCCGTTCTACACACTATGCATCTGATCCAGCAAAAGGCTTTGAAGTGCCTGTATTCCACGTGAATGCAGATCACCCAGAAGAAGTTTTAGCTGTTGCAAAACTGGCATTCGAATATCGCCAGCAGTTCGGTAAAGACGTATTGATCGATTTAATCGGTTACCGTCGTTACGGACACAACGAAATGGACGAGCCACTAGTGACGAATCCAGTGATGTACAACGAAATCCATAAACACCCGACAGTTCGTCAAATTTACGGACAACGCTTGGTCGAGCAAAAGCTCATGACAGACGAAGAAGTAAAAGCAATGGACAAGTCGGTCAACGCAATTATGCAAGAAGCTTACGATCATGTTAAAGAACAATCTGCAGATGCACCACAAATTTCCAATGCAACACCGGAAGTGGTACAAGCTGGACTTCCACGTGATCTAGAAACAGGGGTTTCGGAAGATCGCCTTCGTAAAATGAACGAAGAGCTATTAACGTATCCGACTGATTTCGCTGTCTTCAGCAAATTGGATAAAATCTTAAAACGACGCCAAGAACCATTCAATGGTAAAGGCAAAATTGACTGGGCGCATGCTGAGCAATTGGCATTCGGTTCCATCATTCAAGACGGTAAACCAATCCGTATTTCTGGACAAGATATCCAGCGCGGTACGTTTGCACAACGTCATTTAGTCCTACATGATGAAAAAACAGGTGAAGAACTTGTTCCGTTGCATCATATTAGCGGATCTAATGCTTCATTCGTGGCTTATAACAGTCCATTAACAGAAGCAGGAATCGTCGGATATGAATTCGGTTATAACTTAGAAGAAGACAAAACAATGTCTATTTGGGAAGCACAATACGGTGACTTCTCGAACATGGCACAAGTGATGTTCGACCAGTTCGTTTCTTCAAGTTATGCGAAGTGGGGACAGCAATCCGGCCTAGTGCTATTGTTGCCACATGCATTTGAAGGACAAGGACCAGAACACTCCAGTTCTCGTATTGAGCGTTTCCTACAGCTTTGTGGAGAAAACAACTGGACAGTCGCGAATATCTCCAGTGCAGCAAACTACTTCCACGTATTGCGTCGCCAGTCGAAAATTCTCGGCAGCGAAGCAGAGCGTCCGTTAGTAATTGCTACACCTAAGTCTTTACTTCGTCACCCATTAGTTGGAGCAGACGTTGAAGACTTAACAGAAGGTCACTTCAAGACAGTTCTTGAGCAACCTGGTACAGGAACTAAACCTGAAAAAGTGAAAAAGATCTTGTTCGCAAGCGGTAAGATGGCAATTGACTTGGCTGAGAAGATCAAAGACGGCGAAGGATTTGACTACTTGCACGTAATCCGTGTGGAGCAGCTATATCCATTCCCATCCGACAAAATCAAAGAAATCGTTGCTCGTTTCCCGAAAGCAAAAGATTTAGTATGGGTTCAGGAAGAGCCGAAGAACATGGGTACATGGTCATTCGCTTATCCGTTCCTAGAAAAACTAGCTGACGGCAAAGACATTTCTTATGTAGGTCGTATCAAACGCTCAAGTCCTTCTGAAGGCGACGGTGCTTCTCATAAAAAAGAACAAAACCGAATCATTGAAGAAGCTTTGAAAAAGTGATATAACAAATAAAGAATCTTTACAGAAAAAAGTAAAAAAACTACTTATACAAAGTAGCTTATCCGTTTAAAACGGTATACCTACGAGGAGGAATTTATTGTGGCAGAGATCAGAGTACCTGAACTAGCAGAATCCATTACAGAAGGTACAATTGCAAAATGGTTGAAACAACCTGGTGAAAACGTGGATAAAGGTGAATTCATCGTTGAATTGGAAACAGATAAAGTGAACGTCGAAGTCATTTCAGAAGAAGCGGGTGTATTGTCTGAACTATTGGCTGCAGAAGGCGACACAGTTGAAGTTGGCCAAGTAATCGCGATTGTAGGCGAAGGTTCAGGTGCACCGGCACAACAAGCTCCACAAGCAACTGAAGCAGCAGCACCAGCACAAAAAGAAGAAACTCCGGCTCCAGCAGCAGCTGTAGCAGAAGAGACTTCTTCTTCAGACCGCACAATTGCAAGTCCAGCAGCACGCAAGCTTGCACGTGAAAAAGGTATCAATCTTGCTGACGTATCACCTGTTGATCCAATGGGTCGCGTACGCGCACAAGACGTATCTGCTCACAACAACGCTCCAGCACCTGCTGCGGCGGCTCCAGCTGCTAAAGTAGAAGCGAAAGATGATGGCCGTATTACGCGTCAGAAAATGACTCGTCGTCGTCAAACAATTGCTAAGCGTTTGCTTGAGGTAAGACAATCAACAGCCATGTTGACTACATTCAACGAAATTGATATGTCGAAAATGATGGAACTTCGTTCACGCAAAAAAGACCAGTTCTTCGAGCAAAACGATGTACGTCTAGGCTTCATGTCATTCTTCACGAAAGCAGTCGTTGCTGCATTGAAGAAGTACCCATATGTTAACGCAGAAATCGATGGCGATGAAATCTTATTGAAGAATTACTTCGATATCGGTATCGCAGTATCTACTGACGGCGGACTAGTTGTACCAAACGTAGTAGATGCAGACCGTAAGAGCTTCGCTGAAATCGAAGCATCTATCGGCGAACTTGCGAAAAAAGCACGCGACAACAAGTTGACAATGGCTGATATGACAGGCGGTTCATTCACAATTACAAACGGTGGAGTATTCGGTTCACTATTGTCTACTCCAATCCTAAACGGTACACAAGTAGGAATCTTGGGTATGCATACTATTCAGAAGCGTCCAGTAGCTGTTGGTGACAATATCGAAATTCGCCCAATGATGTATGTTGCACTTTCTTACGATCACCGTGTAATTGATGGTAAAGATTCAGTTGGATTCTTGAAGATGGTTAAAGAGTTGCTTGAAAACCCTGAAGACCTTCTACTAGGTTCTTAATTAACACATTCCAAGCGACCCGCTAATCAGCGGGTCGTTTTTATTTATGAGAGGAGAGGTTTTATGTCATATTTACAATGGTTGGATGAGCCTACTTTGAAAACGGTGACGTGTACGCACACGGATGCAGCGAAGTTTTTCGTTAGTAATATGCTGACGGTGGGGAAGTCGTATGACGTGAAAAACGAGACCGAGGAGTTTATTTTCGTAGTAGACAATTCCGGCAAGGTCGGCGGGTATTATAAGACGTATTTTGAGTGAATAAATAGAGATAGGGAGACAGTTCTTAATTGAACTGTCTCTTTTTGTGTTTTGAAGTTCGATTTGTGAGGAGTTAGTGGAGGCAATCGCGGTGCCGCTCATTGATTTGGTCAAGTGATCTTAGAACCTAGTTAAGTGCTCTATGACGCCTCTTATCCGCTCTATCGGAGTCTCCAGTCGCTCATAGAGACTGGACAAGCGATCATAGAGAGCCCACAACCGCTCATAGCCTGACTTCAAGTGTCACTACTTACATCAAAAAAACCGTCTCTCTTAAGAGGGACGGTTTTGTGACTCTTCGTATACAGCGAGTAAACGTGTCTTGAGGTCTTGTTCCATTCTGGCAATCTCGGTCTCGGCAGCTTTTCGTTTTGCGCGACCGTCTGCTTGGATCAGCAATGTCTCTTCGATTGTCTGGATCAAGTTCTCTTGAGTGGTTTTCAATGTATCAATTTCAATAATGCCTTTTTCATTCTCTTTCGCTGTTTCAATGCTATTCACTTTCAACATTTCAGAGTTGCGAAGTAGTAAATCATTCGTTGTCTTCGTCACAAGCTTCTGAGACTCCACAGCCTTTTGCTGACGGTTAAGTGTTAAAGCAATCGCAATCTGGTTCTTCCAAAGAGGAATGGCTGTCATGATGGACGCCTGAATCTTCTCAGCTAACGTTTGGTTCGTTTGTTGGATCATTCGAATCTGTGGCGCGCTTTGAATCGTGATTTGGCGTGATAGTTGCAAGTCGTATAGGCGTTTTTCAAGACGATCTACAAATTGCGCCATGTCATTGACTTCTTGAACCATCATTTGATCATCTGATGCCTGTGCTTTTTTATGCAATTCTGGAATAATCGTGCTATTGATTTCGTCAATTTTTAATTCTGCAGCTGCAATGTAGACGTTCAGTGCTTGGAAGTACGTTTTGTTTTGTTCATACAAATTATCCAGCATGCGGACATCTTCCATTAAACCACGTTTGGAGTGCTCTAGTTGAACGCTTATTTTATCGACTTGTGTGCCGAGTTTTTCGTATTTTGTCATGATTTCTTTAATAGGGCGAGTAGCCTTGTTGAATAAACGACTTAGTCCCGATTTCTTTTTATCCGACAGATCATCTGTATCGATTTCGGATAGCTTGGCCATTAATTCGTTCAGTACATCACCGACAGGGCCGATATCTTTGCCTTGAACATGGTCAAGCATTTTGTGAGAGAAGTTGGAAAGTTCATTTTGTGCATTGGCGCCATAGGAAATGACGGCTTCGTAATTACCGACAGGAATCTGTGAAGCCAATTGTCTTGCTTTGACTTGTTCTTCCGGTGTTAAACGGTCAATGAGTTTGACAGGTGCTGTGTCATCCGCAAGCGAGTTTTCCATCTCTTTTGGAAGTAGGCTAGCGTCCATATCGAACGGATTGCCGAGTAAGTCGTCTACTGATTTTTCTTCTAGTGTGTTTTTATCTGTCATTAGAATGTTCCCCTTTCGATTCGAGCAACGGTTTGTTTCTCTTGAGTGTAATGTCCACATAATCAATTTCCATGCGTAGTTTCTCTAAATCGGTTGCTACGGCATTTCGAAGATCACGCTCCATTTCGAGACTTAAATCGGCTAATGTTTCGCGTGTATGCTGCAAGGCAACTTTGATCTCTTGATCTTTTAATGGTTGATTCACTAGCAAGCTATACTTTGAAGTAAGTTCTACGACGGAGTCCAAGTGAGCATAGAAAAAGCTCTCGACTTGATAGAACTTCCGTGGGTTGTTTTGGACAATTTTGATAATACGTCGAGCCATTGAAGACATGTCATACACTTGTCTAAATGCTTGAATCGAACGTACTTGTCCATACATATTACCGAGTTGTTTCAGTTTTTTCTTGGATTCACTCAATTGTTGTTCAATATGTTTATATTCAGAGCGAGCCATACCGAATTGCTTCAGTGTGGAACGTAACTGCAGTTCTTTAATGGCTACGTTGCCTCCTGCATACATGGCAATCCCGATTGCGGAACCTAGGAAAAAATTGATGCTTGTCCCGCCGATGAGGGTGAACCATGTCAGGAAACTAGTAGGCGCCATAATTAAATGTCGTGTAAAAAAGTTTTTTATATTCGTCATGATTGTTCAGGCCACCTTCCATTCTGACTCTATATAATACTTACGGATTAACAGCGAAAAGGTTTCATTTATCGTGCAGACAGTAAGGTTACTTGAGCCTATCTTAATTATAGCCGAAAATGGTCGAAAACTCATATATTACGCCACATGAATCATTTTACTTTGAATAGTGGGAAGGATTTGCTAAAATGAGAATCATTCCTGCATAGCGCAAGATAAAGGAGTGCATACTGAATGTATGAAGTTGTATACATGAAGGCGGACTTTGAGCCGTGGTGGATGTTTGAAGAGTGGAGAGACTATAGCGTCACGTCCAAAACATTTACGAATGAAGACGAAACACAGGCATATATTGAAGAAGTGATCAGCAAGATGGAATCATACTTTGAGCATTATGAAGTTCGTAAAGGTTGTTTCCACGCATTTTGGTCCACAACCGAAAAACATTATTGCGATGGCTGTGAAGGAGATTTACAGTTATATCACGGTATCGTTGTTTTACTAAATGGTGAACCGAACATATCGTAAGAACATTCTGTAAAAAGTGTTATTTTTTTATTGACAATCAAGTTAAAGATGTTATACTTAACGTAAGTAAATTAATCGAACGACCGTATGCTAAGTGATTCACCTATTACAAAAGTGATCGGCGACGTCGGTATCTTTTGTAATACGTGAATTTTTTGCTTTGCTAAGGTTCGTGTATTAATAAGTACGTATATTTTTGGAGGTTATCGAATGAAACAAGGTACAGTAAAATGGTTTAACGCAGAAAAGGGCTTCGGTTTTATCGAAGTTGACGGAGAAGAAGACATCTTTGTACACTTCTCAGCAATCCAAGGCGACGGATTCAAATCTCTTGACGAAGGTCAGCAGGTTGAATTTGAAGTTGTCGAAGGAAACCGTGGTCTACAAGCAGCTAACGTTGTTAAAATCTAAACCACTTGAAAAGGCGCCCATTGCGGCGCCTTTTTGTTTGCGAAAAATTAAGGTTGTGTCACGGTTTCAAGACTAGAAGTAACTACAAATTCTTCTTCGCCTTCAATAGACATCGTAGATTCACGTTTTACTTCCCCGAAATCTTTCACGATATAAATCCTATTTACAAAGTCTTCTCCCGCTTGCTCGATGACGACAGCATCTTCAAATTGCTGATAAGGTGTCTCTACTGATGCATTCATCTCGACGATCTTCCAATCATCAAACGTAGTTCCGACTTCAATAGGACCTTTCAAATACGTGCGGATCGGCTCCATGGATTCCAACTCTTCTACAGGAGGCACGCCAGCATCCAATTCAATATGTTCTTCCTGTAAGACTTGAATTTCATCGCCGTTCAGCTTATATACTTTTTGAACGAATGTACCGCCATTGTTTTCATGAATCACCACATAGTCTTGAGTAGGTCTTGCCACGGTGATATCTAGTTCAGCATATTCGTTCCCAACACCTTTATAATGGGCGCTGGAGCCGTCGGGAAGAAAGTACTCCATCAAAGACACATCGGTCAAATTCGCATCGTCATTTTGCTGATCTGTCTTGTCATCGGTTTTCCCTTCAGTACCTGTTTCGGAAGATTCGGTCTTACCGTCAATCGACGTTGCGGGCTTATTTGAGCATCCAGCGAGCACGAGAAGCAGCATAGCCATCAACAACCACAGATTACGTTTCATAATGAAAAACCTCCTTTTATTTTGTGTTATTCCCTTATTAGTAGAAGCTATTCATAACTTGCGAAGAATAGGGAAGAGTAAACGATCTAGTATCAAGAAAAAGACTACCCAAAGGTCGAGCTCCTGGATAGTCTTCCTACATAGTCTATTTATTATACTTTTATTAATTAAGGCTGCGTCATATTTTCTAAAGTGGACGTTACAACGTAATCCGGTTCTCCAGCGATTGTCATGATCGACTCCCGTTTTACCTCGCCAAAACCTTCGGCCAAATATAGTCTATTGACGAAGTCTCCATCGATTTGCTCTACAACTACCACATCATCAAACTGCTGATAAGGCGCCTGTAGGGAAGCGTCGACTTCTACAATCGTCCAATCATCAAATGTCGTCCCCACTTGAATAGGTTCTTTCAAATACGTTCGAATGGGAACGAGCGCATCCAATTCAGCTGTTGTTGGCAATATTACATTGAAATCAACAAGTTCTTCCTTCACAAGTTGAATCTTGTTATCTTCCAATTTATAGACCTTTTGAATGTAAGAACCACCATTATTTTCGTGAATGACGACATAATCGGGTGCTGGTCGGGATATAGTATTAGCCATTTGGGCGAATTCATTCCCGACACCTTCGTAATATACACTCGTATCGTCAGGAGGGAAGTAATCCAACAAGGAAGCAGGAATAGCTTGTGGATCAGCTGTTGTTTCAGGTTCCTCCACGGCATCTTCTTGGATATTTTCATCTATTTCAATTTCTGCATTGGGAATAGTCACTTCTGGTTCGATGCGTTCAAATATCGCGTCATCATCAACGGGTGGAGTAGGGGTAGTTGTATTATCAGTCGATGCAGGCTCGGACCCACATCCAGCGAGTGCAAAAAGAAGTGTAGCTGTCAGAAACCATCCAGTATGTCTCTTCATAAGAAAACCTCCTTTTATTCTTATAGTATTCCCTTAATTGATAGAAAAAATCACAAAATAGTTTTTTTATACTCTTCATTAATACCAATCTGTTTCCACCATCAACAACTAGGAACATACGGTCTATTATCCTATTGAATAGTTATAAGAAACCTGGTTCCAAATAATCCTAGTTCTTTACAATTCTCCTCGCACGACATAATTTGCTATACTATAACTATCACACGTACAGCAATCAAGGAGGGAAGATCAATGAAGAGTACATTTGTCATTCGTCAGAGAGCTTTTCTGAAGCTCTACATGCTACATAAAGCAGAAGAGGGGAACTTGTATGGTCTACAAATATTAGATGACCTTCTAGACCATTTCAGAGACCTTGGTTACCGTCCGACTAAGTCTGAAGTATATAAATCGCTTCATGATTTACTTAACGACGGCCTGATTGTTAGACATCCGGTTCATAAGCAGGGGACGGAGATGCAGACACTCTACATTTACCGTATAGGAGATCTAGAAAAGGTGAAAGCGTATAAAGACTTAATCAAGTTTGAACTAGATCGATCCATATCGTTACTAAACAGAGCGTTAGTAGACAACTACTCGCAAAAAAGAAAATAATAAAAAGGAAAAGAGGAGCTACGGCTTTTCTTTTTTTTCATATAGTTTGTACGAACGAAAAAAGACTATCCTAGAAATTGTTTCTAGGATAGTCTCGAGATTACCTATATTATGCTTTCAGACCTTTAAACTCCAAATACTCATCATATGACATCGATTTATCAAAGATTGTTCCATCATCATTGATCTCGATTACACGATTAGCGATTGTTTGGATGAACTGATGGTCATGAGATGTGAAGATCATAGCGCCTTTAAACGCGATTAAACCATTGTTAAGCGCTTGGATAGACTCCAAGTCCAAGTGGTTTGTCGGTTCATCAAGCAACAAGACGTTCGCACTTGTAAGCATCATTTTTGATAGCATACAACGAACTTTTTCTCCACCTGATAATACGCTAGGACTTTTCTTCACTTCTTCACCAGAGAATAACATACGTCCAAGGAATCCACGCAAGAATGTTTCTGTTTCATCTTCAGGTGAGTATTGACGCAACCAATCGACTAGCGTCTGCTCTGAACCTTCAAAGTACTCCGAGTTATCCATTGGGAAGTATGCGTTAGTTGTTGTAACGCCCCATTTAATCACTCCAGAATCCGGCTCAGTTACTCCAGCCAGCATATCAAGCATTGCAGATTTCGCAAGTGGGTTACCAATCAAAACGATTTTGTCTTCTTTATCGAGTGAGAAAGAAGCGTCTTTAATCATTGTTTTGCCATCAACTGTTTTCGTAACATCTTTAACAGATACAACATCGTTACCGATTTCGCGTCCCATTGTAAAGTTGACGAATGGGTAACGGCGAGAAGATGGTTTGATGTCATCCAACTCGATTTTTTCCAATGTCTTTTTACGAGAAGTGGCTTGTTTGGATTTCGAAGCGTTGGCACTGAAACGCGCGATAAACGCTTGCAATTCCTGAACTTTTTCTTCTTTTTTCTTGTTAGACTCTTGAGATAGTTTCAACGCCAATTGGCTGGACTCGTACCAGAAGTCATAGTTACCAGCGTAAATCTGGATTTTACTGAAATCAAGATCCGCAATATGTGTACATACTTTATTCAAGAAGTAACGGTCATGGGAAACGACTATGACAGTGTTTGGGAAGTTGATTAAGAATTCTTCTAACCAACGAATTGCTTTAGTGTCCAAGTTGTTTGTTGGCTCATCCAATAGCAAAACATCTGGCTTGCCGAATAATGCTTGTGCAAGCAATACTTTTACTTTGTTGGATCCGTCCAGTTCAGACATTTTGGAATGATGCATGCTTTCAGGAACGCCAAGACCTTGAAGGAGTACAGAAGCTTCAGATTCTGCTTCCCATCCATTCATATCTGCGAATTCGCCTTCAAGTTCAGCTGCACGCATTCCGTCTTCATCGGAGAAGTCTTCCTTCATATAAATAGCATCTTTTTCTTTCATCACTTCATACAGCTCTTTGTGGCCCATGATGACAAGATCCATTACTTCATATTCTTCGTATTCAAAGTGGTTCTGTTTCAAGACAGCCATACGCTCGTCTTTTCCAAGAATAACATTACCTGTTTGAGGTTCAAGTTCACCTGACACGATTTTGACAAATGTAGATTTTCCTGCGCCATTCGCTCCAATTAATCCATAGCAATTACCTGGATTGAACTGTATATTGACGTCTTCGAATAGCTTGCGGTCGCCGAAGCGAAGACTTAAATTACTAACTGCTAACATATATAATATCCTCCTAAGTTCACAATGTTCCTAGTATACATTAAAATTACGTGAAATGGAATGTTTGAACTAGTACTGTTTACAAATTTGATTTACGATATAATGATGATAGATGATCTATACGAATTATGAGTAAAAGGAGTCTTGGTATTGCGCTCTAAATCTAGTCAAATTCTTTTATTATTTGCGATCTTCCTAGTCGCGCTCAATTTACGACCAGCCATTACATCTATTGGGCCCATGCTGGATATTATTCGAGATGATTTGGTGTTGTCTAACACGCAAGTGAGTCTCTTAACTGTTATTCCAGTCATTTGCATGGGGGTATTCGCCATGCTCGCACCGATACTGAATAAAGCGATCGGCTTAAATAAGACGATGTACTTGATGTTGCTGTTACTTGCTGTAGCAACTGGGATCCGCTTTTCGGTTACGTCATTTAGTGTGTTATTATTGACAGCTTTCGTTGCGGGAGTCGCGATCGCCGTCATTGGACCTTTGCTGTCCGCGCTAATCAAACAGTATTTTCCGATGCATGTTGCAGTCGTAGTCGGCATTTATTCATTCGGTATGGGGATGGGGGCGACGTTAAGTACAGGATTAACGGGGGTCTTTTATGAAAAAGCCGGGTCCTATTCATTTGCGCTAGCCATTTGGGCCGCTATTGCGATTCTGGGTATGGTTGCGTGGACAATCACCGCCAAGCATCCAATTGAAGTGAAGCAAGTGTCAGAACAACCTGTAGTAAAAGGGGAGAATCCATGGCGTAGCAAGAAGGCATGGAGTTTCCTTGTATTCTTCGGTTTACAGACGGCACTGTTCTTCTCCGTTTTAACCTATCTCGTTCCGATTGCTGTATCGAACGGCATGACGCTTTTACAGGCAGGGACATTGCTTAGTTTGATGACGGTTGTGCAGATCTTCATGAACATCGGTTTCCCGATTATCTTGCAGAAGTTTACAAGTAGAACGTCAGCACTTGTTGTGATCCTCGCACTCGGTATTGTCTCGATCGGCTTGATGTGGACGGCAGATCCATTGTGGTTCGCAATCGGCGTACTCGTGATGGGCATTCCACTTGGTGGATTATTCCCGATTTGCTTGCTTATGCCAATGGACGCTACTGATACAGCCGAAGAAACGAATTCTTGGACTGCGATGATGCAGACAGGGGGCTTCATCATAGGTGGAATCTTGCCTTTACTCATCGCTTCCTTATATGACTACACAGAAAATCATTACGTTACATTGTTCGTATTTCTTCTTTTATTTGTGGCAATGCTAGGACTAGCGTTGCAAATAGGTCGATCCGCCAAGCAAAGCTCGTGACTGGACGCAACCCGTTGTGAACAGAAACGTCCTGATAACTGGATACACACGGATAATGGAGGAATGAACGCTATATGGATGAACACTTCGACGAACAGCAGCCACATCGCAGGAAAAAGAAGCGTAAATTACGCGTTGGCAGAGTTTTTATAACAGCAGTATTGCTATTCACTGTAACGATGTCGGCTTATAGCTACTTTCAATATAAACAAGGTAAGGCGATGACAGCAGGCAGCAAGATCAATCCTGGAGAATTTCAAGGTGATTTGCTAAACCCGCAAGATCCAACGACAGAGAATTATTTATTGCTCGGCGTCGATAATGATGGATCAGGAAAATACCGTACCGATACGATGATGGTATTATCTTGGGACCAAACTGCTGGTACCGCGCATTTAATTTCATTTATGCGAGATATCTACGCACAGATCCCGGGGTACCAGTCGTATAAATTGAATACCGCCTATTACTTGGGTGGTGTCCAAACTGCGAAAGAAACGATTTCGGGGATGTTCAATATACCCATTCATCATTACGCAGTCGTCGATTTCGATAATTTCGAATCCATTATGGACATTGCATTTCCGAAAGGTCTTGAAATGAACGTTCAAAATGAAATGTCTGAAAAGATCGGTGTCACGCTAAAACCTGGCGTCCAGCGATTAAACGGTAAAGAGTTACTTGGTTATGCACGATTCCGCGCAGATGATGAAGGGGACTTCGGGCGGGTCAATCGCCAGCAGGAAGTCATTCAAGCAGTGAAGGACGAGCTATTCAGCGTATCGACGGTCTTGCAAGCACCGAAAGTAGCGGGTGCACTCGATAACTTCATTGAGACGGACCTCACTTCAAAGGATGAACTAACTAGAGTGCTGACAATTGTTGCAAAACGAAAATTGGATCTTCAGACTTTACGTATTCCAGTTGAAGGAAGTTATTCTTTTACTTCCTATAGTCACGCAGGATCTGTAATTGATATTGATTTAGATAAAAATAGAGAAGCGATTCGTTCGTTTTTAGCTACACCATAACGGATCGAATAAAGGGGGGAGTGAAACATTGAGGCAGCCACCAAAAAAGTCTTCTTTACGAAACTTCTGGTCGATTCCCTCGACTTCACCGGTTGTTGGATTTCTCGGTGGTCAATCTACATTGTTTGTTTTACTTTGTTTATTGTTCATTGGATTGATCATCTTGGTCTTCACTCAAGTTTCATTTATTTTTTATCCGATTAAAGTATTTTTCTCAACTGTTGTTTTACCGGTCGTACTCGCGACGATTTTGTATTACTTAATGCGTCCAATTCTTCGGTTTTTGGAAGAACGTCTGCGTATACCACGCGTCTATGGAATCTTGATTATTCTTCTAGCGGCTGCAGGTTTACTAACATTAGTGATTTTCTTAGTATTACCGTTCCTGCGTTTACAGACGATCAATCTATTCGATGAATTCCCAACGTATTTTAAACAGTTAGTTTTGGATACGGATCAATTTTTCCGCAATTCCATATTTTCGCCGGTTTATGAAGGATTCAACTTTAACGTGAATAGCTTCCTTGATTCCGGTTTTGAGAGTATCGGTACGTTCTTCACGGAGACCATAGGTGGAATCGCATCAGGTATTACGTCATTCGTTTCTGCTTTAACGGGAATCATCTTGAGTGTTTTCACGGTGCCACTCATTCTGTTTTACTTACTGAAAGACGGCGAGAAGTTACCTCAAATGATATTGCGCATGTTGCCTCCGCGTTTGCGAGACGATGCATCCATCATTTTCCGCGATGCAGATCGACAAATCAGTGCGTATATTCAAGGACAAATTCTGGTTGCTATTGCGATTGGAATCATGGTGTCGATTGGCTTCCTCATTATTAAAATGAAATATGCGTTGTTGCTTGGGGTACTTGCGATGTTCACGAGTATTGTACCGTATTTAGGTCCAGTGATTGCCATCACGCCCGCAGCTATCATCGCGATTGTCACGTCACCGTTCATGCTGGTGAAGCTTGCGATCGTTTGGACGATTGTGCAAGTAATCGAAGGGAAGTTCATTTCACCGCAAATTATGGGGAAATCACTACATATCCACCCAATCACAATTATTTTCGTCCTATTGACAGCCGGCTCGCTATTTGGAGTTGCTGGGGTGATTCTCGGGATTCCTGCGTATGCGTTGCTGAAGGTAGTCGCAACGCATATGTTTTACTTGTTCACGCTGCGCTATAATCGTTTCGAGACAGATGAAGAGATGTATTATGATGCAGATTCGCTTGAGGAGTATTATGAGGTAGATAGAGAGTAACCCGCCGGTAGAAGGCGGGTTATTTTTTATTTATGAAAGGGGGGTGATTCGCTCATAGAATGGCGTAAGTGCTCTTAGAATACAGGTATCCGCTCTATAGTATGCGTTATCCGCTCTATCACGCGCCACGAGCGCTCATAGAAATTTCTAAGTGATCATAGAACCCCTATAACCGCTCATAGGCACACGATTTCAAACACCTCATCGCGTCTCATACAACACCGTCCCCGTCTTCGTCACGTCATACCCACCAATCGCTGTGAGTTTCTCTTTAAACGCCACAGAGCTCAATGTCTCGATTATGAGCTCACGCAGTTTTTCGTTTTCAGTTGTTTTAATTAGCACCAAATCATATTGCTCTTGAATCAACGGAATGAAATCCACGCCGATCAGCCGAGCCGTTTTTTCAATTCCGACACCTACATCTGCTTGTCCGGAAGCAATACGTGTCGCAATGGCCATATGATTCAACTCCTCATCATCGTACCCTGCGATAGAACGCCCCGTAATTCCCGCGAGTCGCAGTTGTTCATCGAGCAATACACGCGCTCCTGAGCCTTTCTCGCGGTTCACAAGGCGTACGTCTGCACGATCGAGGTCTGACCAGTTCTGCAGTTGTTTCGGATTATCTTTCTGTACATATAATCCAGCAGTTCTCCCAAGCAGATGGATCACCATATAGGAACGGCCCGTTAGCAAACGGTTAATATAGGGCAGATTGTATTCGCCTGTCTCACCGTCGAATAAATGCGTACTGACGATATCAGCTTGTCCTTGATACATTTTGACAAGACTATTCAGACTGCCTGAGAACGATCGTAATGGGCGGTAAAGACCCGTTTCTTCTAAACTACTGGCTATGATGTCCAGACTCAGGTCTTGGCCACTAATGATCACTTGATTGTTCGTAACTGGCTCAGGTGCTTGAACGTGTTGAATTACCGTGTGTGCAGGAGTGGAGTTGGATTCACCGCCGCTTTTCAGTCGCTCTTTATATGCAGCCAAATCTACTGCATCGACTCGCATTTGTCGGCCTACACGATAAGCTCGGATCTCACCTTTCTTAATAATGTCGTAAACCGTTAATTTCGATACTTTCAGTAATTGCGCAATTTCATCAGTTGTATAGGAAATATCATTATTTAGATTTGTCATGTCGCAACCCTCCAAGAATAGTACATCTATCTTCCAACAATTCGTCAATAAAAGCAAAATTGACAAGTTTTTCTAAGCATATTATGATAAAAGTAAATATAATTAGTTATATCTAGATATGTCTAGTTATAGCTAATGAAAAATAAAGGGGGTTAAACAAAATGAAACGTTTTTTACTTTCTACTTTGTTCGTTATGCTGTCCATTTTTCTGATAGGATGTTCAGATACGAATAAAAACACTGATGCAACAGATCAAGAAACACCTGAAGCCGAAATATTAGTCTCAGCTGCCGCAAGCTTAACCGACGCACTTGAAGACTTGAAAGCAGATTTTGAAAAAGCCAACGAAGGAGTTACCGTTACATACAACTTCGGAAGCTCTGGTAAACTGGCAACCAATATTGAGAACGGCGCACCTTCTGATGTCTTCTTATCAGCAAGTTCAAAAGACATGAATGAACTGGAAGACAAAGGCTTACTCATCCATGAATCAAGAAAAGACTTTACTGAAAATGCGCTCGTATTGATTGCACACAAAGATTCCGATAGTACAATTTCTTCATTCGAAGAGATTGATCCGGCAGCACTCGATCATTTCGCAGTAGGTGAGCCGGAATCCGTTCCGGTTGGACGCTATACGAAAGAGACATTTGAAAACTTAGATTTATGGGAGCCTTTGAAAGAAAAGTTAGTTTTAGGGTCCGACGTACGGCAAGTTTTGACACATGTGGAAATGGGCAATGCGGATTACGGTGTCGTGTACTCGAGTGACGCGTTTGTATCGGACGATGTGAAAGTATTGGCCGAAGCAGACACGGATTGGCATGCGCCAATCGTCTATCCAGGAGCTGTTGTTAAAGACTCGAAGCATCAGGAAGCTGCACAGCAATTCCTTGATTATTTAACGGGTGCTGAAGGTAAAGAGGCATTACAGAAGTTTGGATTTAAGTAATTGAAAGGGGGAGAAGGCGTGCTGGAAATGGATTACTCTCCATTGTTATTATCTTTAAAAGTGGCTGCCATCTCCACTTTCTTCGTATTTATAGTTGGTGTGTTCATTGCATATTTGCTCGCAAAGCGTGATTTTTTCGGAAAAAGTATATTGGAAGCATTGTTTTTGCTGCCACTTGTCTTACCCCCGACTGTTGTTGGATTCGGTCTACTTATTTTATTCGGCAAAAAAGGCTGGATTGGTAGTTGGTTACTTGAGTGGTTCGATTTCCAGATTGTCTTTACGTGGATTGGCGCTGTCATTGCTTCGATTGTCGTGTCATTTCCGCTAATGTATCAAAGTGCTGCGGCCGCTTTTGACAGTTTAGATGAACGGCTATCCAATGCTGCGCGTACGATGGGCGCTTCTGAATGGCGCGTTTTCTGGTCAGTGGTGTTTCCGCTCGCTTGGCCTGGATTGCTGGCAGGGTTGGTGCTTTCATTCGCAAGAGGACTTGGGGAGTTTGGGGCTACGTTGATGTTGGCAGGGTACATACCGGGTAAAACCGATACCATTCCAATGGCGATCTACTTTGCAGTGGAGTCGGGCCAGATGGAAAAGGCGACATTTTGGGTCGTCATCATCATTACATTCGGATTTAGTTTGATTTTATGGGTGAACTGGTGGAGCAAACGTAATATGAGACGTTTTACAAAATCATGAGTCTAGGGGGAATCGACATGTTGCATGTAGAAATTACTAAACAACTCGCACACTACGAGATGAATATTCACTTTCAAATGTGTTCAGAGATTCTTGTATTAGTTGGTCGATCAGGCTCTGGTAAGACCACTATCCTGAACAGCATTGCGGGGCTTACACACCCAGATTCCGGCATGATTCTTTCAAAAGAACAAACCTTTTATGAAACCGGTGAAAAACCATTGCCAGCTCGTGATCGTCAAATCGGTTATGTATTCCAAGACTATGCGTTATTTCCACATAAGACAGTGGAGAAAAATATTTGGTTTGGTGTCAAAAAGAATCGCCGAAAAGAGAGTAACGAAACCATTCGTGAGTTACTTCACGTACTAGGCATTGAACATTTATTGCAGAAGTATCCGCACCAAATCTCGGGTGGTGAAAAGCAACGTGTTGGCTTAGCGAGAGCGTTAGCTACACAACCTTCCGTACTATTGCTCGACGAACCGTTATCCGCTCTCGATAGAGAAACACGTAAACTGTGTCAGGATGAGTTATTACGCCTGCACGACCGTTGGAAAATCCCTTTCATTGTCGTTACGCATGATTTAGATGAAGCGGAACGTCTTGGAGACCGGATTATTTATTTAAATGAAGGACAAATTCAAGATGAAAAGTGGAAAAAGCAATTAATTTCCACCTATTAGCACACACAAAGCTCCGATTTCATATCTGAGCTTTTTTATGTTTTGTGTAATCTTCGGAGAACCGCTATAATGCTTAGTAACTGATAATTATAGTACTGTATGAAAGGTCGAGCTTTTATGAAATTAAAAGTTAGTGAGCTTAAGAAGCACTTAAATCAATTAGATAAAAAACAGCTGATCCAACTGATTGCGGAACTCCATAAAACGGACGAAAAGGCACAGCAGTTTTTCATGATGCAATTTAATAGGGAAGATGCAACAATAGATTTATTAGAAAGAACAAAGAAAAGTATAGATAAGAACTATTCTATGGGACCTCGCGGACAGTTGTATTTAGATTTTCCAAAGATAAAGAAAGAAATCAACGAATTTGAAAAACTTTCGAATGACCTAGAGAAAACAACCGATTTGCAATTATACTTTGTAGAATCAGGGACTGAATTCACGTTAACTTATGGTGATATCGATGAACGTTTTTACAATGATTTATTGAATATATTTGTAAAGGTAATCGATGCATGCGAAAATAACGAGAAAATTTTCGAGCACTTTGAAAACAGATTATATAAAGTAGTTTCCCGAAGTGAAAATATAGGTTGGAGTTACGGAATCGCGATGGAACAGTTATACAGTTCACTAAGTCATTTATATGAAAATGAATAATTGTATGCACTATGCTAGATAGGAGCTAAAATCATGGGCAAGAAACTAAATGATCGGAAAGCACAGCACATCCAGATTGTATTGGATGAACACGTAACGGGAAACTCGATCACAACAGGCGTGGAACAATATGAATTTTTACATAATGCTTTACCTGAATTATCATTTGAAGACATCAATATGGATCAAGACTTTCTAGGCAAAACATGCAAAACTCCTTTTTTGGTCAGTTCAATGACTGGTGGGGCAGATTTTGCGGAAACGATCAACCGTAATCTCGCACTTGCTGCAGAGCAACGAGGCTGGGCACTTGCGCTAGGTTCTACGCGCGCTTTAATTGAAAGTAAAGCATTCAGGCCTTCATTCGCATTACGAAAGTACGCTCCAAACGCACCAATTATCGCTAACTTAGGTGCCGTACAGCTGAATTATGGATTTTCTGCCGATGAATGCCGTCAAATTATCGAATATACCGATGCAGATGCGTTAGTACTGCATATCAATGTCTTACAAGAAGTCATTCAACCTGAAGGAAATACGAATTTTAGTGGATTACTTTCTAAAATCGAGAAATTATGCAATGAATTAACGATTCCTGTTGGCATTAAAGAAGTTGGATGGGGAATTGATGGGGAAACCGCGAAGAAGCTCCTAGACATTGGCGTGTCATTCATTGATGTAGCGGGTGCAGGCGGAACATCTTGGAGTCAAGTGGAAAAATACCGTACGACACCGATCAAACAACAAGCAGCGGCAGCGTTTAGCGAATGGGGAATTCCGACAACGAAATCACTTCAGCTAGTCAAACCTTATATGAATGAAAAATTACTCGTTGCAAGCGGTGGACTTCATACGGGTGTTGATGCAGCAAAATGTATTGCGCTCGGTGCAGATTTTGTCGGTTTTGGACGTGCAATTCTGGAAGAAGCCACTATATCCGCTGAAAGCGTTTTCCAAACAATGGAAGTACGTGAATTAGAATTAAGAATGGCGATGTTTGCGACGGGTTCAGCGAATATCCAAGCATTGCAACAAACCGATCGATTACAAAGGATAAACTCGTGAATGATCTGCGAGTTTATGACGATCTAGGAGGTATAAATTATGTGGAAATTAGTGAGTGGTAGAATGATTCAAACTACAGATGAATCACGAGTTAAGTTTCGAACAAATATTAGTCAGGAGATTTTAGAGAAATTAGAGGAATTATCAGAGCGACATAATACACATAGCAATTATTTGCTGGAAAACGGTTTGTGGAATGTATTGGCTGCAGGAGTTATTGAATACGATAAGAATTTGCGTCCAGCAGATCGAATTCAGTATAAAACAACGTACGATAAAGAATTGCTTGAATCTGTGAAAGAGTTTGCTAAGGATCATAAGTTGTTCATTAACGATGTCATCGAGTACAGTGTAGGATATATCGACTTCAAAGATATAAAGACTAAAGAGTATAAGAATCGCTTGGAAAGCTAGGGCGAGAAGGATACGTGGAGAATGGAAACTATATAGATCGTAGAACGCCCCGAACATAATATAAATTATAGGAAGTTGTGTATCACTTAGAAGTATACTTGCGATAGTGAGATATTTGCGATTTTTTCAATGATTTATGCGCCAGACTTATTATAATTACTTAACAAGTTTACTTCAAGGTTTTTAATGTTTAGGTGTTGTTTAATGCTTTCTTAACTAAACACTATAAAATGCTTTATGATTGCTCTGCGATTCATATTTCATTTTTCATCTGGATGATCGATCTCATTATCTCAGCTTAATTTAACCAGTCATTTATAGTCTCTCTTTAACTCCGTGTTGAATTCGTTAATTGACCTGTCGCTTTTAAAACTCTTGACACGTACTATCATGGCAATTACCTTATCGTCCACTATTTGATCACCCTTTCCCTTGCAATTGATTGAACTTCTTATTATTTGTTTGTTTATGTACTTGCAGTCCCTCTCCTTGATTACTTTACGTGGGATAGTCGATGTTTATTTGATATCATGATGCGAGGAAAATTATGTGAATAAGGATTATTTGGAACCATGTTCAATAAGATTACACATAGCATATAGACTTTCCGATACATATAGACCGTTCTTAGTCTATCACTTTTAACGCTTGTATGTTCGTATTTTATTTTTGTTGCTACATTTACTGATCATTTTCCTTAAATAAATGAAAATGAAATTGTATAAGTTGATAAGAAAATCTGTTTTACGTACATGTTGTCAATGTGGCACAGCGAACCTTTTACTCGAATCATGACATGTAATACATCGCAAATAAGATTCTCTTCATAAAATATCGATCCACTGTCCCCCCTTGATTACAACACGTGAGATATTTATTGCGTTCCCGATTATATGGCGCGAACAATAATGAACCAGACAAGGATTATTTGGAACCAGGTTTCTCAAGAATTTTAAGTCTATTAGTTATTGCTTTTGACGATAAAAAAGCAAAACTCGACAATTTACGAGCTTTGCTTAGTATACCCTAGTATGGCGTCTGTATGTTCGCTTTTTTATTTTTTATAACAAATATTTTTATCTTCATATTATTGTAAGTCGAAACTAAAAAAAGACGCGAGTTTAGTTTAACCATTCCTTCATCTTTTTATAGACGCTTTGCGATGGCAACGCCCCGCCTCGTTCAATATTACTTATATAGGATGTCGAAATTTTCAATTGATCGGATACTTGTTTAAGTGTCAAGCCACGTTTGATGCGGCATTCCTTAAAATCACTACCTATGTTTTTGCAGATTTTTTCTTTAGGTTGCTCTAAGGAAAAACTGGTTGTCGTCTTGACCGATTTCTTTCTCTCGATCGGTTCATAATAGCTCACAATCTCGTCAGGTGGTGCGATGATGATCGTAGCATCTAACCATACGCGTAGCCATCCTTTTTTCGACATGCTGTCTTCGTTCCATTGATTGTATTGCCAAAACGTAATGACACCTTCTTCTTCTAGTAGATCTAGCGCTTTCTCCAGACGGTCGCGAATGCGTGACGGAGCCTGTGTATCAATTTGTATACCTATTTTTTCGAGCAATGTGCTGATTTTATGTGGCTGCAAGTAGCTTGCTTTGCGTGCTTGTGTACGCCAGCGCCAGCTAATATACCGAATGAGTTTTTTCTCCCATTTACGCTGGTATGGATTTAGTTCGATCGCTTGATTCGGCAGTAGTTTCACTTGTCTGGCAGAGCCTTGTAAGAAATGATTGAATACTTCTCCGAGCTTGATAAATAAATGTTCCGATACTACATCTTCAGTGAATTCGAATGGACTTCCGTCTTCATTCGTGAAAAGAAACGCACGTCCTTGCATGTTCTTAGTAATCGGTTTGCCTTGTTCATAGACTACTACACTATCAAGTTGCATCCATAGTGCTTGTATAATCGAAAGCGCTTTCAATACTTGAGTGCGTTGTTCTTTTTCATAGCCACCTCGTCGCCCCGTGCCCCCGAGTTTGGTTTTGAGTCCACGAATTGTTAATAAGTCATCAATCCGGACTTCTACTCGTTTGTCTGCTTGCGGTGATTGTGCCAAATACATATGACATAGCGAATCGAGTACGTCGACATCGACTTCTGATAACGTATGGGCATAGCCATGCAGTAGATTCATTTGGCTTGCAGTACGGCTCTCTTCATTCGGAAGCAGTTGCAAAGAACCCTCTAATTTAGGACCATGAATAGTTGCGCGTGGCCATTGATCCGCTTCGCATATGAATTTCTGGTTAGAAATCGCTTCTGTAATGAATTGATACACAGCATTACTCATGACAACAAGATTATTTGTTTTTACTGTAGCTTCAATCGGCTGATGCATGGAAAAATTCGGGCTAACCCCGAGTAATTCATTGATCTGCTCCATGGAGTTTTTTTCAGATTCAAACGCCACGAGTATTTCAGAAACCATTTTTTCAATATACGCGTTGACGTCAGTAGTAAACGTATTCAGAAAGCTGTCATTAGAAGCAAAACTTTTGCTCATTTTCTCGAGGAATAAAGCATTTAACTCTTCTTTATCAAGAGCGTTCAACGTATCATAACCATGTTTTACGATTAACTCGTTGACGGTATAATTCTTTAAATACGTTCTGTACCATGTGCTGAATACATTCCAAGAATTTTCATCGTTAAGTCCGACGTGTGCACGTAGCATTTTATCGTATTTATCATGTAATTTATTGATAATGTCCCATTTGAGTGTCGGCTTATCCGCAAGTAACGGCGCCAGATGACTTTCATAAGTGCTGAAAAATTTAGCGATCATGAACTCTGTCGCTTTCGCTAGTAGTTCACGTCTCGCATCTACACGCATCTTGAAAAATAAATCAACGTTGTCATCGTAGTTTTGCTGACGGACGACGAATGTTTCGTTTTTTACTCTCGGGAAAATGCGGTTGGCATCTACTTTTTTTCGTACGTTCTCAGAAGGAAAGTTTAGTAAATAATTATAATCAAAAAAATTGGGTTGGCGATCATGAATGATGATCACTTGGAATCGGTCGATTTTATTAGCGATTGATTGATGGTGGATTAGTTCGTAGTTCGTGTCATTCAACAGTAAATCGTAATTGATCAAAAATTGTCCCCCCGATAAACCGTAATTTCCAAGTAGTATATCATGAGATTACAGAATTATCTATATGCTCTTACAGGAATAAAAGCAGCTGAGGCAAAAACAAGCCGTACAGTTCACGATTTGAACTGTACGGCTTGTTACAATTTAAGATGTGAGCGCGCCTTCTAGTTTCATTTCTTTAATCAGTAATGGAAGGACTTCAAATAGATCTCCGACGATTCCGTAATCTGCCATGTTGAAGATGTTCGCCTCTGCATCACTGTTGATGGCGACAATTACTTTGGAGTTCGACATCCCAGCCATATGCTGAATGGCACCGGAGATCCCTACCGCAATATAAAGGTCTGGCGTCACGACTTTACCTGTTTGACCGATTTGCAAGGAGTAATCACAGTAATCTGCGTCACACGCGCCACGAGAAGCCCCTACAGCGCCTCCAAGCAGTTCTGCTAACTCATACAATGCATTAAAGCCTTCCGCACTTTTAACGCCACGTCCGCCTGCGATAACGATCTTTGCTTCGGATAGGTCGACGCCTTCAGTTTTCTTGCGGATCACTTCTTTGACAATCGTTCGCAAATCTTTGACATCTACTTCTTTTGCAGTGATATCGCCTGTACGGCTTGCATCGTGCTGTAATGCTGAAATATTATTCGGACGGATGGTGGCGAACAATAGTCCGTCGTCTTTCATCACTTTCTTCTCGAACGCTTTACCGGAGTAGATCGGTCTAGTGAAGACTACTTGATCGTCCTCTTTTTCAATCGCCACGGCATCTGATATCAAACCGAGTTCTAAGCGACTTGCGATTTTAGGAGTGACATCTTTACCGATGGAAGTATGGCCCATGATGATACCCGATGGATTTTCTTCTCGCATGACTTCCATAATGACTTGACCGTAGCCTTCAGAAGTATAATTGCTTAAGTTTGCGTGAGTTACTGTAATCGCACGATCGGCACCATACTGAATCATGTCGTTAGCCGGTTTTTGTAAATCACCGTCTCCCATGACCAATGCTATAATTTCCGCATCGACATCCAGTTGTTTCGCGGCTGCGATCGTCTCATAACTTACTTTTCGTAGATCTCCTTGTTGCAATTCACCGATTACTAGTATTTTTTTACTCATGATAAAACTCCTTTCCGTCTCTAGGCGTAGTTACATTACTTTCGCTTCATTCCTCAATAAATTGACCAATTCTTTCACTTGGACTTCTGTTTCGCCAGCTAGAATACGTCCAGCTTGTTTTGTAGGAGGAAGGAACACCGCAATAGTTGCTGTCTTGGCCGCCACGTCGTCTTCATCCAGGTCTAGATCATCTAGCTCCAGCTGCTCAAGAGGCTTCTTCTTCGCTTTCATAATGCCTGGCAGTGAGGTATATCTCGGCTCATTCAATCCTTGCTGGCATGTAACGAGAACGGGAAGTGATACTTCGATTCTTTCTAGATCGCCTTCCACGTCTTTTTCGATTGTCGCTACACCGTCAGCGATTTCTAGTTTGACAATCGTCGTGATGAACGGCATGTCCAAACGTTCAGCAAGACGCGGACCGACTTGGCCGCTTGCCTCGTCGATCGCTACGTTGCCTGCGAGGATCAAATCCGCTTCTCTTTCTTCAAAGAATTTCTCGAGAATTTTCGCTGTCGTGAACTGATCGCCTTCGTCTAGGTCGTCATCCGTATTGATGAGTACTGCGTGATCGGCTCCCATAGCGAGCGCCGTGCGTAGTTGCTTCTCCGAGTCCTGATCACCGATTGTGACGACGGTTACCCTACCACCGTGCTCATCACGCTGCTGAATGGCTTCTTCGACGGCGTATTCATCGTACGGATTAATAATGAATTCTGCACCGCTCTCATCAATTTTGCCACCTGACACGGTAATGGCTTCTTCCGTGTCGAATGTTTTCTTCAATAAGACATAAATATTCATAGTAAAGACTCCTCTCTGTACGCAACAGCAAATTTAGTTAATTTCTTCTATTTTTAAAGGTTTCGGTATGATTTTCGTCCCGAGAAGGTCGTCTTCACCCGTATGGATTCCAGGAATAGTCCGCGGAATTAACGGTAAGAACAACAATGCGATGACGACGAAGCCCAGGATGACCCAGGAAGTACTGACTACCGCTCCGACATTGTTACCACTTGCACTGAAGATCGAGAAAGCGACTAAAGCAAACGATGCGCCCATTCTCTGTGCCAGACTTTCAATGACTGTATTTGTAAATGTCACGACATTCATTCGTTCAATGGACGCTTCCGAAACGATCAAGCCTTTTACTGCGGGTGTTTGGAAACCGACGCCAATCCCAATTAGACTCATTGAAATGAACAAATAGATGAACGATGTCGTTAGTGTCACGAAATTCAACATGATAATCCCGGAAGCAAATACGAGAATTCCTGAGCCTATAATCGTTCGGGCGGAAAGTTTCTTCAAAATTCTTCCGCTGAAGTACGCTGCGACTGATGTACCGAGGAATACCGCCATCTGTAAAAATCCAACCGTCGTAGCCGCTTTCCCTTGTACGTTCTGGACGAAGAATGTCAGTAAGTACATGATGCCTGTGTATCCAAGGAAAATGAATACAGCAATCGTCGTTGGAACCCAGAAATTACGGTTTACGGCATACTTCAAATCTAGCAATGGGGCTTTTTGTTTCTTCTCTACGAAGATCAAGATAATCAATGCCGAAACGAATACTAGCAATGATGGGATCCACATACCGGATTCGATACCGAAGCTATTGATGAATGTCGGAATCGTAAGTAGACCCAATAACAGGATAATAACGAAAGCCAATCCAAGAACATCCAGCTTCTTTCTTGCTGGTACTTTGACATGTGGGACAAAAGCGAAGAGCGCAATTCCTACTCCGCCAAGAACAGCAGTGAACATAAAGCTCGCTTGCCAGTTGGCATTATCAACGATCATGCCGCTAATGATTGGTCCGAACACTGAACCGATCGTAATGAATGCCGCAAACGTTCCAATTGCTTTAGCACGCTGTGTACCTACCATGAATTTTCCGGCATAGGCAATTCCCGATGGTGCAATCGCCGCTCCCGAGATTCCCTTAAAGAACAACCCAAGAACAAGCACCCAAAATGAAAACGAGAACGCTACAAGCAATGAACCGATGACCATAAAGATTCCACCGATCAAGATCACAATCTTCAATCCGAACGAATCGCCGATCCATCCGAGTAACGGCTGGAAACCTGTCAATCCGATAGCCAAACCAAGTTGCATCCACACGGCATAGCCCGGCGTTAGATTAAATTCCGCTATCATATGCGGATAAGCTGGAAGATGGGTCGCTAAACTTAACATAATAAAGAACGCTCCGAAACTGATGAACAAAAAACCTCTATTAATCGATTGATCCTTCAATGCCGCTTCACTCATATAGTGGCCTCCCTTTATCGATGTTGTACTAGTTTGTAAGCTTTATTTATTATGTCAAATCTAGCTGAGGTCTAAAAATCTGCGGGAGGAGGCATGCTTGCAGCAAAACCGAAGCTCTCCCGCCACAGATCTTATCGTTACTAGTGGATTAGCCTATATTGATGACACACGCTTTCTCCTGTGTATAATCAAGAATCGAGTCTGTACCGTAACCACTTTCCTTTACACCACTAAACGGCAGATCCGCTCCCACTCTAGCGTACGTATTGACCCATACATTGCCCGCTTGAAGCTTATCTATCATCCGGTGAGCACGACCTAAGTT
The DNA here is from genome assembly GCF_029267015.1 of Sporosarcina ureae. Taxonomy (GTDB): domain Bacteria; phylum Bacillota; class Bacilli; order Bacillales_A; family Planococcaceae; genus Sporosarcina; species Sporosarcina ureae_D. Next base: position 15,861 of record NZ_JARIEA010000007.1, on the reverse strand, counting down.
CTGCGTCCACACTCCAGCCGCTAAGCCGAAGTTCGTATCATTCGCAATTTGAATCGCTTCTTCTTCCGTATCGAACGGAATCGCGACCGCCACCGGACCGAAAATTTCTTCACGAGCTAGTCTTGTGCTGTTATCCGCTACCTTTACGAGTGTCGGCTGTACCCAGTAGCCGTCCGCGTATTCCGGCTGACCAGGTAAAACTGCTTCCCCACCATACTGTCCACCGAAGACAATCTCGTAATCGTCTTTTGATGCTTCGTCGATATAGCCGCAAACCGACTTGAATTGCGCTTCATTGGCGATCGGCCCCATTGTATTCGTCGTATCGAGCGTATTACCGTGCTTAACGAATTCCTTGTCTGTCATTAACTCTTTCAAGCGTCCGACCACTTCGTCGTAAACGGAACGCTGGATTAGCATGCGTGACCCACCTACACATATTTGACCCGAGTTTGGTGTGAAGATTCCGTTGATCAACCCGTGTACCGCTTGATCGATATTGGCGTCTTCAAAGACGATATTCGGTGACTTACCACCGAGCTCAAAAATCAGTGACTTCGGTGAATGGGCAGTAGCCTTCGTAATTCGTTCAGCCGTTGCCTTAGAGCCGGTCAAACTCACTTTATTCACTTCCTCGTGACTGACAAGATAATCTCCAATTTCGCGACCTGCCCCGGAAATGACATTGAGTACGCCAGGAGGCAGAATTTGTGCAATTAGTTCACCGTAACGTAAAGATCCAACCGCTCCACTTTCAGCTGGCTTGATGACGACGGTGTTTCCTGCTGCGAGCGCATAGGCTGCTTTGATCGTGAACGTAAACAGCGGTGCGTTCCAAGGTAAGATACCAACGACTACTCCATACGGTTTACGCTTCGTGAAGCCGAAATCCCCTGTACCCATCTGTACGGTACGCCCTTGTGCCCCTACTAGTGTGGCTGCCCCTGCTGCGTCGTACCAAACTTGCTTCAACACTTCCGCGAGATAACCGTATTCATCGAGTACCCAGCCATTGTTGCGTGTTTCGAGTTCCAGTAGCTCTGTAGCATTGTCAGAAATCATGTCTCCGATCTTGCGCATATAATCTCCGCGTGTACGTGCCGGTAGATTCGACCAATCTTCAAACGCTCCACGTGCCGCTTGAATAACAAGTTCCGCATCTTCTTTCTTACTGGACGGAATCTTCGCCCACACTTCACCTGTAGACGGGTCGATACTGTTAGATACTTCCCCGTCCTTCGCTTGTACGGACTTGCCGTTGATGATATTACCGTATGTCGTCAATTTGGATTTCTCGGATACATTCGTCATATGGTTTCCTCCTTCAAATTACCAGCCTAGTGAAGCGACTACTTTTTCTTGATAGAAAGGGGTAGAGCCTAAATACTGATCATAATAGCGAGCACGCTTAACATATAAATGGCAATCGATTTCTTCTGTGAATCCGATGCCGCCATGGACTTGGATATTATGTGCCGAGACTTCGATGAATTTTTCCGTCGCATATGTACGGGCGCTATATACTGCTGCTTCACGGTCAAATTCTTCTGTATCGACTACCCAGTTGGCATAATGGCTCAGTGAACGAGCGATTTCAAGATTCACTTTCATGTTCACAATACTGTGCTTGATCGCTTGGAAACGTCCGATCGCTTGACCAAATTGCTCTCGAATCTTCGCATATTCCGTCGCCATATGGACGACTTGCTCCATTGCGCCGACAATGTATGAACTAAGTGCAGCGTTAAAGTACAATAGACCTTCTTGAAGTTGCGTCCATCCTTTATCTACTTCACCAATGATTTGCTCTTTAGTGATGACCAAATTTTCGAATTCCATCTTCGCTACATGTTTGGATTCGTCAAACGATGATTGTTTCTCGATGTTCATGGCTTCCGTCTTATCGATCAACACAAGTGAAAGTCCGTCTTCTAGATCTTCTTGGTTTGTGCGTACGAGCACGAGGAATGCATCCGCAAGTTCCGCTTCGGGTACAAGCGTCTTCGTGCCGTTTAGTACGTACTGTCCATCTTTCTGCTCCAAAGTACAGTGGATACCTGCCGGGGAGAAGTCGTTGAATGGTTCCAGTGCTGCGAATGAAATCCACTTTTCTCCTGAGGCGATCGCCGGTAAATACTGTTGTTTTTGCTCCTCTGTCGCATATTTCTTGAGAATCGGCACTGCCAATGCAGAAGTTTCCATGAATAAGCCGGGTACTAACGAACGGCCCATCTCTTCAAACGTTGGAACGAGATCGAGTGCCTCGAGGTCCATGCCGTCATACTCTTCTGGAATGTTGATGCCGCTGCATCCGAGTACAGATAGCGTCTTGTACACTTTCTTCAAATTTTGCGGATTTTGGTCGATCATTTCTCGAGCTACTTGTGTGCCACCGAATTTATCTAGCATTTTGCGAATATGTCCACGAAACATTTCTTGCTCTTCTGTTAATGAAAAGTCCATAGTTCATCCCTCCACATCTATTAACGTCCCATGTCTTTTGGTAATCCGAGTACCCGCTCGCCAATCGTATTGCGCTGTACTTCACTCGTACCGCCACCAATTGTCTGTCCGAATGAAGCGAGGAATAAATGCTGCCACTTCGGATCCGCTGCAGCATCCTTATCCAATAACACACCTTGGTGTCCTTGAATTTCCACCGCGAAAGCAGAAAGTGCTTGATGTAGCTCCGTAACGACCAATTTATCGATAGACGTTTCTGCACCTGGTTGACCGTTCTTGATCGTCGTTGTTAGGTTTTTATAGTAATTGAGTAGCGATCCACGCACGCGGGCATAGAAATTTGCTAATTTCTGTCTAACTGCTGGATTTTCAATTAATGGACGGCCGTTTACTTTATACTGCTGTGCCAGTTCCACCGTATCGTTGAATTGTTTTTCGAGTGTAAAGAGTTCTGCACCGATCCCTGTACGCTCATGGAGCATTAAAGCAATCAATACATGCCAGCCTGAGTCCACTTGTCCAACGATATCCGCATCTGTCGCTACAGCATCTGTCATGTACACTTCGTTAAATTCTGACTCTCCATCCATCTGAACAATCGGAAGTGTTTCGACGCCTGGCTGGTCCATATCCATCATGAACACGGTAATACCGCGGTGTTTCTTCTCTGGATGTGTACTCGTTCTCGTCAGCAAGAAGCATTTATCCGCCACATGACCAAAACTTGTCCAGACTTTCTGACCATTAATGAGCCAACGATCACCATCTTTTACGGCACGTGTTTTAAGTCCGGTTAAATCCGACCCTGCGCCCGGCTCTGAATAACCTTGGCACCAGATTTCTTCACCTGTTAAGATTTTCTTCAAATATCTTTCTTTTTGTTCGTCAGTGCCGATGTCGATCAACGTAGGACCTACCATGTGGATCCCGATATAGTTAATGAGTGGCGGTGCTTTCACGCGCACCATTTCTTGATGATAGATGATTTCTTCCATCAAGCTCGCGTTGCGTCCACCGTATTCTTTCGGCCACGCGATCGCTGCCCATCCGCCTTCGTACAATGTATTTTGCCATGCGCGTAACACGCGGGAGTATTCATCAAGATCTTCCGGTAAGTCTCGCTTGCCTTCTAGCCAACCTTCAGGAAGATTGGCCTTGAGCCATGTTCGTAGTTCAGCTCTAAATTTTTCTTCTTTTTTCGTGAAAGAGAAATCCATACTCGCTCATCCTTTCTATCTCGTCTATCGATCAGTTCGCGCTTGGAATCCACTGCGGCAATGCACGGTCTTCCGTAATATCAACCCATGTCATGCGGATAGGCATGCCGATCTCCAAGTCTTTTTCCTCACACTGTAAGATGTTGCACATAATTTTCACTTCCGGCACTTGATCGAGCTGTCCGAGTGCGATGATGGTCGGCAATTCATCTTGGAAGCCCGGTAGGAATGGACGATAGGACACGACGTATGAATAGACTGTCGCTGTAATATCGTCACCTAACTGTTCAAAGCGGACATTTTCACTTCCGCACTTTGCGCACGTAGGGCCTGGTGGTTGTGAATAGGCATTACAGTCCTCACATTTTTGTAGCGCCAATTGATGTTTGTCTGCTGCATCCCAGTACGGGGCATTATCTCTATCTTTTAATGGAATGGGTTTTTGGTACGCTGTCGTTGCTTGTGTCATAGTTATTCCTCCTAGTTTCGTAAGATCATAGCGCCTGCAATATCCGGTCCAGCCCAACCGGTACAAATACCGATCTTGCAATCTTCTACTTGGCGGTCGGTTCCTTCATAGTCATGGCGCAGCTGTCTAACGATTTCAATCGCATTATTCATTCCGTGCGTATAGCCTTCGGATAACATGCCACCCGCTGTGTTAGTTGGGAGCTTGCCGCCGATCTTCAAGTTACCTTCTGCAACGAAATCTCCCACTTCTCCGCGTTTCGCAAATCCGTATGCTTCAAGCTGTCGCATCACGACCCAGCTGAAACAGTCGTAAATCGAGGCCACGTCGATATCATCCGGTGTCACACCCGCGTTTTCATAAAGTTCTTTCGCTACATAATCTGAAGCGACTTGGTCAATGTCATTCCAGTAGTGTACGTGCGGATGACATTGGCGTGCGGACATTCCCATAATGTAGACGGGTTTTGACGTGCAGTCTTTCGCTTTTTCTGCAGACGTTACGATGATCGCATTGCCTTCATCTAGCTCGAGACACGAATCATGGATATTAAATGGCGAACTAATATCTGGTGTAGCGAGATACGTTTCCATCGTTAACGGCTTACCGTGTAAGAAGGCTTTCGGATTACGTTGTGCATGCTCATAGAAACTCAAGCACACATGTCCGAGATGTTCTTTCGTAATACCCGTTTCATGCATGTGACGCGTCGCGTACATACCGAACCATTGTGACGGACTCGCTGAACCATACGGAATGACGAAGCTTCCGCCAGCCAGTGCACCTTGAAGCATATCCGGGTCATAGCCGCGTCCTACACGTGTCCCTGAGCTTCCGTTTAATGAACGGTAGATCAACACCGTATTGAGTTGCCCCGCTTCAATGAGCGCTACGGCATCCGCAATCAGCATCTCTGTACTTGCTCCGCCACCTTGGATATCTTTGACGTATTTCGGTCGTACACCGAGATACGTTGCCAGTTGGTGAGAAGCACAAGAATCTCCTTCGTTATAGTTCATGAATCCGTCGATGTCCGTCGCTTTCAAACCTGCATCTTTTATCGCGGCTCTTGCAGCATCAAGTGCTAAATGAAGAGGTGTTGTCCCCGATTTTCTTGAGCGTTCGCTCTCTCCTACACCTACAATGGCATAGCGGTCTTTAATAGTTCCCATAGTTATATTCCTCCTAATTCACGATAGCTTTTACGTTAGTTGCAAGATGGCGCTACCTGATCCGACGACTTCTCCAGATACTTTCTCGGCGGTCAGTTCAAGCGCGACACATCGCTTGCCCTCTTCTTCGTATGTTCGTTCCACTACACCCACGCAACGAATTTCGTCACCTGGCATTGTCATTTTGCCGAAACGCATTTTTAAATTTGCGACCCGTGCTTCTTGACCGGCAAGTTTCATGACGTACTCGCCAAGGAAACCCATGACGAGCATGCCGTGTGCAATGACACCGTCCATGCCGATTTTTTTTGCGAAATCATCGTCGAGGTGCAACGGGTTAAAATCACCGGAAGCACCTGCATATTGGGCGAGCTGTACTTTCGTAATCGGTGGCTTCACCATGGGTTCAAGTTTTTGATCTACAGTTAGTTCTTCCAACACCCAATCTTTGATCATATGATGTCCCTCCATTAGTTCGCTAGTGAGCGATAGACGATATTCATGCGGCTAATACAAACGAGTTCGCCCGTTTCGTCTTTCATTTCCGTATCGAGCTTCAAAAACTGCATCTTTCCACTTTTGCCTTCTTTGTCATACAAATCGCTTACTTTGATCTGGCAACGCAGTCGGTAACCGATACGGATCGGCTTGAAGTATAGGAATTCCTGCTCGCCCTGCAACATTCTGCGTTGATCGAGGTCGAGTGGCATTTCCGTCTTGCCGTCATTCATCGCGATCGGGAATGTGGGCGGTACGATCAGTCCTGCGTAAGCCGATTGATTGGCGTACGTCTCGTCTGTATAAAGTGGATGCTCGTCGCCAATCGCCGCGGCGAATTGACCGACATGTCGTCGTTCTACTTCAAAGACATATTCATTACTCGTTAAGCCAATGACGCTTTGATCTAAGTCCATTTTCCATCCTCCTCATGAGTTACTTTGTAATGATCAGTGCATCTGCCGCCACGATGCCATTTTCGTACACGATGAGCGGGTTGATATCGATTTCTTGTATTTCATTCGAATAATCTTGAATCAATTCGGACACTTTCAACAACACGTCGATGATTGCTTCTTGGTCGACAGGCTTTTTATTTCGTACACCTTTTAATAGTTCATAGCCTTTAAGACTTTCCATTTTATCGATCGCATCTTGTCTGGTGATCGGTGCGACGCGGAATGATACATCTTTGAATACTTCAACGAATACACCGCCGAGACCGAACATGATAACCGGACCGAATGTCGGATCATTCGTAACGCCTACAATGACCTCCACGCCTTCAGCTAACATTTCTTGTACGGACACGCCGTGAATAGTCGCGGTTGGACAGTTTCGTGTGGCATTTTGATACACTTCGTCATACGCTTTTCTAACTTCTTCCGCGTTTTGTACGTTCAAGCGAATACCGTCTACTTCCGTCTTATGCGGAATGTCAGGTGAATCGATTTTCAGCACGACAGGATAGCCGATATCCTCCGCAAATCGTACCGCTTCTTCAGAAGACTGTGCGATTGCGCGTTTTGCTGTACGAATTCCGTATTCGTTCAAGATTTCGCTTGACTGCGACTCACTTAATGTCTGGTTTTCCAGTAATAAGTGGCGGATGTTCGTTTTATTGATTTTCTTAGGTTCCGCTTGCATTCGCTGTTCTTTAGCTTTCTCGTACGTTTCTCTATATTCGACGAGCTTGGCAAGTGAGCGGATCGGGTTCATATCACCTCTAACGAACGCGATACCGTGATCTTCTAAATAACCGACACCTTTAGGAACGGACATGCCTTCAAGTGGGAATGTCGTCACGAGAACGAACTTATCGGAGTTCTCGCAAAGCTGCACAAATTCTTGTAGCTCGGGCGTGTTTTCATCCCAGCCCATTGGGAATTCGGAGAAGATGATGATATCCGTGTCTGGATCGTTGACGAGCACTTTCAATGGTTCAATAAATAGTTCGGGATGAGTAATCGACGCTGCTGCAGTCAGATCAATCGGGTTGGAAGCGCTTGCATAACTAGGAATATTTTTCTCGATTTCTTTTTTCACTTGATCGCTTAGTGGATGAATGTTCAAACCGTATGATTCACAGCGATCGGCTTCGTTGATGCCTCTTCCACCGGAGCTCGTAATGATGACCGCATTTTTTCCTTTTGGTGTCTTTTTCGACATGAATAGCTTAGAGAAAGAAATAATATCTACGTAATCTTCTACTCGAACAATACCGGTTTGTTTGAAGAATCCGTCATATACTTGATCGGCACCCGCTAGTGAACCTGTGTGTGACGCTGCGGCTCGACTGCCTGCGCTGCTTCGTCCTGATTTCATGATGACCATTGGTTTGTTGATTTCGAGCGCGAATTTCGCTAACTTACGTAACTTCTCGGGATTTTTCTCTCCTTCTAGATAGCCGGTTGCGATCGTCGTATTCGGGTCATGCAGCATGTATTCCATGACGTCCGCAAAGCCTACATCGGCTTCATTGCCGACACTGACAAAATAGTTGAACGTTAAACCTTGCTGGGCAGCGGCGATATACGTTAACACGCCGAACGCTCCACTTTGTGTGACGAAGCCTGCTTCACGCTTTTTATTTAACGGCATATTCGTCAACCCTGGCGAGAAGGTTCCCATCAAACCATTCGTTGTATTGAGTAAGCCGACACAGTTCGGTCCGATAATGCGGATATTGTACGTGTCGGAAATGTCTTTTAGACGTTGTTGTGCGACGACACCGGCTTCCCCAATTTCGGAATAGCCTGAAGCAAAGACGATCGCCGCTTTGACACCGCTTTCACCGCACTCAATCAAACATTTCTCCACTTGGTCGATCCCCACACAAAGAATAGCTAGATCTACTGTATTCGGTACATCCTTAACACTTGGGTAACATGTCAAGTCTGCAATTTGCTGCGCACTGCGATGGATCGGATAAATATCTCCTGCAAACCCTCCGTCAAGTAGCGCCTTTAGCTGCAAGTATCCAATTTTATTTGGATTCTCGGAAGTTCCCAGAACCGCAATCGTACGTGGATGGAATAATGGATCCAATTCTAAGTTCGATACCACTTCTTCATTTATCAATTTCATATACTCTTCACCTCTCCACTCTCATATCTGCTAGTTGTTTGTCTAACTTGTATCAAATCATAGCAAAGCACATTATTTACTATTTTTACTTTTTTAAGATTAAGTAATTAATGTTATTAGCGCTGGAAAAGTTTGAATACGTCCTAACGAAGCATTGAAAATACAGCGTTTTTCATTCTCATTATTTTCTGACTAGAATAGATACACCCGACTTCTATGCAAGATCACCACGACATGGAAGAAAGATCATCGCTTTTTTCCTGTATGGAACGCAAAAAAGAGCTGCCCAGCCAGTCGGATATAACGACTAGCGGACAACTCTATGCGTATAAACTTATTTACGTTCTTTTTTCACCGTAGAAACTTGCACAATCTTGCCGTCCTTCGCCTCATCTACGACAGCACTTCCTGTCGACTGACGAGTCGTGTTCTTTAACGACATCGGATCGATTTCTACATTGTGATTCCGTGTCGTCAGCAAGACCATTTCTTCATCGTCTTTCACTGTCTTCATCGCAATTATGCGATGTGGATTAGACTTCAATTCTTTCACTACCGTTACGCCTCTAAGTGCTCTAGAACTCACTTCAAACTCGGAAATATTCATTCGCTTCACCGATCCACGCTGGGTAGCAATAAAGATGTTCCGCGTTTGTGGTGTAATGACTTCAAACGCCACGAGCGCGTCGTCGGCTTTCAGATTAATTCCTTTGACGCCGCCTGTACGAATACCCGTAATGGCGAGCTCCGATAGCGCAAATCGTAGGGCATAGGCTTGTTTACTTACTAATAATACGTCTTCTTCACCTGTGATAATCCGTGCACCAACTAGTCGATCGTCTTTTTTGACGTTCATTGCTTTGAATGAACGGTTAAAACGCTGTACTTGGTAATCGATCAACTTGGATATTTTTACGTTGCCATTGGAAGAGGCAGTTAAAATGCTGCTTGTTTCATCGAATTTCTCTAGCCCGATGACGTCGACTAGCTCTTCGCCTGGCTCGAGTCCCGCGATACTAGATATATGCTGTCCTAAATCACGCCAGCGTATCTCAGGAAGCTCGTGGACTGGTTGGTAGATGTAGTTACCGAATGATGTGAACAACAGCAAGTGATGCTGTGTATTCATCGCAGATTCGAATAGAGTATAGTCGGACTCCTTCATTTCCTGGCCTTTGCCAGCAGACGCGGAGTATGAACGCATGCTTGTGCGCTTGACATAACCACTTTTTGTGACGGACACCATGACTTCTTCGCTCGGAATCAAGATATCAAGATCTACTTTTAGCTCTTCGATTTTTTCTTCAATTACAGAACGACGTGGTTCAGCAAACTGCTTGCGGATCGCTTTGATTTCCTTTACCAACACGGATTTCAGCTTCGCTTCGCTTGCAAGAATCGCTTCTAATTCTTCTATTAGATTGCGCAATTCTTCTTCTTCACACTTTAATTCCGTAATATCTGTATTCGTCAGTCGATAAAGTTGCAATGAAACGATGGCTTCTGCTTGAACTTCCGTGAATTCATACGCGTTGACCAAGTTCAATTTTGCATCTTTTTTATCTTTTGACGCGCGAATGGTCTTAATGACTTCATCGAGAATGGATAAAGCTTTCATTAAGCCGTCTACGATATGTAATCGATCTTTAGCTTTACGAATATCAAAAGTAGAACGTCGTGTAATGACGTCTTTTTGGTGGTCGATATACGCGTCAAGAAGCATTGGAAGAGACATTAGCATCGGACGTCTGCCTGCAATGGCGATCATATTGAAGTTGTATGTGATCTGTAGATCGGTATGCTTCAATAAGTACTGCATGATCGCAGTGCCGTCCATTTCTTTCTTCAACTCCACAACAATACGCATTCCGGTGCGGTCGGATTCATCACGGATTTCCGCGATGCCATCCAATCGACGATCGTGGCGCAGTTCATCCATCTTTTTGACCAAATTCGCTTTATTGACGTCATACGGAATTTCCGTGATGACGATTTGAGATTTACCGGCTTTTAATTGCTCGATTTCCCATAATGCACGAATGATGAAACGTCCTTTTCCTGTCTTATAGGCTGTGCGAATTCCGTCTGTTCCTTGGATAATCGCGCCTGTCGGGAAGTCTGGTCCCGGAATAACCGTCATCAGCTCATCTACGCTGACGTCCGGCTTCTTTAAGCGCATCAAGACCGCATCGATGACTTCATGCAGTGCGTGAGGTGGAATATCAGTTGCATATCCTGCTGAAATACCTGTACTACCGTTGACCAACAAGTTCGGAAAACGTCCAGGTAAGACGGTAGGTTCCAGTTCCGTATCATCGAAGTTAAACGCAAAATCGACCGTTTCTTTGCGAATATCGCGCAGCATTTCACTCGCAATAGCGGACAAACGTGCTTCGGTATAACGCATCGCAGCCGCGGAGTCTCCGTCGACCGACCCGTTATTTCCTTGCATGTCCACCATTTCATGACGCAGTTTCCACGACTGACTCATCCGGACCATCGCGTCATAAACGGATGTATCACCGTGTGGATGATAGTTACCGATTACGTTACCGACCGTTTTCGCAGACTTACGGAACGCTTTTTCATGTGTATTGCCTTCATGGAACATCGCATATAAAATACGACGTTGCACCGGCTTTAATCCGTCCCGTGCATCTGGAATCGCGCGGTCCTGGATAATATATTTACTATAACGCCCAAAACGATCACCAATTACTTCTTCCAAGGGCAGATCTTGAAACGTTTCTGACTGTGTCATTCCGTATCCCCCTCAACATGTATATATGCATTGTCTAAAATATTATGTTCTTCAATCAAGCCGAAATCGACGTTTTCTTCAATCCATTTACGACGTGGCTCCACTTTATCACCCATCAATGTGGTCACGCGACGCTCGGATTTTGCTCCGTCTTCAATCGTTACCCGAATCAATGTCCGTGTTGACGGATCCATTGTCGTTTCCCATAATTGATCGGCGTTCATCTCACCAAGACCTTTGTAGCGCTGAAGCATATAGCCTTTACCGACTTTTTCAATAGCCCCTTCAAGATCATCATCTGTCCATGCATAAGCAAGCTTTTCACTTTTACCGGTCCCTTTAAATACTTTAAATAAAGGCGGCAGTGCGATATACACTTTACCCGCTTCAATTAACGGTTTCATATAGCGATAGAAGAACGTCAACAGCAACACTTGAATGTGTGCGCCATCGGTATCGGCATCGGTCATGATGATGACTTTGTCGTAGGCGGCATCTTCAATTTGGAAATCTGCACCGACTCCACCACCAACTGCATGAATGATCGTGTTGATTTCTTCGTTTTTCATGATGTCTTCAAGTTTCGCTTTTTCCGTATTGATGACTTTACCACGCAGCGGCAAAATCGCTTGGAACGTACGATCACGACCTTGTTTTGCCGAACCGCCCGCTGAGTCACCTTCCACGAGATATAATTCATTCTTCGCTGCGTTACGTGATTGTGCCGGAGATAGTTTACCCGACAACAATGTATCGGATTTTTTCCGTTTCTTGCCTGAACGCGCATCTTCACGCGCTTTTCGTGCAGCTTCACGTGCTTGATGTGCACGGATCGCTTTACGGACAAGATTTGCGCTCAGTTCCGCATTTTCTTCAAGGAAATACAGCATTTTTTGCGATATGACGGCATCTGTCACCGTTCGTGCTTCGCTCGTACCGAGTTTTCCTTTCGTTTGACCTTCAAATTGCAAGATTTCTTCTGGTATACGTACGGAAACAATGGCTGCAATCCCTTCGCGAATATCGGAGCCATCGAGATTCTTATCTTTTTCCTTCAACAAGCCAGCTTTACGTGCGTATTCATTGACGACACGTGTCATCGCGGCTTTCGCACCGGTTTCATGCGTTCCACCGTCTTTCGTCCGGACATTGTTGACGAATGAAAGAATCGTTTCGGCATAGCCATCGCTGAACTGGAACGCAAACTCGACTTCAATGCCGTCGACTTCGCCTTCTAGATACGCTACTTCATGCAACACTTCTTTTTCTTCATTCAAATACGTAACAAACGCTTCAATACCGGATTCGTAATGGAAAATATCTTGTTTATCTGTACTTTCTTCTTTTAGCGTAATCTTTAAACCTTTCAATAGAAAAGCGGACTCACGCAATCTTTCTGCCAGTGTGTCATATTGATATTTAATCGTAGAGAAGATCGTCGTATCCGGTTTAAAATGAATGGTCGTGCCGGTTTCTTTCGTTTTACCGATTTCTTCAAGCGTCGTGACCGGTTTTCCTCCATTTTCAAAGCGCTGAAGGAATTTCTTACCTTCACGATAGATCGTCACTTCTAGCCACTCGGATAACGCATTGACAACGGATGCCCCTACGCCGTGCAAACCACCACTCGTTTTATAGCCGCCTTGACCGAACTTTCCGCCCGCGTGCAAAACGGTCATGATGACTTCAGCAGTTGGCTTGCCCGACTCGTGGTTACCCGTTGGCATACCGCGCCCGTAATCTCGCACACTCACACTGCCGTCTTTATGGATCGTGACATCAATTTCATTACCGAAGCCAGCTAGCGCCTCATCCACTGAGTTATCGACGATTTCGTAGACTAAGTGGTGAAGTCCTCTCGTATCAGTCGAACCGATATACATTCCGGGTCTTTTTCGTACCGCTTCTAAACCCTCTAAAATTTGAATGGAACTATCATCATACGTATTTTGTATTTTCTGTTTCGTCAAAATGAAACCCCCGTCAAACAAATGTTCTGTTATTTTAATCATACATCTTCTGATAAACCTTGTCAAATCAACGTTTTGTTTCAGCTCAACCTATTGTATAGAAGAAATGTACGGAATGCAACGAGCAAACCGTGACAACGTTCTGAACGATTTAAACAGAAATTCCGCTTTTCGTCTATTCTTCATCTTCCTCTAGAATTCTATTATTGTCCAGAACTTATGCATCTGCTACACTTATACTAAAATATTTTATCATGCATAAAGGGGTTCACTATGGAAAATTACTTGATCATTCTGGCAGCCTATTTGCTCGGTTCGATCCCTTCCGCACTATGGATCGGCAAGCTTTTTTATGGAACTGACGTTAGACAGCATGGCAGTGGAAACATGGGGGCAACGAATACATTTCGCGTGCTCGGGAAAAAAGCTGGCATTGTTGTGACATTGCTAGATATTCTCAAAGGAACAGCAGCCGTCCTCTTGCCACTATTACCATTGTTCCACGACACAGCGATTCATCCATTACTTCTTGGAATCGTTGCAGTGCTCGGCCACATCTTCCCTATTTTCGCAGGACTTCGAGGTGGAAAAGCGGTTGCTACTTCAGGTGGTGTATTACTTGGCTATAATTGGCCTATATTTTTATTGGTCGTCATTACGTTTTTGATTGCGTTAAAACTAACGAAGATGGTATCGTTAACATCCATCATCGTATCCGTATTGGGACCGATTTACTGTCTCGTTTATTATTTTATGGGTGGCGACCTGTATTTATTTTTAGTCGTCTCACTGATGGGCTTCTTCATTTTTTACCGTCACCGCGATAATATGAGTCGAATTAAAAACGGAACTGAACCGAAAGTGAAATGGCTATAGGTACTCTACTGGAAAGGATGGTTACAGCATGAAAATTCACCTGTCCGAACAAGCAATACAGTGGTTTGAAGAAGAAATGGATGTTTCTTCAGGCGATTATATAAAGTTTTACGCACGTTATGGCGGCTCTAGTAAGTTACACGAAGGTTTCTCCATGGGACTTACGAAAGAAGATCCCGACGAATTAGCGTTCGAAAACGTCATAAATGGTGTTCATTATTATGTAGAAGAACGCGATGTGTGGTTCTTTGATGGGCATGATCTATATATCGATATGGATTCATCAACTGACGAATTATCCTTTGATTATCACGTGGCGTAATTAAAATGGTAAGCACAACTCTTATAATGAGTTATGCTTACCATTTTTTAATCGGGTTAATTGGTGTAATTGCCCTTCTTGCTTCAAAATATCCACTTGACGCTCTCCTAGAAGGTCGAAATGTGGATATTCTTCGCGTGCATGAATCCACTCGGGTTGCAATCCGTACTGTTTTCCCCACTTTATAAGCTTTTCGACATCACTGCAACCTGCTTTTGTAACCGTGTTGACGGTTGGGAAACGGTCATCTAGCCAGTAATGTGTCAAGAATGCTATTTCTCCACACTTTACCGCGTGCTTCCATTCTTTTAATTGCTGTCGATCAATTCCGAACGCCATTAGCCTTCCACTCGCTGAATCTTCGTGTACATAGCGTCCCACTCCGGATGAATTTTACGCATTGATACTGGGCGGAAGCTGTCTTTTTTTACTACTACGTGCTCGGAAACGGCTGTTGCGGCAATCGATCCGTCAGCATGTAGGATTTCATAACCGTACACTGTACGGAGCTTGCCGTGCGACTCCACCCATGTTTTGACTGTAATGGTCTCGCCGTATGTAATGGACGTCTTGTACTTCACAGACAGCTCTGTCACGGGCGATAGGTAGCCTTCGCGCTCTAGCTGTGCGTATTCGTATCCAAGGTCTTTGATCAACGAGGTACGGCCAATTTCCATCCAAACTAAGTAGTTGGCATGGTAGACGACGCCCATTTGATCGGTTTCTGCGTAGCGTACTTCGATTTCTTTTTCACTGGTAAACATGTGATCACCTCATGGTCTAGTATAGCGAATGGGAAAGTGGATTGCTTGTGATAGACATTGGAATGGGTTAGGAATTTAGGGAGAGACGCGTTTGGGATTTGTGCTTCGGAGAGGGACGCTCCAATCCTACCTATAGACTGTTAGTACTTTTAGACTTCATTGTAGTTAGTGACTGACTTAGTTATACTTTTTAGCTTTGTGAATTTCGGATGAAAATGAGACACGTGATGGCAGGGCTATGAGCGGTTGCGGGGTTTCTATGATCGCTTGTCGTGTGTCTATGAGCGACTAGGAGCCTTGATAGAGCGGTAAAAAGTGGCCATAGAGCACTTAACTCCTACCTATGAGCGTTTGACTAAATCTATGAGCGGCACTGCGATTGCTTTCACTAACTCCTCACGAATTGAATTTCAGAACACGACAAATAGTTGATCGTAAGTGCAAGGCGGCGACTCCTAGTGGATCAGCGTGAGACTTGAGCCCCCGCAGGAACGCAGTGACGAGGAGGCTCAAGCCACGCCCACAGGAAAGCGTCCGCCTGGAACGTCGATCAACGGGTGCTCCCACGTTACGCCCTCACTAAGCCAATGAAAACGCAAAAAAGATGCCCGGCTTAGCCGGGCACCCTCATCTATTTCTTATTACTTAGCTGCTAATTTATTACGTAGAACCATTTGAAGGATTCCGCCGTGACGGTAGTAGTCCACTTCAACTTCGGAGTCGAAACGTGCTAGTACTTCAAATTCAGTTTCCTTGCCGTCTG
>NZ_JARIEA010000058.1 GCF_029267015.1 Sporosarcina ureae | reverse complement strand
TGTTAAGTAGTGTTAATCTATGCTAAAATTTACAATAGTTTTCTGTTTAGTTTTTGTTGAATGAGATGAGGAGGCTTGGGATGAATCGAATACTTCGATACTTTCTTTTATATGGATTGATCTTCCTTGCAATAATGGGGATATTCAGTTCGCTTAACAATCCAAATCCGAAGATGAAACCAATTCGGTATGATGAATTCATCACAGCGCTGGAACAAGGAAAAGTTGAAAATGCAACTTACCAACCATTACAGCTTGTGTATGAAGTAAAAGGGGAAATGACCGACTACGAAAAAGGTGAAACATTCGTAACGAACATTCCAGAAAATGATATGGACGGCATTCGCGAAATAGTCGCAAAGACAAATACTGAAATTGACATCCTACCGCCAAAAGAAACAAGCGCGTGGGTATCGTTCTTTACAGGACTTGTACCATTCATAATTATTATTATCCTTTTCTTCTTCTTACTGAACCAATCACAAGGCGGCGGTGGCGGCAAGGTGATGAACTTCGGGAAAAGTAAAGCGAAACTGCAAACGGACGATCGAAAGAAAGTACGTTTCAATGATGTTGCAGGTGCAGATGAAGAAAAGGCAGAGCTTGAAGAAGTCGTGGACTTCTTGAAAGACGCCAGTAAGTTTGTGGAGTTAGGCGCACGGATTCCAAAAGGGATCTTGCTAGTAGGACCTCCAGGTACAGGTAAAACATTACTTGCGCGTGCAGTTGCAGGCGAGTCTGGTGTACCATTCTTCTCGATTTCAGGTTCTGATTTCGTTGAGATGTTTGTAGGTGTGGGTGCTTCTCGAGTGCGTGACTTGTTCGAGAATGCCAAGAAAAACTCACCATGTATTATATTTATTGATGAAATTGATGCAGTTGGACGTCAGCGTGGAGCCGGCTTAGGTGGCGGTCACGATGAGCGTGAGCAAACATTGAACCAGTTGCTAGTGGAAATGGATGGATTTGAAGGAAACGAAGGAATTATCATCGTTGCCGCTACAAACCGTCCGGATATTTTGGACCCGGCACTTCTTCGTCCGGGACGTTTTGACCGTCAAATTACAGTTGGTCGTCCAGATGTTAAAGGAAGAGAAGCTGTGTTGAAAGTTCACGCGCGTAACAAGCCACTTGATGATACAGTCGATATGAAAGCTTTAGCTCAACGTACTCCAGGATTCTCTGGTGCGGATCTTGAGAACTTATTGAATGAAGCAGCTCTTGTGGCAGCAAGAAGAGATAAAAAGAAAATTGATATGTCCGATATTGATGAAGCAACGGATCGCGTCATTGCAGGTCCTGCGAAAACAAATCGTGTCATCTCGAAAAAAGAACGAAACATCGTCGCATTCCACGAAGCGGGTCACGTAGTAGTGGGATTAATGCTCGATGATGCAGAAATCGTCCATAAAGTAACTATTGTTCCTCGTGGGCAGGCTGGCGGATACGCCGTCATGCTTCCGAAAGAAGATCGCTACTTCATGACAAAACCTGAACTCCTCGACAAAATCGCGGGTCTTCTAGGTGGACGTGTTTCAGAAGAAATCGTACTTGGCGAAGTGTCAACCGGAGCGCATAATGATTTCCAGCGCGCTACAGGTATTGCACGTTCGATGGTTACAGAATACGGAATGAGCGATAAAATCGGTCCGATGCAGTTCGGTCAGACGCAAGGCGGCCAAGTATTCCTTGGACGTGACTTCAATTCTGAGCAAAACTATTCTGAAGCAATTGCATACGAAATTGACTCTGAAATGCAAATCATTATTAAAGAGCAGTATGAACGCACAAGAAAGATTCTTACTGAAAACCGAGAATTGCTTAATCTCATCGCAACGACTTTATTGGAAGTCGAAACGCTGGATGCGGAACAAATCAATCACTTAAAAGATCACGGTACCTTGCCTGATCGCCCATACGACAACAATGATGGTAGCGATGCTGACAAGAAAGTTGTGGAATCCCCTGTGGAAACTGCAATGAATGAAACACCGGATTCAACAAGCACGACTCCAGATAGCACGGGTGCACCATCAGACCCGTCAATCGGTGACTTGCCAAGTGAAGGTGGAGCAACAGATAAGACACTACCACCAATTGACGAAGAACGCAGAGACTAAGCGAACCTAACAGCCGACTGTTTACAGTCGGCTGTTTTCTTAATGATAGGGAAATGGTCAGTACACATCTACAGTATCTACACGTGGAATTATGATATGATGTACGGGAAAAAGTCAAAGTATGAGGGGACAACGACTATGTTATTAGTATTAGATACAGGTAATACCAATATTGTGTTAGGTGTATATGAAGGGGATCAACTGAAGTACCATTGGCGTATGGAAACCTATCGTCATAAGACCGAGGATGAATACGCCATGCAAGTTAAAGCAATGTTTCAGCATGTAGGGCTTTCATTCGAAGACATTACTGGCATTATTATTTCTTCCGTGGTGCCGCCTGTTATGTTCCCGTTAGAGCAAATGTGTAAAAAGTACTTCAATCAGAAGCCAATGGTTGTTGGACCGGGCGTAAAAACAGGATTGAATATCAAATATGAAAATCCTCGCGAAGTCGGTGCTGATCGGATCGTTAATGCGGTAGCAGCGATCCGTGAATATGGTAGCCCGCTAATAATCGTAGACTTTGGAACAGCTACTACGTATTGCTACGTGAACGAAAACGGCGAATACATGGGTGGTTCCATTGCGCCTGGCATTAAGATCTCTATGGAAGCGCTGTTTGACCGCGCTTCAAAACTGCCGCGCGTTCAACTAGCGCGTCCTGAGCATGTTGTTGGTAAAAATACCGTCGCTGCCATGCAGTCTGGTATTGTCTTTGGTTATGTTGGACAAGTAGAAGGTATTGTTAACCGTATAAAAGAGGATTGTAAAGTAGAACCTACAGTCATCGCGACAGGTGGAATGGCAGAATTGATTGCATCTGAAACAAAAGTAATAGATGTAGTAGATAACTTCCTGACACTAAAAGGATTACATTTAATTTATGAAAGAAATTTGTAAGGAGAGAATGAAATGACAACAGATTATTTAGTAAAAGCATTAGCTTTCGAAGGGCAGATTCGTGCATATGCAGTCCGCTCAACTGAAACAGTAGGCGAAATGCAACAACGTCACCAGATGTGGCCGACAGCGACAGCTGCTCTTGGACGTACCGTTTCAGCATCCGTCATGATGGGCGCTATGTTAAAAGGTGAAGACAATATTACAGTGAAAATCCAAGGAAATGGTCCACTAGGTCCGATTGTTGTGGATGCTAACGCAAAAGGGGAAGTTCGCGGATATGCTACAAATCCACAAACTCACTTACCTCTAAATGAACAAGGGAAATTAGACGTACGTGGTGCAGTCGGTACGGAAGGTATGCTTTCGGTTGTAAAGGATCTTGGTATGAAAGATTACTTTACAGGGCAAGTGCCGATTATTTCCGGGGAAATTGCAGAAGACTTCACTCAGTACATGGTAGTATCTGAACAAGTGCCGTCCGCTGTTGCACTCGGTGTACTTGTCAATCCAGACAACACAGTCGAAGCTTCAGGTGGATTCATACTGCAAGTAATGCCGGGAGCTACAGAAGAAACGATTGTATTGCTAGAAGAAAGAATCACGAACATGACGGCGATTTCTACTATGATTGACAACGGACTAACACCTGAAGGAATCCTTTCAGAAGTGTTAGGTCAAGAAAACGTAGAATTTCTCACTAGAATAGACGTGAAGTTTGATTGTGATTGTTCCAAAGAGCGTTTTAGCGAAGCAATTAAAGGACTTGGAGCTGTAGAAATACAAGCGATGATCGATGAAGATCATGGTGCAGAAGCTCAATGCCACTTCTGTTTAGAGAAGTATCATTTCTCTGAGCAAGAACTTCAAGAGTTAATTTAATGAGATCGTAAACTACTTACCCGTTGCCAAATACATTTTTGCGTAGCGGGTAGTTTTATAATTTGTTTAAAGAACTTTAAAAGTAAGCGCTATCAAAGAAAGCAGATATACTATAATCTTCTGAATGATTTGATTGACAACTTAATTAGAAGGTAGTAATATTAAGCTAATAAAACATATAAAAATACTAGGTATTAGGAGCGGATGACAAATGAGTAGAGTGGGAAATTCAGTTATTGATTTGGTAGGTAACACACCATTAGTGAAATTAAATCGTTTAACAGATGCAAACGACGCAGATGTGTATTTGAAACTAGAATTCTTCAATCCTGGCTCAAGTGTTAAGGATCGTATTGCGCTTGCTATGATTGAGACGGCAGAAAAGAATGGTAATTTAAAAGAAGGCAGTACGATTATCGAGCCGACAAGCGGTAATACGGGTATCGGTCTTGCTATGGTTGCAGCTGCAAAAGGTTATAAGTCAGTACTTGTTATGCCTGACACGATGAGTTTAGAGCGTCGTAACTTACTTCGCGCATACGGAGCGGATTTAGTATTAACTCCAGGAGCTGAAGGAATGAAAGGCGCAATTTCTAAAGCAGAGCAATTGGCAGAAGAAAACGGTTGGTTCTTGCCACAACAATTCAATAATGAAGCAAACCCCGAAGTTCATCGTCTAACAACAGGACCTGAGATTGTGAATGCTTTGGATCAAGTAGACGCATTCATTGCGGGGATTGGTACTGGTGGTACGATTACAGGAGTAGGCGAAGTGTTAAAAGAACGTTTCCCTGGTATCAATATCGTCGCGGTAGAGCCAGAAGATTCAGCAGTATTGTCTGGAGGCAAGCCTGGCCCACATAAAATCCAAGGAATCGGGGCAGGGTTTGTGCCGAAAGTGTTGGATACGGAAATCTATGATGAGATTATCAAAGTTTCTAATGATGATGCATATACGTTTGCGCGTCGTGCGGCACGTGAAGAGGGTATCCTCGGTGGAGTATCTTCAGGTGCAGCGATTGCGGCTGCGTTGCAAGTAGCGAAGAAGTTAGGTAAAGGTAAAACAGTTGTAGCGATCCTTCCGTCTAACGGAGAACGTTACTTGAGCACACCTCTTTATCAGTTTGATGAAGAGTAAGAGATAAAGACTGAAGACGAATCCTGTGTTGGGGGATTCGTCTTTTTGTGTAAAGGTAGTTGTTAGGAGATTGGGATTGGGACGTGGCTCGATATTGGCTTGTCCATGGAAAGTAGAGAGGGGCATACTTTGGACTCGCGCAGGCACGTGGGGGATTGCCTCCAGCCATGAGCCAACTAGCGGTAGGGCTGCTAGTTGTCTCATGGCCACGGCCTACCCCGCAGTTGTGCCTGCACTACTAAGTGGTTGACAAGTTGGATTGTGGTTTATAGAAGATGAAGATCAGTGGATCGGTGATACCTTTCTTCGGTTTT